>CALCKS010000075.1 GCA_937965895.1 uncultured Campylobacter sp.
GCGATGATTATCTGCATAAATTTATAAACGACACGCAAAAAATGCTACCGGGCACAGCGATGCCTCGCGTAGGTCTAAGCAAGGCTAGCGAGGATCAAATCGTAGCCTATATGCAAAAAGCCGGCGACGCTAAAAAAGCCGAGCGCGAAAGTCTAGGCATAAATGTGATGATTTACTTCCTAATTTTCGGCATCTTCGGATGGCTTTGGAAACGCAAAGTTTGGTCTAGCCTACACTAAAATTTGAGCCCGACTCTGGGCTCTTTTTAAATTTACCGCTTCGCATCCTTCTTTTTGATTTTTAAATTCGCCCTGTTTTTAACTCACAAATAGTTTTTACTTGAATCTATTTTATCGCTTACGGTCTAGCTCAAAGCCGAGTTGAGCCGCGCCGCTCGTCTAAATTTAAACATTTTTTAGATTAGTCCGCTAAAATGCGTTAAATTTTAATAAGGAAAAAAGATAAACAAAGCAGAATTTCAAAAGCTAAATTCCAACGAAAAACAAGACGCGATGCTAAAAATATCCGCAGCTCACCCGCAGTTTAAATTTCTAAATTTAAGCAAATTTACGTGCGGCGAGCATAGCTTTGAGACGGGCATTTTTGATTTTAAGGGGAGCGAGTTCGTTTTTATCCCGGGGGACGAGCCCGAATTTGGCTGGGATGATTTTGCCGTTTTAGATGAAAATTCGGCAAAAGAGATTAAAAAACAATGCGACTTTTGTCCCAAGGATCAAAGCCTGCGCGAATTCGTAGCAGAACAAACCTCGCCGCTTCGCCGCGCCAAAATCCCCGCTATGTTAGCCGAAAGAAAACCCGCCGAACTTAGCTGGTACGAGGTAGATTTAAGCGACGAAAGGCTTAAAATTTACACAAACGAAATAGAGGATTTTTTGTGCGGTAAAGACAAAGATATTTCTGAAATAACGGTTTGGAGCACGATAAAGTTAGTTCGCGAAGACGGCAAAATTCGCGCGTTTTTATTTACGGACGTCACGCACGAGGAGCTTGAAGCAAATTTACGCAAGAACGGCTTTAGCCTACCCAGCCAGGACGAATGGGAATACCTAGCCGGATGCGGCGCGCGCACGCTTTGGCGTTTTGGCGACGAGCTGGATCCCGACAAGGTGGCGTTACCGCACGTTAATCAGCCCAAAAATCCGGAATTTTCGCTATTTGAGCCGAATTTATTCGGGCTATTCATCGCCTTTGATCCTTACCCGGTCGAGCTTGTAAGCGCGCCGATATACTTTAAAGGCGGCGATGGCGGCAGCGCGTTTTGCGGCTGTGCGTCGCTATTTGAGCGCCTACTGCCCGTCTCGCCTTTTTACGCTATGAGCAAGGAGATGCGAAATGATTATTTGGAGTTTTTGCATGACGGCGATCTTGACGATGCGATTTATAGGCGTATTTTTAGACTGGAGTAAGCAGGTCGAGCGGCTAATGCAAAATTCAAATTTAAGCTTTTAAATTTGCGCCGCGGATAAATTTGACCG
>CALCKS010000076.1 GCA_937965895.1 uncultured Campylobacter sp.
GAACTCTCCGCCTTTTTTGCCTGCGTCGCTTGCAAAATGAGCTATGAGATACTCGTATGCGTCGCCGATTATGTCGTTGCCCTCGAGCATGGATGGGCGAAGGTCTAGCCTGCTATCGCTAAAATCCTCAAGCAAATTTTGCAATATGGCATTTCTCTCTTTCGTGTCGCCAAGCTTGTTTTTGTTGTTGAAGTCTATGCTTCTAAATATCCCCTCAAGCTTGTCTTTGTTGTCCTCTTCGATCTTTTCTAGCGTTTTGTTCATTATCTCGCCTAAATTTGCAGCCTCTTTGTGCGCCAAAAGATACTCAAACGTGCAGCTCTCATCAAGCTTAAATTTCTCTTTCTTTAGCTTTGCTTCGATCCTTTCACGCTTGTCGCCGTACTCGGCTCTTAGCTGCCCCAGCTTTTCTTTGTAAAAATCAGATAGATATTTAACAAAAAGCATAGTTAAAACATAGTCTTTATAATCGCTTCCGTCCATCGTGCCGCGAAATGTGTCGCAGGCTTTCCAAACGACGTTGTTTATGGTCTCTTGTGTGGTCTTTTGCATTTTAGTTCTCCTCTTGTTTTATCAAATTTTCAAATATGCTTTTGTGGTATTTTTGCTTTGCTGCCGTCAAATTTTGTAAAATTTCGCTCTCTTGGCAGACCAAATTTAGGTATTTTACTATCTTGTTTTGAGTTTGCAAATTTAGCGTCGGTATTTTTATGTTATTTATGCTTGAAACGCCTATCATTGCTATTGCTGTGCCTGAAAGATCGGGCGCAAGAGCTCTTTTAACGGCGCTGCTATTTAGATAATGCGCCACGAAATGCGGATCAAATTTATCGCTTTTAACCCTTATGCGCACCATCAAAGACGAATAGATAAGATCGTCATAGTCCTTGTCTATATAAACGGCAAAATTCGGCTCTCTAAGTCGCAGTAAAACATCGCCTAGGCTTACTTTATAGTCATCGTTTATTTGCTCATTTGATATAAACTCATCTGCAAACGAGTTGTCGTAAATGGCATTTTCGGCAAACGACTTTAGCGATACAATTTTATACGAGTACCCAGACGGGGTATGTGCTTCAGCCTTTTTCCTACTTAACACTAGTCCGGTTTTTATTTCAGCTATGTCGTTTAATTTTATCATCATAAAACCTTTTTATGTATTACTTATAAATAATACTAATCGAAGTTTATCGAATAATATAGAAAATGTCAAGAGGTCTTTGTATGATTTTAGAAATAGTATATATTTTATGCAAAGCGCGAGCTAATATTAAGGTTAGCGGCGACACTCACTCTAAGCCCCTTTAAAATTTGTGCAATTTACTTGGGTTATATCAAATTTGCACGATTAGGCAAGAAATTTGGACTATCGTGCTACCGCAAAATTTTAAAAAAGGCTA
>CALCKS010000077.1 GCA_937965895.1 uncultured Campylobacter sp.
GCGTGAGTGTCGATGATAGCGTGGCTCATTTTGATGCTGCCTTTGCTAAATTTATCCATCTCAAAAACGCCCATCGGCCCGTTCCACCAGATGGTTTGCGCGTCGGCGATGACCTCTTTAAATAACCTAATCGACGCCGGCCCGATATCAAGCCCCATCCAGCCGCTCGGAATCTCTTGAGCGGGGACGAATTTTACGGCGCTTTCAGCCGAAAAGGTCTGAGCCGCGACGACGTCTACGGGTAGGTAAATTTTAACGCCAAGCTCCCTACCCTTGCGCAAAATTTCGCACGCGTCGCCCAAGAGATCCTCTTCAAGCAGCGAGTTTCCGATATTTTCGCCGAGCGATTTTAGAAACGTAAACGCCATGCCGCCGCCGATTATCAGCTTATCCACGCGCGGAAGCAGGTTGTGCAGAGCCTGCAGCTTGCCGCTTACCTTGCTACCGCCAACGACCGCGACAAACGGACGCGCAGGGTGCTTGATGAGATTTTGGGCGAAATTAATCTCCTTTTGCAGCAAAAATCCCGCCGCTTTATGTTTCTCGTCGTAAAATTTAGTGATCGCCTCGACCGAGCTATGCGCTCTGTGGCAGACACCAAACGCGTCGTTTATATAAAATTCGCCGTATTTAGCGAGCTCGCCGGCTAGCGCCTCGTCGTTTTTGGTCTCGCCCTTTTCAAAGCGCAAATTTTCAAGAAGTAAAATTTCGCCCGGTTTTAGCGCGGCGACTTTAGCTTTGGCATCCGCTCCGATGACGTCCTCGGCAAATACAACCTCATGGCTCAGTAAAAGCGAGAGTCTTTTTGCGACGCCTCGTAGCGAAAATTTCTCCTCAAAGCCGTTTTTAGGTCGCCCTAAGTGACTAGCCAAAACCACGCTGCAGCCGTTATCTAGGCAGTAGCGGATAGTTGGTATCGCCGAGCGGATACGACGGTCGTCGGTGATGTTTAAAAACTCATCCATCGGCACGTTAAAATCGCACCTCACAAATACCTTCGCGCCGCTTAGCTCAAGGTCGTTGATCGATAAAATTTCACTCATTTTTCACCCTTTAAATTTACTTCGTAGCCACAATCTTAGCTAGGTCCACAAGCCTTGTCGAGTAGCCCCACTCGTTATCGTACCATGCAAAGACCTTTACCATATCATCGGCGATGACCTGCGTCGTGTCGCTAGCTACGATGCTACTATATGCGCTCGTGCAAAAGTCGCTGCTAACCCTGTAATCGTCATCGACGAATAAAATTCCC
>CALCKS010000078.1 GCA_937965895.1 uncultured Campylobacter sp.
CCAAAAATATATATGCGCCGCGCAGCTCCTGCTCTGGCACGGCCTCAAGCGGCGGCCTGCCCTCAAGCGTGAACGCGCCGCCGTAGAGCTTGCGCGGAACCTCGTGCTGCACGCCCTTTGCGACCTCAAGCATCAAAATTATCTCGGAAAGCCTCGGTTCTGCAAGCTCTCCTGCGCGCACAAAGGCAAAAATCCCCGCCTCATCCCAAAAATAGCGGCTTTTGCCCTCCCCGTCATCTATCACGCGCGGCTGACCTAGGGCTTCATTAAATTTAGCCAGATCAAACCCGCAGTTTACGCCGCCGATGAAAACACCGTCCGAGCGCACGTCGACGTCAAATTTTTGCTTTTTAAAAATATCAAATAGCCCTATTTTATCGCTCCTAATTTTGCGTTAAATTTTCCAAAAACACGTAAAATTTACACGCGGCATTTGTTTGTAGATTGTAGGCAAATTTTTATATAAACCGATCTATTATTTTAGCTCAAGATCTTGATTTACGTGATCCTCGAATATAAATTTATGTTCCTGCGGTAGCGACTCGTAAAGCTTTAGCGAGAGATTTCTGATCTCCCAAAGCGCCGATTTTGAGCTGCGAAGCGAGAGGAAATTTTGCAAACTACGCGCATTTACGCTCCATGCGAGTTCGGTTTTGTAACACTCGGGCAGGCAGTATTTGACGATATCGAGGCTTTTTGTCGTGTTTGCGAGGATTTCGCGCAGGTTTTCCAGCGCTTTGATGCTTGCGTTATCGACCGTTTCGTCGCCGGTTAGTACTATAAATCTCGCCGCTCGATCAAAGTCGCCAAGCTCAAATTTAGCTTCTTTTTTTAGCTCTTTTAGGGTGTAGCGCGTTGATTTGACGCTGAGGCTTGCTACGCGGTGACGGGCTAGCTCTTGTAGCAGGGCGCGCGAGATGCCTTGGATGTAGAAGTTATAGTAGAGGTGCTCTAGCGTGCTGGCGTGTTTAAATTTATTGCCGACGCGTTCGATGAGCTCGACGTCTTTTTCGCCGCCGTTATCGCCTTTTTCAAAGCTTTGCCAGCACGTACGAATCGCGTGCGAGCAGATGTTTAACGGGGTGTAGTTTAGAAGCGTTACTTGCATTTTTGACTCTTTTAGTTAAATTTAGCGGTAAATTTAGCTAAAAATGAATAAAAAGGGCTTTAGACAAAACTAAAGCCCGAAGAAATAAATTATTTTAGTTGAAGCAGCGTGTTTAGCATCTCGTCGCTAGTAGTTATCGTCTTTGAGTTAGCCTGGAAGCCGCGCTGTACGACGATGAGCTGAGTTAGCGAGCGAGATAGATCGACGTTGCTCATCTCAAGGCTTGAGGCTGAGATCTTGCCGCGTCCGGCAGTTTGAGCCGCGCCGATGATCGGATCGCCCGAGTTTGCCGTACGAGAAAATAAATTTCCGCCCTCGCCGGCTAAGCCTTGATTATTTGCAAATTTAGCAACGCCCACTTGCGCTAGTCCTAGGCTTCTGCCGTTTGTAAAAGAACCTACTAGCGTTCCGCTTTGATCTATCCTGATACCGTTTAGCTCGCCGCTAGCATAGCCGTCTTGACTGATGTCTGCGGTGCTTGAGTTATTATCGGTGCTCGTTAGTCCGTCGGTGGTCTGCGTAGTACCGAATTTTAGCTCGATGTGCTGGCCGATAGCTGAGCCGTTTTGCGCGCCGAAGGTAATGCTAGCCGGACTATAGGTCGCTAGCGAGCCGTCCGGGTTAAATCTCACGTAACCGGTTATCACATTTTTAGGCTCTGTCGTACTTATTTGGTTTGGTTCGGCTACTTGAACGACCATCGTCCACTCTGTTCCGCCGTTTTCTGTGTAGCCGCGTTTTACGAAATCCATTTTTATATTATGCTTCGTACCTAAGCTATCGTAAAGATCGGTGCTAGAGCTATGAGCGGCCATATTTAGGCTATCGGTTACTCTTGCGGCATCTCCGGAGTTTAGCGAGCCTGAGAGCGGAGCCATAGACGCCGTAAATTTAACGTTTTCGGTTACGTTATTGGCGGCATTGGTTAGACCAGTGACGGCTAAATTTATATTATTGTCATTGTCGTCAGTATTGGTATTGTTCGTCGTGCCGCCTCCAGTTGCGTCCGTTGCGTCGCCATCGTCGGAGTTAAAGGCGTCTCCGCTAGGATTTTTTACCTGAAACTGACCGTGCTCGTTTACGGTTATCTCCACGCCGTCGTTTTTATTTTCATTAAGAGAAGCCGCAGCTGTAAAATCGGATTGTTTAGGTTTTCCAGTTCCGTCGTTATCTATTTTTGTTCCTTTGTAGTTAGTCCAGAGCCTAGCGTCTTTTTGCATCGCTTCGCGCAAATCCTCCGTAGTCGTTACCTCTCTAGCCATAGAATCATCATAGGTATGCTGCGCGCTTACGCGGGTTTTGTTGTAAGTATATTGGTATGCGGTTAGGATATTGGTCGTTTTAAAATCTGTTGTAGCCCAAGCTGGATCAGTTTCATTATTTACGGTCATTTTTATATTTCTGGTGGCTGCGGTAGTGCCTAGGTTGTTTCTGTTGGTTAGAACCAGTTGATCGCCGTTTATGACGCTAGCTTCTACGCCCGTTTTGCTATATCTTTGATTTATAGCCGTAGCTAGCTCGCTTACGCTATTTACCGTTGCTACTATAGACTCGCCATTTAAATTTACGTTCAAATTTTTAGGCGCCGCAAAGGTTCCGTCGTTTCTAGCGCCTACGTTCATGGCCTTAGTTTTGGCGTCTGCATAGCTGACCCAGATACCCTGCCCCGTGCGTAGATTATACGCGTCGCCGGCATTATTAAATAAAACGCCAAGATCGGCTCCGCGCTCTGTCATCCTCTGCTCGCCTTGCCTATTTACGTAAAATCTATTTTCGCCGATAT
Source organism: uncultured Campylobacter sp. (assembly GCA_937965895.1). GTDB lineage: Bacteria > Campylobacterota > Campylobacteria > Campylobacterales > Campylobacteraceae > Campylobacter_A. Next base: position 2,892 of record CALCKS010000078.1, read on the forward strand.
TGTTTTCTTCGTGTTTTTCAGTATCGGTTTTTATACCGTCATTATTTGTGTCGACCCAATTATGAAACTGATCTAGCTTATAGATAGGTATCTTTTTATTTCCTACGTCGTTACCGCTGTCTAAGTTTCCTTTTAGCGCGATGTTTGTCGTAGCGCGCGCAGGCACGGTTAGGCCGACTGGGATCTTTATATCGCCGATAGGTCTAGTAGGATCTATCTCTCCTGTTTCCTCATCTCTCATCCAGCCTTGCACGATGTTGCCGCCGTTATCGACGAAGTTACCTTCGCTGTCTCTTGAAAAGTCGCCGTTTCTGGTGTAGTAGGTGGTTTTACCGCCGTCGGAGCTCACCATGAAAAATCCGTCGCCTTGAAGCGCGATATCGGTTTGTTTGTCGGTGGTTTGCAGCGAGCCTTGCTTGAAAATCCTCGTAGTGGAGTTTATCTGCGTGCCGAGGCCAACTTCCATGTTATTTACGCCGCCGTGTTGATTTTGCGGTGCGGTGGCGATACGCGAAGTTTGGTAGATAAGGTCGTCGAAATTTGCACGGTTGTATTTAAATCCGACTGTGTTGACGTTAGCGATGTTGTTACCCTCAACATCCATAGCGATCTGGTGAGCTTGTAGTCCCGTAACGCCCGACCAAAGTGATCTCATCATAGCTTTATCCTTTTTGAAAAGTGAATTTTAAGATGACTTAAGCAAAAGACGTTCCAAATTTAAATTTGATTTTAGTTTAGCGTTGTAGAAGGTAACGACGGAAAAGAGTGTATGAGTCAAATTTACAAATTTTGCTTCAAATTTGAGCGTAAAAAGCCAAGGCGAAGTATCGCGAGATGGATTTAAGGGTTGCGACGTAAAAATTTAGCGAAGATAAGACATGTAGTCTATCAAGCTAAATTTTTACTAGCTCCGTTAAAGACGCTCGCGAGGTAAGCCACTAAATTTACAAAATCATCGCGCCGATTACGCCGCCGATTAACAGCGGTATATTAAAGAATATAAAAGTCGGCACGCACGTATCGTAAATATGATTGTGCTGGCCATCGGCGTTTAGACCGCTCGTAGGCCCTAGCGTGCTGTCGCTAGCGGGACTGCCTGCATCGCCCAGAGCCGCCGCGATACCAACTAACAAGATGATCGCCGCCGGAGAAAATCCTAGAGAAAGAGAAAACGGCACGTAGATCGCCGCGATGATCGGTATCGTGCCAAAGCTCGTGCCGATACCCATAGTAACGAGCAAGCCGATAGCTAGCATCAGTATCGCGCCGCCCATTTTGCCGCCGGCGACCGCGCTAGCAAAGCTCACCAGCTGCTCTATACCGCCGCTCTCGCGTAAAACCGAGCCAAAGCCTGCCGCAACGAGCATGATAAATGCGATAAAGCCCATCATCGCTAGGCCGCTGTCCATGATTTTGTCAATTTTGCGGTACTCGATACCGCCGAAAACCACCATAACTAGCAGTCCTAAAAGCGCTCCAAGCGGCATACTCTGGGTATAAATTTGCACTCCAAACGCCGCAACCGCACCGCCTAGCACCGCCCACTCTTTTTTCGTCATTTTTAGGCTTGCGGCCAACTGTGCCTCTTGCTCTTCGCTCGTTTCAAATTTGGTGTGCGCGTAGTCGCGTCTTTTGCGGTAAAAGACGAAAACGGCTAAGAGTAAACCCACTAACATAGAAAGGCCGCCGAACCACATCACGCTTGAGATCTCGCCCATCTGCACCTCTACGCCGTTGTTTGCGAGCTCTTTTTGTATGATACCGTGAAAGATAAGGCCAAAGCCGACGCTAATGCTCACGTACGGCGCTTTTAGTCCAAAAGTTAGCGCGCACGCGACGGCTCGGCGGTCGATACCTAGGCGGTTCATCAGCGGCAAAAGCGGCGGGATAAGAATCGGGATGAAAGCGATGTGAACCGGGATCAAATTTTGCGATAAGCACGCGATGGAGGCGATTATCAGAGCAAAATAGGTGCTGGTTTTCGCTAGAGCCTTGCTAACGGCGTTTATGAGGATCGCCGTTAGGTTCGTATTAGCTATCGCGGCTGCGAGAGCGCCGAGCAGGATGTAGCTGAGCGAGGTTTCTAGGTTGCCCTTCATGCCCGTTATCAGCGTCGATGTGGTGGCCGTTAGCGCATCGAAAAACGCCCCTACGCCGGCAAATCCGCCGTGATAGATGAGACCCGCGACTAAGGCGGAGACTAGGATGGAAAGCAGGATGTTAAACCTTAACAAACAAAGCGCAGTCATCACGAGGATACTGATCACAACGGGGTTGGTTAGCATTATTTTCCTTTTTGTAAATCAAATTCGTAAATTAAATTTCGCCGCCAGTCAAATTTGACGACTAGCGGCGAACGGGCGTCAAATTTATCTAACGCGGATGCCTACTTGCGGGCGAGGCGAATAGTAATAATCGTCGCGTCTATCGCGGTATCCGTCATCATATCCGTCATCATAGCCTCTCTCGTAGCTTCGGTCGTCCGATTTGCTCGAGCCGCCTTTTTTTATGTTATTGTTTTTTATGTACTGATCGACTAGTTTGTCGCGGTAGTCTCTGCCTCGGTCGGTTTGTTTGTAGCCGCCGTACGGACGATCCATATATATCACTACGTCGTCGTCGTATCTATCTCGGTGGCGGCGTTTTTTGTATTTGTAGCTGTCATCAGGGATTATTATTAAAGATTCGTTTGAATAACGGTCGTAAGCGTTTGCCAAATTTAAACAAAGCGCTGAAAAAATAGCGATTAAAACAAGTTTTTTCATGTCAAATCCTTTCTGGTTATTTCTAAATCATTTTATAACATCAAATTTAAAATAAAGTAAATTTTTAGCGCAAATATATTACAATTTTGTAAATTTATCTAAGGAGTTATAAATGAAAAAATCGTTTTTTAACGCATCGAAGATTGCGACTTTGGCTTTGCCTTTTCTTTTGACGGGTTGTATGTCGTCGATGAGTATGGGATCGCCTGGGGCTAAAACGACGGCTACTGGCTCAGCTGCGGGTTCAAGCGCGCACAATACTAACTCTGGACTAACCAGATGTACCGAGTCTATGGGTACGGTTACGATTTATGAGGATAGAAATAGCGACTGGTACTCCGTCGTAACCGGGCAGTACAAACTAACATCTACTATCCCGGTTCTTAGGCTCCTAGCTCAGCAGTCAAACTGCTTCGTAGTCGTCGAGCGTAGCAAGGCATTTAACCAAATGTTAGAAGAGCGCGCGTTGATGGAGTCGGGCGAGCTTAGAAAGAACTCAAATTTCAAAAAAGGTCAGATGGTCGCCGCGGACTATACCTTAACTCCTACGATAACATTTAGCGAGAGCAATACTAGCGGACTAGGTGGCGTTGTCGGCGCATTTTTCGGCTCGGTTGCAGGTACCGTAGCCGGCGGGTTTAGCACAAGCGACGTAAGTACTGTTCTAACGCTAATCGAAAACCGATCGGGCGTACAGTTAGCGGCAGCCGAGGGAAGCGCTAGAAACACGGACTTTGCAGGACTTGGAGGCTTATTTGGTAGTAAGGTAGGCGGAGGACTTGGGGCCTACGCCAACACGCCTGAGGGCAAAGTCATAGTAGCAGCCTTCACCGACTCGATGAATAACCTAATAGAAGCCGTCAGAAACTACAAAATGCAAACCGTAAAAGGCGGTTTGGGCGCGGGCGGCGCGATGAAAGTAGCGGATTAATTTTATCTTCGTTAGGCTAGAGCGACTAAAATCGCTCTAGCTATTTTATAAGCGCGAGACGGGCTATGTTTTGCGCTTAAATTTGAACTTTTGGGCTCAAATTTGCATATTTTTCTACGTCAAATTTCGATTTCCTATAAAAAGACCTGCGTTAAATTTACTTCAAATTCTAATTCGAAAAATTATGACGGTGAGTAAAATTTACTCAAATTTAACTTAGTTAGAAAGCAAAAGTCCAAATTTACGCTCGCTAGTAAATATAATTTTACTTCGCGTGTAGCTCTTTTGCATATTTTGACTTTTCGAGATTTTCGATTAGCTTTTGCGTGCGCATATCTCTGGCCTCGGGCACTAGATGAAACCACGTATCGTGCAGAAATTTACGCGGGAAATAGCTATCTTTATAATCGCCGATCATCTCAAAGCCGTTATCCTCGATGAGCTTTTTTACGTCTTTTAGAAATTTTTGATTATCCGCGGCGTGCGGGTAGTTTAGGTCGTAGCAGTCGTCGCCTGCGACGGCCGGGTAGGTAAAGATAAATTTGATCCCCTTTTCGCGCTCAAGCTTTTTCATAAAATTTAAATTTTCTTTGAAAATATCGCTTATACCGATTTTGCTACCCGAAAAATCGGTGAAAAATATGTATTTTTGGCACGGCATCTGCGTGTCTTTGGCTTCTTCTACTTTGCCGATGTATTTATAATCGCCGCGTTCGCCGTTTCTAAAATCCGGCGAAAAATCGTGCACGGCTTGAGGCTTTTTGTTGATAAAGTTATCGAAATTTATCTCAAATGCCGCTATTTCTTTATAGTCTCTTATTAGCGCGTTTATAAATGCTTGAAACGGGATTTGCGAGATAGTTTTTAGCTTTTCAAAAAACGGTAAATAGTCGTAAAAATGGTGAATCTCAAAAAAAAGTCCGTAGTAATAAGTATCGGGCGGAACATCGTTGATGTAGTACCTGTACTCCAAAGGTAGGATAAAAATATCTCCTTTATGCGCTAGCTTGGCCGCTCGGTAGAGTCTGTGGCGTAGCGGATAACCGCCGTGATCGGCTAAATTTATAACCAGCTTGCCAAAGTGCTTTTCAAGCATCTGGGAGTTGATACCGTGATAGGAGTTTGAGCCGCTTTCGACTATGATACGGTTTTGTTCAGTCGTGTTTGAGATGAGGTAGTTTTTATACGCGTAGTGATGAGCCGACGAAACCCTGATGAGAAACATTGCAAACGCCATATAAAACGCGATCATAACTAGCGTCAAAATAGGAAGCGTCAAAAGAAAAATTTTATATTTTTTCAAATTTAATCCTAAAAGTTAAAATACAAAAACGGTGACTCCTGCGCACCGGAGCTAAAAGCAAAAACCAAAGCAAGCAAAAATGCCGTAAACAGCGCGGTAAGAAAGCCAAATTTTGCTCTAGTGGCCATTTCGTTCGAGTTTCGCCCAAAAATCGTAACCAAAAGCGTAATACCCATAATAGCGCAAAACGTACCAATGGCTATTTGCGGCGTTTCCATAAAATTTATTTGATTGTATCCTAGAGAGTTACTTATGTACTCTAAGTAGTTAAAATTTATCTTAACCGAGCTAAAATCAAACATGCCTTTTAGTACTTTCATCGCGCTATCTAGGTCTCTGGCGCGGAAAAATATCCAAGTGATATTTATAAAATTAAACGTTATAAACCAAGCTAAAAATTTATTCATCGGGCGAAAATGCGCACCATAAAATCTACAAATCATCATCGCAAACCCGTGTAACGCTCCCCAGATGATAAACATCCAACCAGCCCCGTGCCAAAGTCCGCCTAGCAAAAATACCGCAAAAACGTTGGCGTAGGTACGGTATTCGCCTCTGCGGTTGCCGCCTAGCGGGATGTAGATGTAGTCGCGTAAAAATCTCGAGAGCGTCATATGCCATCTGTGCCAAAAGTCTTGGATATTTAGCGCTTTGTAAGGGGAGTTGAAATTTAACGGTAGAACAATGTTAAACATATATGAAATGCCGATCGCCATATCGGTGTAACCGCTAAAGTCAAAATATAGCTGAAAAGTATAGCTAAGGCTCGTGATCCACGCCTCGCTCATGCTAAGAGTCGTATAGACGTCAAAACCGTGAAGGGCAAATCTAGCGAAAAAATCGGCCACTACGACCTTTTTAAAAAGTCCGATCGAAAATAAAAAAAGTCCGATGCTTAAATTTTTATAGTTTATGTGCTTTAAACGTAAATTTGCAAACTGCGGCATCATCTCGGCGTGGTGGATGATAGGACCGGCTAAAAGATGCGGGAAATACGTAACGAAAAGCGCGTAGCGAAGGAAGCTGGGCTCTTTTACTTTTTCGTGATAGCAGTCTACTAAAAACGCTATTTGCGTAAATGTAAAAAAGCTGATGCCAAGAGGCAAAACGACGTGATGCAGCGGCACGTCGGCGCCGAAAAATCCGTTAAAATTTTCTATCAAAAAGTCGGTGTATTTGTAGTAGGCCAGTAGGGCTAAATTTGCCGCGACGCCCGCCCATAAAATAAGCTTTTTGCGAGATGGGTGAGCGCAGAGCAGATGACCGACGTAGAAGTTAAACGTGATCGAACATAAAATAAGCGGGATATAAATAAAATTCCAATATCCATAAAAAAATAGCGAAGCAACCGTGAGCCAAAAGATACTGAGTTGAACGAATTTGAGTTTATTTAAAACAAAATAAACTCCAAAAGTAATCGGTAAGAAAAAAACTATAAACGCAAATGAGTTAAAAAGCATTTTTACCCTTATTTTAAAAGAGTTTAAATATACTCAAATTTGATTTAAATTAAGCTTTTTAAAGCTAAATTCGATAAAATCGCCCAAATTTCACTAAAAGGATTAAATTTGAGAAGCGACATCATTAAAAAAGGCTATACGCGCGCGCCGCACAGAAGCTTACTAAGAGCGACCGGGCTAAAGGACGAGGACTTTGAAAAGCCCTTCATCGGCGTAGCAAACAGCTTCATCGAGATCATCCCGGGGCACTTTTTCCTCAACAAATACTCCGAAATTTTAAAAGACGAGATCCGCAAAAACGGCTGCGTACCCTTTGAGTTTAACTGCATCGGCGTGGACGACGGCATCGCGATGGGGCACAGCGGGATGCTTTACAGCCTACCTAGTCGCGAGCTGATCGCAAACTCCATAGAAACGGTGATGAACGCGCACGCGCTAGACGCTCTCGTATGTATGCCAAACTGCGATAAAATCGTGCCCGGCATGGTGATGGGCGCGCTTCGCGTGAACGTGCCGACGGTTTTTGTTAGCGGCGGCCCGATGAAAAAAGGCTACACCAAAAAAGGCGAGCCGATCGACCTTGCGACTGCGTTTGAGGCGGTGGGTAAATTTGAAACCAAAGAGATCAGCGCCGAGGAGCTAAAAGAGATCGAGTGCAATGCCTGTCCGAGCGGGGGCAGCTGCTCGGGGATGTTTACGGCAAACTCGATGAATACGCTGTGCGAAGCGATGGGTATCGCGCTAAAAGGCAACGGCACCGTGCCTGCGCTTACGCCTGAGCGCGAGGAGCTCATCAGGGAAGCGGGACGCCGTATCTGCGAGATAGCGCTCGATGAAAAATACAAAATCCGAAATATCGTGAACGAAAAATCGATCCAAAATGCCCTCGTAGTCGATATGGCGATGGGCGGCAGCAGCAACACCGTGCTGCATATCCTGGCTATCGCGCGCGAAGCGGGAGTAAATTTGCAGATCGCAAGCCTAAACGACATTAGCCGCAAGATCGCCCACATCGCCAAAATCAGCCCTAGCCTGCCAAATATCCACATGGAGGACATCGACCGCGCGGGCGGGCTAAGCGCCGTGATAAACGAAATTTCACGCCGCGACAACGGGCTGCTGGACCTTGACGCGCCGACGATCACGGGCGAGAGCCTAGGCGAGCGCGTGGGCGCTAGCGTCATAAAAGACGAAGA
>CALCKS010000079.1 GCA_937965895.1 uncultured Campylobacter sp.
ATGATTTGCAGAACGTTTTCTTTTGCAAGGAGCTGTTAAAAGAGCGATTTTTTTGTATTTCCGAGGACTACGAGAGTGGTTTTTACAGATCCCCAAACGCACTGCGGGAAACTTACCATATAGTCTTAGAAGAAGATGTTATGGACTATATAAAAAAGCTGGACAAGCATATTTACGAATGCATTTTATTTAACTTTTTATATAAAATAAAAGATGAGCTTGAGACGCTAAGCTTTGATGGATTTAATAAAATTTTAACCGATGAGGAGATAAAAAAAGAGTTTAAAAATTTCGGCGTATCCTTTGATAAAGACGATTTTAACGAAGATGACTTTGCCGACAAAAAAGCCGAATTTATGCAAATAGCCGAGGATTTTTATAAAAATGAAAATTTACGCAAATTTATCGAATTTTGCGCCGATACGAGCGATATACTCGCCTTTTGCGAAAAACAAAACATAAGAGCTTACGATTACGCATCCATAATAGCATTGGCGATAATCGGCTTTGAGGATTTATATTTGAAGCAAAAAAAATATGAAAAAATCGTAAATTTCTACGGTGAAAAAATTCTTAGCGAATTTAACGGCTGGGACGAATTTATCGCCGGCTTTATGCTTGGAGAGCTATACAAAAACAGCTTTGAGAAAAAAGAGGACGACGAGGACGACTATGAAATAATAAGCAATCTTAGGCTCACTTATAACGCCCTAACGCTTCCTTACGATATATTTCAAATGAGCGGCATATGGGAGAACAGCGTAGAGAATGCGAAAGAAAAGCTGATTCCTATTCTAGAAAAGCGCCTAGGCAAAAATGAAACCGGCGAGCAAAACGAGCTTTATGAGAAAAAGAGAAAATATTACGAAGGAGAGTGCGCCAAACTTGGCTTAAATACTCAGGATTTTACGCAAATTCTAAATATTTTTTATGAGGAGTTTTACGCTCCGTTTAGAAATTTAGAGACCGATTATCTGTTTAGCGAAACCGAAAAAGACATCGTAACGCCGTTTACTACGCTTAAAGGCGACGATACTTTATATAAAGATTCGTCAAGCGGCATATTATTCGAAGTGTTTTACGCTTGCGTTTCGCATTTTAACGAGGCCAAACGCAATAGCCATTATAGCTTATTCGAGGCGGCGAATAAATTTTTAAAACGACACAAACTCGAACTAAAAAGAAACGAACTACCGATAGAGTTGCCGCTTATCATCTTTAAAAACGCCCTGATTACGACAAAAGCCGTTTATTTTCAAAACGGGTTTTTAAAAGTAAAAAGGATAGCTTGGGCGGACGTTAAATTTTCGGCAAAAGTTTTTACGTTTGAGGATATCGAATATCGCTTTAGTAGCGAAGATGTTTTTGTTCTATCGCTAAAATTTTCTGATTTTATAGCCGAAAACTTGAATCTTAGAAAAGAGGTCATAGAAGAGCTTGGGTATGAAGTAAAGGCCCTTGAACTAGCTTTTAACAATCTAAAAAAGCGTTTTAGCTAACGCAAAGATTAGCTATGCAAAGATTTTACGGACGGGCGATTGCGGTACCTATTTTTAAGCATAAAACAGATAAGATAATAACGCAAATCAAAATTTAAAGGAGCGATATGAAAACGAACGTAAAATTTTTACTAGCTGCGTGCGCCGCAATGCTAATAACTGGCTGCGCGACGGAGAGATCTCGCGTGGTCGAAACGCCAAAAGTTCAAACCCCAAGCGCCGCCTATCAAGGACAAAAGATCGCCGTCTCGATCGGCCGCTTTAGCAACCAGTCATCATACCAAAACGGTGTATTTTCAGACGGCGAGGACAGACTAGGCAACCAAGCCCAAACCATCCTAATCTCAAATTTACAGCAAAGCGGGCGCTTTTCGGTGCTTGACCGCAGCAACATGCGCGCCATCAAAGAAGAAAGCGCGCTAAACAAAGAGGCGCAAAACATCAAGGGCGCAAGATACGTCATCACAGGCGACGTGACGGAGTTTGGCCGCAAAACGACGGGCGATCACCAGCTTTTCGGGATACTTGGCAAAGGCAAGACCCAAACCGCCTACGCAAAGGTAAATCTTAACGTCGTGGACGTGAAAAACTCCGAGGTGATCTACTCCACTCAGGGCGCTGGCGAGTACGAGCTCTCAAACCGCGAAGTACTGGGCTTTGGCGGAAGCGCTGGGTATGATTCGACGCTAAACGGCAAGGTGCTAAGCCTAGCCATCATCGAGGCTGTAAACAACCTAACGCGCGGGCTTGAAAGCGGCGCTTTTAACGCAAAATAAGGATAAATTTTGCGCTTTAAAACACTAGCCGATTTCACGCTCGCCGCTACCGCCGCCATGTTGCTATCTGGCTGCGCGGACGACTCGCCTAGGCAGCTGTACTACTGGGACGGCGCATACACGGGCTCGGTCTATGAGTACCTAAGCGAAGAGGGCGACGCGGGCGCACAGATCGCCGCACTCGAGGAAAGCCTGCAAAAAGCCTATCAAAGAGCCGCCAAGGTCCCTCCCGGACTGCACGCGCATCTGGGCCTACTCTATCTTTCGCAGGGAAACGGGGCTAAATTTAGAGCCTACGTCGAAAAAGAAGCCGAGCTTTACCCGGAGTCGCGCGACTACGCGATGTTTTTGCTAAATCAAAATGGCAAAACGGCGGGCGCAGCAAGCAAAACTGCGGCAAATTTGGGCGAGCAGACGAAGGAAAAAGCCGGCACGTCAAATTTGAACGACGAGAGCTCAAATTTAAGCGAGCACACGAGCAAGCAAAATTTGAAAAACAAGCAAACAAAACCTGCCAAAGCGAGCAAAACCGCAAAAGGAAGCCAAAATGAAAAATAAAATAAAATCGGCGCTCCTTGGCGCGTTTGCGGTGTTATTTCTGGGCGCTTGCGCCGGCTCGCAGCCGCAGATTTACGACTATTCGGCATTTTTGCAGACCAAGCCTCGATCGATCGTAGTCGTGATGCCGACCAGCGACTCAGCCGAGATAAAGGCCTCCGCGGCAGTGCTGGCAAACGCGCTCTATCCGCTTAGCGAGGCGGGGTATTACGTATTTTCGCCCGCGCTCGTAAACGAGACCTTCAAAAACAACGGCATCTACGACGCCGCAGAGATCGCGCAGATCTCTGCGCACAAGCTTAAGCAGATATTTGGCGCCGATGCCGCGCTGTATCTAAACGTCGCGGACTACGGCACCTCGTATATGCTGCTTAGCAGCGTCACGCGCGTGAGCGTAGCGGCGACTCTGGTGGATCTAAACACCGGCGCCGTACTCTGGCAAAAAAGCGCGACCGCTGCAAACGACTCGGGTGACGGCGGCGGCAATCTCATCGGCATGCTAGTTTCCGCACTAGTTAAACAGATCGCCGACTCGGTCTCGGACGCGAGCTTTGATCTCTCAGCGCGCGCGGACGCGATTTTGTTTAGCACCGATTGCCGAGACTGCTTGCTCTACGGCCCGTATTCGCCGCGATACGGACAGGATAGGCAGCTTGGCGGCGGCAAATAAATTTGAAAAAAGGACGAAAATGAAACTAGCCGAGGCGCTGATACTGCGCGCCGACATACAAAAACGCATCGAGCAGCTAAAATCAAGGCTCGCGGATAACGCGAAGGTGCAAGAGGGCGATAAACCCAGCGAAGAGCCAAAGGCGCTGCTGGCCGAGCTAGACGCGCTTGCTGGCGAGCTTGAGAGACTAATCGTTCGGATAAATTTAACCAACTGCACCGCGAAGGCAGACGGCAAGAGCCTAACCGAGCTGATTGCCAAACGCGACGTACTCACGCTAAAAGCGGGAGCGCTGCGAACATTCGCGCAAGCTTCTGCGCAAAAAGTGGAAATTTATTCACGCAGCGAGATTAAAATCCTAAGCACGGTCGACGTCGCGGCGCTGCAAAAGCAGGTGGACGAGCTAGCAAAGCAGATCAGGCAGCTTGATACGACGCTGCAAGGCGCGAACTGGCAGACTGAGCTGATCGAAAGCTAAAAGCGTAAAATTTAGAAAAATTTCGGGTAAGTATCGCAAGAGGCGAGCATGAAAACCTTCCCTACAACGGAACTCTAGCGCTCGCGGAAACGGGCGCACCCCTTTTACGATTTATTTTCAGTAAAATTATAAGGGCAACGTAAATGCGCAATGTAACTACCTAATGCTGATCTAGCGATACCCAGGGCGGGAACGGGGAAATTTAAAACGAAATTTTAATTTTTGCGGCGCAGATTGCTGGCTCGCGGCAAAATTTAGCGGCGATTTTGGCGGGTTTGACGCTCAAATTTTGCGTTAAATTAAGGCGCGCTTGCTATTTTGCATTTGACCCGTCTGGCGTCAAATTTTACAACAACCATAAAATTTAGCCAAATTTAAAGGATGAAATTTGAAATTTAAAACCCTTGCATTAGTCGCCGCGTTTTTCTTTGCGACGAGCGTAAAAGCGGGACTCGCGACAGAAGCAAATTCCATAAATTTTAGAAAAACGAGCGGCGCAGAGCAAAATCTCGCGGATGCAAAAGACGCCAAATTTCAAAACGCGCATTTTAAAAGCACAGATACCGCAGCGCACGGCACAAACTCAAACTCATCGCAAAAAGCAACCCTCATCGACGAAGCTAAAAATTTCTACCGCGTGGACGAGCTGCTGTTTCGCAGCGCTCAGCTTGACGGGAGCGACGCCGCGAAGCTGCACGAGCTTGGCATCAAAAGCATCGTAAATCTGTGCCATTTTAGCAGAGGCGGCGACAGAAGAGCGTTTGTGGATCAATTTTGGCTCGCAAATAAGCCACTTCAAAGCCAGGAGTAAGCCCGCACAGATCGCAGACGTCTTGCGCACCATTCGTGAGCGCCAAAGGGAGGGCGCCGTGCTCGTGCACTGCTATCACGGAGCCGATCGCACGGGGCTTGTG
>CALCKS010000080.1 GCA_937965895.1 uncultured Campylobacter sp.
TTTAAACCTGATGCATCCGTCTCTAGCAAAGCAGCCATCTGGTCAATAAACGCACCTGTACCGCCGGCGCATGTGCCGTTCATACGCTGTTCAACGCCGCCGCGGAAATATGTAATTTTGGCATCTTCACCACCTAGTTCAATCACGACATCTGTCTGAGGAATGATTTTTTTAACGTCCACACCAACCCGCCGTTTATAGAAAACAAAGCCCCTAATGATGATAATTTAAGGCTACTTATGCAAAAATACTCCGAAACAAGACTAGGTCTTGGCGGGCATTTGCACGTGTATATCGACGGATATGACGACAAATGGGCGTTTCCTATAAGCGAATTTGCGCTTACGGACTGTGAGGATAATTTCTTGATGCAGATAGAGCGATTTTGCGAGTTTTGTAATATAAAAATAAAAATAGAAAGGGCGTTATTTTAGCTATGCTTGATATTCATAGGCTTTTAAGTTCCTACTACGAATATTTAAACGGCGGCTTTGAGGTTAATACTATTGCCCCTAAATGCCACGAGATTATTACGCCTTTTTTAGATAGGCACAATGACAATATTTCGTTTTATGTGGACTTTATAGACGACGATGTCGTTAAACTTAGCGATGGCGGGGAAACTATACAAGATTTAAAAATGTCGGGGTTCGAGTTTAACGGGCAAAAGAAAAATAAGCGGCTTGAAACGACTTTAAATGGGTTTGGTATTTTTAAAGATAATGACGAGCTTTTTGTAACGGCTACCCCGTCGGACTTCGCCAAAAAACAGCATAATATAATCCAAGCATTGATAAGCGTAAACGATATGTTTGCCCCGGGCAAGGTTGGTGGCGGATTTTTTTATGACGAGGTAGAGAATTTTTTTAACTCCATAGATGCCAGATACGCGCCCAATATCTCAATAGAGGGCAGATCGCATTTATCGCATAAATTCGAGTTTTTAATAAGCCGCTCAAAAAAAGAACCTGAAAGGCTTATTAAGCTCTTAAATAATCCCAAAAAAGATAATTTAAAGGCAACTCTTTTTAACTTTACGGATTTAAACGACGATAGAAATTTAAGCGACAAGATTATTATTTTTAATGATAGCGATGGGGAAAATCAAGACATAACCCTCGCAACTAGAGAATTAAATATAAAGCTTTTAAAATGGAGTTCAATAAAAGATTATTCAGGCTATTTGGCCGCATAGCGATTCTCATCCCGTCGCTACT
>CALCKS010000081.1 GCA_937965895.1 uncultured Campylobacter sp.
GGCGGGCTGTTTGACGGATATTACGCAGGCGGCTACGGCTATAACGCCTTAAATTTACCAACCCCCGATCTAAGAAGTTTTTTTATCAATCAAGCCTTTTCTTTGACCGCAGGGCTGCTCGAGTTAAACGAGGACTTTGTAGAATTTATACTAATGCCTATGCAAATTTTGCTTTTGCATGAGGATAAGGATAGCGCCGCTACGCTAATATCAAGTGCAAGCGAGATAGTGGCGAAACAAGCCAAAGAGCGCAAAGCCGTAATTAGACAAAGCGACAGGGGCGATAGCTTTGGCAAAGGGTTAGGCGGTAGAACTCGCGGCGAGATAAATAGAAACTTTAGGCAATTTTACGGCGAAATGATGATGGATAGCCAATATGAAAACGCAGTAGAAGGACTAGGGTATGTTTTTGGCGGAGTATTTGGGCGTATAGCCGCAGGCATGCTCTACGATGGGCTTGTAAACGGGGAATTTAATACCGCCAATATTGGCGAAGCGTTAATGAATGAGCTAAAAAATACGCTCACACAAAGCGCGCTAAGCTATGGCTTGCGGGCACTAGGCACGGCTCCGTCGCTGCTAGGGATGTTTGGGCTAAGCCTTGCTATCGGCTCGGTAGTGGACGAAATCACGGAAGTAATAGCGGGGCTCGATAATCATTTCGGGCTAGGCGGAGAGCTGCAAGGATTTGATGCGGACGGTGCGCCGTATTATGACAGGGCGCTTGAGTTTGGAGAATTTTTTAAGGAGAAATTCGGAATGCTGGATAGCCACGTTGAACTTGAAAACAAAAAAGGCGACGTAGTAGGGTATAGATTGCAAGATAAGAAATTCCTTTACGTCGATAAAACAAGGCCGTCTAGCGTAGCAAGAACGGACGTAGTAGAAGTCGGCAGAATTTACGGCGCGCCTAGATTAGGATATAACCCGCAATTTAATTTAGGCGTAGGGCTTGGTTTTGGCGGCTTAAATTTCGGCTATACTAAACAGGAAAACTACGGCTGGGCGAGCGAACTAAGAGGCGCACTGGCCCAGAGCCTACAAGAGGTGCAAAATAGCTTTTCGTACCAACTAAATACAACCGTAACGGCGCCGAGTACGCAAGTGAGCGATATTGCGGCGCAGGCTTTGCAAACCGCGCAAGTAAACTCTACGGGCGGAGTCGAAATATCAAATAAAACAAGCTCTATGGAGTGGGCGGAAAGAGCCGCTAGGGCGCAAGGGCGAGCGCGAAACGGAGGCGGTTTTGGCGGGGTAAGCCCATCAAAAAACAAAAGCGGGGGCTGGAGTATGCCGAATACTAAAGTCGGCAACTGGCTAGAGGCGGGCTCATTGCTAGGCTTTGGCGGCACAAAAGTAGATCCGAATAAGCAAAAACAGCTAGCCGACGAGCTCGGCAGGCAAAAGACCGCACAAGACGCGGCTAAAGGCGGAACGTCGGGCAAGGGCAAAAATCTAGGGGCAAAGACCGGCTACGGCAAAACGAGCCGCGGAGAGAAAAGCAGGCAAAGACAAGCCGAAAGAAACTCTGCCGGCAACAGGGGTGGTAGTCGAGGCAAAAAATAGAGCTTTGGCGGTATAGCGCGGCTAATTACTTTTATAAATCCGTTAAAAACAGACTTGTAAAAACAATTTGAGTGCGCCCTAACCCTTAAAAGATATTGCCTTTTTCTACGTAAAAACGGAAGTTTTACTGTGCCCCAAACTGTGCCAAAGGGTGTGTTCTTGGTGAAATATTTTTGTATATTTTTAAAAACATATTATCGTTGTGAGATCGTGCGCTTTGCATGGATTGACCTATTTTAGGCAACTTTACATTTAAGCTACTGCTAAGCCAAATTTAA
>CALCKS010000082.1 GCA_937965895.1 uncultured Campylobacter sp.
TGTAGATGATAAATTTATATTTGAAGTGGGCGGTAAAAATAAGAGCTTTGAACAGATAAAAGATATCTCAGACTCATATATAGCTGCCGATGAAATAGAGGTAGGAAGCGGCAATAAAATACCGCTTTGGCTGTTTGGATTGTTGTATTAGGCGTTAAAAATGGCGATCAATAAATGCGATTATAAAAAAGTCGAAACCTGCTTATTTATACACAAGCTAAAACCAAATGTCTTTTTGCTAAGAAAGGTTATCGGCGGTAAATACTTCACAAAAGTGCTTACGCTAGATACTCGTAGCGGATGGAGTAAAAGAGAATACAAAAATGAAGCCAAAAAAGAGCTTGTGAAGTGGCTAGATGGCGTAAGCAAGCAGGCAAAGGGGCTCAAATTTAAAGATACAACTAAGGTTAATGACTTGTTTGAGCTATGGAAGAACAAAAAGGATATCGGCAAAAAGTCGGTAGCTAGCGACATTGCATTTTATGAGACATACTTGCAAGACAGTATCGGCAAAAAGATCGTAGTAGACGTTATAGCTGCCCAAATAGACGATATTATCCATAATCTAATGCACGATGGAAAATTTAATAAAACAATAGGAAAAGTGCAGGTATTGTCAAAACGCACGGCATATGATAATACAAGGCGAATTTTAGGCGAGATGTTTGACATAGCGCTTCGCAATCAGCTGATAGCGGTAAATCCCTGCGCTCTGCTAACTAAAATAGCTAAAACGACTAGAAAAACGATAGTAAAAGATGCAATCGGTAAATTTTATAAGTTAAAAACGGCTATCTTGGAGCTTTATAAAGATGATCCGTTTTGGAGGGGATTTTTCTTGTTTTGTTTGTATGGTAGGCGAAAAGGAGAAGTTGTTGGTTTAAAATGGGAAAATGTCGATCTAGAAAATAACGTATATTATTTAATAGATACTAAAAATGGAAACGACTACAAAAAGCCGCTTCCTTTGCTCGTAAAAGAAGCCATAATGCAAATACCAGCCGATAGATGCGGCTTAGTATTTGCAAGCCCAAAAACCGGCGAGTCTATTAAAAATACTGATAGGCAAAAGATGAAACTCGATAAATTCGTTGGTTTTGATGATTTTAAGCTACACGGCACTAGACACATAAGCGGTTCGGCGCTTGAAGAACTTGGCGCAAATAGCGATATCATTAAAGATCATTTAACCCACAAAAGAGATGGAGTCACATATAAAAATTACGTAACTTACAATACCTATATAAATAGCTGTAAGGCTCTTGAGATGTTGGAGGGTGTAGATGGATAAAAAGATTATAATAGATGGAGCTGTTTTTACCAGCGATTCGGATAGGGCTATTGACCTTATAAGAATTAACATGACCATGGAAATTTGTGAAGCAAGTTTTGATGGGATCAAATTCTTAAATGCTGCTTTTTATACAAGAGAGGTAATAGAATGTTCTAGGCCTATGCTTATTGGTTTCTTTGAGAATTACTACTTTATAGACGATAGTAACTATGTTGAAAATAAAGCATTGGTCGGGATGACGGAGTATTTTAAGGATTTTGATGGCGACATAATAGAATATAGCAAGAAACTAAAAAGAGAAAAGGAGCTTATGGGCAAAAAGGGATTCTTTGCCGACACGATACGCAATACTATTGCAATGAAAAATTATTATGAAGATGATTTAGAAGAACTATCTAAAAATCTATTCTTTTATATTTTAACAAAAACCAATGATATTTTATATGATACTAATAAAGACTATAAAAAATTTGTAGATTCTATATTAAATTTGCAGGAATACGGAATCTGTACAGAAATAGACAAAATGCATTTGAGTAGGACATATAATAAATACAAGAAACTCGTAAATAAAAATTTATCACAAATAAATAGCTTTCGAAACATGAAGCTGGATACAAAAATTTCTAGAAATACTTTTCTCGTAAGCATAGATGAGAGCATAAAGCACACATTGGATAATTATGAAAATTTTAATCCTATAATAGCTTTTTAAAAAATTACAAATTTTCTATTTTTATTAATCGTTTTTGTAACTTTTCTGCCGATATTTTTTATATTATCATCCCAAAAATATAAGGAGTATTTTATGAATGATAATATTATAAAACGTTGGTTGAGCCCAAAAGACGTTGTGGAAGAATATGGAATAGCCGTAAATACCCAGGCGCAATATCGCATGAAAGGGATAATCCCGCATGTGAAGATAAATAGAATAATAAGATATGATAGATACAAGCTGGATCAGTGGTTTGAAAAACATACCGTTGAAAGCAAGAAGGCGCTATTGTGAATCATAGAAAGTTTCCCCATAAAGTATCTGTTCGCCTTAGTGACAGCGAAAAAGAAAAGCTCGAGCTCAATGCGTCTTTAGCTGGTCTTAAGGCATCTGCCTATATTAGACATATTATATCAAACGCTAAGCCCCCTATCCACAGATTCGATAAGGCAATGATAATTCAAGTGGCAAGAATAGGTAACAACATAAACCAAATTGCAAAGCATGTAAATATAGATAAAGTCATAGATTGTGTTGTTTTAAAACAAATAATTGATGTCAATAAAAAATTAGACGACTTAATGCTGCAAAAGCAAAATCCAAGAAGTTAAGTATGTTAGTAAAATTCTTTAAAACTAAAAACGGCGGTAGTATTGCTGGCATCAACTATCTTTTAAATCATCGGGTGAAAGACGAGACAGCATTTGTTTTAAAAGGTAGCGAAGTGATTACTAGGCAGATAGTATCCAATATGACCAAAAAACAAAAACTTTGTATGGGTTGTTTGAGCTTTGAAGAAGCTGATATTGATTTGAATGCCAAACAAAAGATCATAAATGAATTTGAAACACTGATTTTTGGAGAATACAAAGAGAGATTTAATATCCTTTGGGTTCAACATATTGATAAGGGTCGACTTGAGTTAAATTTTGCCATACCAAAAATTGATTTAGAAAGCGGAATGGCTTTTAACCCATATTATGACAAAACAGATAGAGCTTTAATAGACGCTTGGCAAAACCTTGCAAATTTCAAATTTAACTTTAGCGATCCAAAAGATCCAGCAAAAGCCCATATGCTTCAAGGCTCAAGAAAAGAGATTGGTGTCATCAAAGAC
>CALCKS010000083.1 GCA_937965895.1 uncultured Campylobacter sp.
GCAACTACCTGTCGCAGATGATGGCTGGGCCGCTGTATCAGAAGTTTAAAAGCCGCGTAGAGCGATTTTTGAGCTATATGCCAGACGGCGCCGCATACATGGCGCGCAGGATGGAGGAGGGTATCAGGATCTTTACACCCGGGATGTTTTTTGAGGAGCTCGGGCTTGAGTATATCGGTCCCGTAAACGGTCACGACGTGAAGGCGCTTATTGAGGCGTTTAATGTCGCAAAGGGCATGAAAAAGCCCGTCGTCGTGCACGCCCAGACGCTAAAAGGCAAGGGTTACGAAAAGGCCGAGGGGCATCTGGCTAGCTGGCACGGCGTGAGCCCGTTTGATCTCCAAAGCGGCGAAGCTATCAAAAAATCAGCCGCCAAATCAGCCACCGCGCTTTTTGCGGAAAATTTGACACAGCTAGCTAGCGAGCATAAAAATATCGTTGGAGTCACCGCCGCGATGCCTACTGGTACGGGCATAGACGCTTTGATGGAGAGATTTCCGGATAGATTTTGGGACGTCGCGATTGCCGAGCAGCACGCCGTCGCCTCGATGGCAGCGATGGCAAAGGAAGGCTTTAAGCCATTTATTGCGATTTATTCGACTTTTTTGCAGCGGGCATTTGACCAGGTCGTGCACGACTGTGCGATCATGAACCTAAACGTCGTCTTTGCGATGGACCGCGCGGGCATAGTCGGCGAGGACGGCGAGACGCATCAGGGCGCATTTGACGTTAGTTATCTAAATTTGATCCCGAATTTGACGATTTTCGCGCCTCGCTGCGCCGATAGTTTTAGGCTTGCGATGCGCTACGCCTACGCTCACGAGGGGCCTTGCGCTTTTCGTTATCCGCGCGGAGCTTTTGCGCTGTCGCAGGGCGAATTTGAAGCGCGCGAGCTAAAGCTCGGCAAGGGCGAAATCTTGGTCGAGGGCGGCGGCGAAGCGGCATTTATCGCTTACGGCAACGCCGTTGGTAAAGCAAATGCCGCTCGCAAAATTTTACTTGAAAAAACGGATGGCAAATTTGACCCTAGTCTTGTTGATTTGGTTTTTGTCAAGCCGCTTGACGGCGAACTTTTGCAAGAGCTCGCGCGCAGGCATAAAATTTGGTATGTCTTTTCAGATACCGCAAAAAAAGGCGGCGTAGGCGAGATTTTAGCCGCATTTTTGCAAGAGCGGCGCATTTTTGACGTGCACATCGTTAGCTTTGAGTTTGACGACGCGTTTATCTCGCACGGCGCTACGGCCGATGTCGAAAGGGCTCTTGGTATCGATGCGGCGAGCGTTTGCGAGAAAATTTTAGCCGAAACGGCGGATCAAATTTAAGCTGAAGCTTTTTTGCGTTTCGGTTTTATGCGTTTTGGCGAGCGCATTTAGGCGGAGAAGGCGAAAAATTTGAGCGAAACAAACCTTTTTATACTCGGTCCCGCCGCTATTACTTTGATTTACCACTCCTAAACGGCACAGGCAAATTTGTGCGCATCAAGCCGGTTTTATTTATTTTTATCTTCGTTTATCTTTTTTACGGACTGGCTTGCGAGCGAATTTTTGGGTTAAATTTGAGTCGCGATAGGCTTTTGTGCTAAGGTTTGTTTTGCTCGCTGTGCCCTAGGATAAAATCGCTAAAAAACATTACAGACTTTCGTTTTTTGCCGTTTATAATGCTTAAATTTAGCGCCGGTGCTTGATTGGACGCGGATTATATCAAAAAGGTAAAATTTAAGTAGATTTTTGCTCGTAAATTTAGCCGTGCAGCAAGGCACAGAAGCTTGTTTAAATTTAAAATCGCAATTAGCGAAAACTATTTTTACGCCTTTGCTTGAAAAACGTAGCCGTATCTAAAACGTTGTGATATCGCCGCAACCGACAAAAAATAAATTTTACGGTAGCGATGATAAGCGGCGTTCGGTTGCAATGATCGATAACAAAATTTACGCCGCATTAAAAGTCGGATTTTTATTTAAATTCGGCGAGCAAAGCGCCAAATTTAAGCCCCAAAACGCTAAATTCGGCAGGGTAAATTTGAGCCCAAAGGTCTAAAATTTACCTTGAGTATAGCGCTTAAACTCGCAAAAAGTATAAATTTGACTACAAATGACACAAATTTTAGTAAATAATAATTTATATTACCAACTATAAAGAAGTTTTAAATAAAATTTTTGTATATTTAGCTAAAAATTATCAGGAAAAACGATGAACTATATGGAACTTCTCAAAAATCACGGTCTCAAAGCCACTCCGCAGCGCCTCAGCGTGCTCAAGATCCTCGACCGCCACACGCACCCAACGATCGACGAGCTTTATGAGGAGATCTGCGCCGAAAACCCGTCCGTATCGCTCGCAACGGTGTATAAAAACCTAAATATGCTAAAGGACGAAGGCCTCGTTGTCGAGGTCAATATGCCAAATCAAAAGGCGCGCTACGATATATTTAGCTACCCGCACATCCACGTCGTATGCGAGAGCTGCGGGCATGTCGAGGACTATAATTTCTGCGAGGCGCTGAGCGAGTACAAGGAAAATTTGGAGAGAAAGCTTGGAAATTTCATCGAAAAGATGAATGTACTAGTGACTGTAAAGGACTGCAAAAACTGCCGCCATTAGGCTTTTGGCTCGCTTTTTTGGCGAGCTAAATTTTCTCTCGTTTATAGCTTTATAACGAATTAAATTCGGGCTTATGCTAATAAAATTTGCAGCTGTTTTTGATCATGCAAGCGAGCTTTTATCAAGAATAAATTATACTCGCAAGAGCTTCGGCGGCGCTAAAACAGCGATCTTTCGCATCTTAGCCTACTTAAATTTATACTAAACCTCACTCCGCGACGCGATTTACCCAGATCAAAAACTCATCGTTCGGATTATCGTCGTCTAGATGCGCGGGAGTGACGAGCTCAAGCGCGGTCTGCGGGATCGTCGTTTTAAACGTCTCTATTACCCACTGCTGAAATTTCACGTTTGGATGCACGATAAAGTCGTCCTCCTCGCTGTTTGGCGGAGCGCTAAAATCCTCGTCCCAGCAGATCTCGTCGTATCCGATCGCAAGCAATCGCAAAAATTCAAGCCCGCTGCGAGCCAAAACGCAGGTCATCGTCGAGCCCGAGCCGGAGCCCATGTGCACGATCTTTGTCTCGCCTGCATCGTCGAGCCACAGCGCGCACATCGAGCCCTCCGAACCGCTGCCTGCGAACACACAAAGCCGCTGCTTGATCTCCGCGGTAAGCTCGCGATCCTCGCCGTAAAACCAATACCTTAGCTCCTCGTCGCGATTTTTCGGCTCATCCGTGAAAAAGATAATGTCCGTGCCGCCCTCGCGCTCATCGTCGCTCCAGCTCTGCTGTAGCCGATCCTGCGGGTAGAGATAGCCGCGTCTGCGCCCGCCAACGTCGTCATAAAAGCCGTTTGCTTCGATCCACGCATAAAGCGCCTCAAGTTCGCTCGGCACGCGCATGTCCTGTGGTAGTGCCTCGCGCAGCTGCGCTAGTAATAAATTTTCCACGATCGCTCCTTTTGCTAAATTTGCCGCTCAAATTTTACTGCGTTTCGGCTAAATTTACGGATATTTTTCTAATATCTGCGGCATTTTACGCGCCCATCACCGCAAGCGCAAATCGGGCTTTTAAAATTTAGCCGATTTGATTGCGATACGCACGCGACAGCGATATGAGCGCATATTTGAAAAAGGGTATGAGAATTTTTAGTAGAAAAAGGTGTAAAATTTTACGACCTAAATTTTACTATTTTAAGGTTTCTTTGCTTTTTTGCAGAAATTTACGGTTTTAAATTTAGCTCGCCGCAAAGAGTAAAATTTTAGCGATACCTATAAATTTAAAATTTCCCGCGCCTTTTGCTTGCACGCCTCAAATTTTTG
>CALCKS010000084.1 GCA_937965895.1 uncultured Campylobacter sp.
TTTAGCCAACTTTTCCGCCAAAAAATTTGAACAAATGGAAGGCAAAATTTGATACGAATCAAACCGAAATTTGACGACCTAAACTCCAAAAAATACGTGAAAGCATGCTGATGAAAAACAAATTTGACGCGCAAATCTGCGGTATCGACGAGGCTGGACGCGGTGCGCTAGCGGGCCCCATGGTGGTAGCCGCATGCGTACTAAAGCGCGAGATAGCGGGGCTAAATGACTCTAAAAAACTAACGGCGAAGTGGCGCGAGGAGCTGTTTAAAGAGATAATAAAAAACTCGGAATTTCTCATCGTCTATTTTTCAAACAAAGAGATCGACGAGCTAGGCCTTAGTGAGTGCCTCAGACGCGCGCTGCGGCTGTTCAAGGCACATTTTGCGGGCTGCGAGCTGCTCTACGACGGCAACGCAAACTACGGCACCGGCATAAAAACGATGGTTGGAGCTGACGGCAAGGTCGCGCAGGTAAGCGCGGCCAGTATCCTAGCCAAGGTCAGCCGCGACGCGCTGATGAGGGCGTGGGACGGCGTGCACAAAGGCTACGGATACGGCATGCACAAAGGATACGGCACGAAAGCACATCTAGACGCGATCACGAGACTTGGCGACTCGCCGCTGCAAAGACGCAGCTTTCGCGTAAAAAGCTTTGAGCGCGGACTGTTTGATGAGTAAATTTGACTTTGTGTAGCCTTGTTTTCGTAAAATAGATTGAACATTTGCGCGACGATAAATTATACGAATTTTACGCATAAACATCAAAAACTAAAACTATTTTCTTTAAATTTAACTATTTTATCGGCGACCTTATGAGTGACCGAGTTATGCGATACGGCCTAGTTGCCAAATTTGATTCTACAAGAAAACAAGAGCAAATTTGATATTTACGCATACTTCTGATCCCCAGGACAGCTCCCGTTCGACGTAGCGTAAAACTGCAAATTTGGCTTATTTTGCGCAAGATATTTTTAAAAACTACAAAATTTCTCGTAAATGCTAGCAACCGACTCGTTCGTGTAAACATCGTGCCGATGCTTAGATTTTCGCGCTTCGTAGTCTGTTTGGCAAGTCTTTTTAAGATGTACTTTTTCTTGCCGTTAGCATTAAAAAGCCTAAATTCATGCACTCCCGGCTCCTTGGCGCGCTCTATTTTTTTCTATGGCTTTTGCATAAATTTTAGATATTTTGCAGCGTCTGCGAATAAATTTTCTAAGCTGCCATGCGAGATATTTTTTATATAAAAGATGTCTGTTATGCCGTTTTTCTCGACTTCTATGTCGTAAATATAAATCTGCCAAACATCTTTACTGAGCGCAAATTTCATGCGTTTATGGATGCGGATTTTGACGCTTTCGTTAAGAGCATTTCAGGAAAAGCTTTAGATATAAAAAATAGTGCGAAAACTGCGGATTTTTTATAAATTTCGCGATGGGATTTTTACGTATTTGTAGCCAAAATTTGCGGCCTTATAGCCCAAATACGCGTAGAAGTCGTCGCAAATTTCGCGCACGAAGTGTCCGTTTTGATTCAAAACCGCGCGTCGTCCGATTTCTCTTTATTTAGCACGTGGCTCATTTTTTTGGAATTAGCCGTAAATTTTCTTTAAATTCGCTAGATTTGCGCTCAAATTTAAAAGTAGCATATCGGCTGTTACGAGCCTTGCCATCGCGGTGGCTACGACGCTGCCGCGCACTCCGATACACGGATCGTGCCGCCCGCGTAGCTCACAGATAACGTCCTGCCCGCGCACGTTTTGCGTCGGCTGAGATAAAAATATCGACGGAGTCGGCTTAAAATGCGTTTTTATCATGACCTCTTGTCCGCTCGTCATGCCGCCCAGCGTTCCGCCCGCGTGATTTGAGGCAAATCCGAATTTCTCGCCCGAATTTGAGCCGCGGCAAGCCGCGCCGTCCGCCTCGCTTTTGCATTCGTCAAATTTGCCGCCGTTTAAATTTGACCGCTCGCCGGCACAGTCAAGAGCAGGGTTATCCACGCTCAAATTTACGCCTGCATACGCCGCACTCATCGAGTCGTTATTTTCGCTGCCGCGCATCTTGCTAGCACTCACACCCTCGCCGATTTCTACGGCCTTGACGCCGTTTATGCCCATCATCACAGCCGCGATTGCCGCGTCAAATTTATAGTATAGCCCCTCGCCAAGCCCGGCCGGTGCGCCGCGGATCACTGTGACGACGCTGGCTCCAACGCTGTCGTGCCCCTGCTTGGCTTTTAGGATTTCCTCTTTCATCGCCTCTTCGTTACCCAGCGAAAATATCTCCGATCGCGCCGCGAGATCAAAGTCTAACCGCTCACCGCACGAAATTTCGCCCACGCTCGCCACGCCGCTTTGCACGCTGACGCCAAACTCGCCCAGCAAAATTTGAGCTATCGCGCCGCCGGCCACGCGCACGGCCGTCTCTCTAGCCGAGCTGCGTCCGCCGCCTCTGTGGTCGCGGATGCCGTATTTGCGGTAGTAGGCATAGTCGGCGTGGCCGGGACGAAAGAGCTCGCGTAAATTTTCATAATCGCCCGATTTTTGATTTTCGTTTCGGATGATAAAGCCGATCGGAGTGCCGGTGCTCACGCCTTCAAACACGCCGCTTAAAATCTCCACGCGGTCGCCTTCGCTCCTGGCCGTGGCAAATTTCGAGCCGCCGGGTTTTCGTTTGTCAAGCTCGCTTTGGATAAAATTTAAATCAATACGTACGCCCGCAGGAAAGCCGTCTAGCACGCCTCCGATCGCCGCTGCGTGACTCTCGCCGAACGTCGTTAGCGTTAGTTTGCGTCCAAAGGTGTTCACTTGCCCTCTCCCAAAATCTCAAGCGCGGTTTTGGCGGCTTTTTGCTCGGCTTCTTTTTTGCTCTTACCCGCTGCTCGTGAGATCTCTTGCTCGTTTAGCATTAGCGCGATCTCAAATTCTTTCTTGTGATCGGGGCCTTTGGAGCCCACCAGCACGTATTTTGGTATCTCGGCGAAGCGCGCTTGAGTGAGCTCTTGCAGCGCGGTTTTGTAGTCCTTGACCATGCGGTCGAAATTTATATCCGGGTAGCATCTCTCAAAGGCTTTTAGGCTAGCCGCGCGCACGGCGTCAAAGCCGCTTTCTAAGTAGATCGCGCCCATCAGCGCCTCAAATGCGTCTGATAGGATCGATGCTTTTGCCCGTCCGCCGTTATGCTCCTCGGCGGGCGAGATATTGATGAGTTGGCCCAAATTTAGATATTTGGCGAGTTCGGCGAAGCTTTTTTCATTTACGAGCGCGGCTCTTAGTTTGCTTAGATCGCCTTCGCTCAGACGCGAAAATTTGTGAAAAAGATAATCCCCGATCACCAGATCCATCACCGCATCGCCCAAAAACTCTAGCCTCTCGTTGTTTGCGCCGCCTTTTACGCTTTTGTGCGTGAGCGCGGTTTTTAGTAGCTTTTCGTCTTTAAATTTATATCCTAATTTCTCTTCCAAATTTCGCATTATTCGCCTTTTAAGCTATTTTTTATCTTTACGGCTTGCTCGCGCGCCATCTCGTCGCAAAGTTCGTTTTGCGGGTGCCCAGCGTGGCCTTTGACCCAGATCGCCTCGACCTCGTGCGGCTCGCTAGCAGCCAGATACTCCTGCCACAGCGGGACGTTTTTTACGTTTTTAAAGTTTTTCTTCACCCAGCCCTCCAGCCACGCATTTACGGCGTTTGCGACGTATGAGCTATCGGTGTAGAGCTTCACGCGGCAGGGCTGCTTGAGTGCTTTTAGCCCCTCGATCGCCGCTCGTAGTTCCATTTGATTATTTGTCGTGTGCGCCTCGCCACCGCTTGCAGTTTTTTTGTGCTCTCCGTACTCTAGGATGTACGCCCAGCCGCCCGGCCCTGGGTTATCCAGGCACGAGCCGTCGCTAAAAAGGCATACTGTTTTCATCGGGTTTTTCCGTGATGTGAGGCAAAATTTGCACGCTGCCTAGCTCGCTACACATCGGACAGCGGTAAAAATGCATCGGAAAGGCGTTTTTGCAGCTCTTGCAAACGTAGTTAAAGCTAAGCGCGGCCTTGTCGTAGTTTGCCGCTTTTAGTTTCTTTAAAACCTCTAGCTCAAAGCCCAGCGGTGCGCCGTCCTCGTCGCTCATGCTTTTGACAAAAAACAGGCTCTTATACTGGGGATCGGTTAAATTTACGGGCGAGTTTTGATAATAAACCAAGTCTAAAACATCCTCAAGCGGCGGGAAATCGCTAAAATCCTTAAGCCCCGAACCGTTTAAATTTAACCTCTCCATCGCCATACGCCGCACGAGCGCAAATTCGTCCTTTAGCGCTAAAATTTCGCCGATTTTGCCTGCTTCGTCTTTACTTTTATCCGCTAAAATTTGCAGTGCCTTGATATACGCCGTCTGCGCTCTCACGTCGCTGCCAAGCTCCTGTAAGGCATCCAAAGCCTGCAGCACGCCCTCGTAGTCTTTTAATTTTTCGAAAATTATCGTTAGCGATTTTAGCGCGATTTGATTTCGCGGAGAGATTTTTAGCGCCTCTAAAAAGACGCTTTTTGCGCGCTCGAGAAAGCCTGCCTTAAAATAAGTCTGGCCAAGATCGGTAAAAATTTGCTCCTTTGCCGCTCGGTTTTTAGCCCGCTCTAAAGCTACGGCATAGACGTTGATAGCCTTTTCAAAATATCCGCTTTTTGAAAACGTCCCCGCCAAAAAGCACATCGTAGCCGTATCCGCGCCCGAGTTTATCAAAAGCTGCTTGTTTTCGTCGCTCAGGCCTTGAGATTTGCCGAATTTTTTTAAAAATCCCGCGATCTCCGCCTTCTCGTCCTTGCTCTTAAAAACGCCCCACGCGTAGCTAAAAACGGCGATCACGAGCACCGCGGCGACCAACACCACGAGGCCGAAAATCGGGTCTCTAAATTCGATAAAAAATATATCCAAAATGCCGCTTTCTAAAGTCAAATTTAACGCCGATTATAGCAAAACGATTGTATAATCTCGCTTATGATCGATCCAAAATCAATAGAAAGACTAAAAGCGCAAACCGATATCGTCGATATAGTCGGACACTATCTGCCGCTAAAAAAAAGCGGCGCGAACTTCGTGTGCGTATGCCCGTTTCACGACGATAAAAACCCGAGCATGAGCGTGAGCCCGTCGCGCGGGATATTTCACTGCTTTTCGTGCAAAGCCGGCGGCGACGCGATCAAATTCGTGATGGACTACGAAAAGCTAAGCTACCCCGAAGCAGTCGAAAAGATTGCAGGACTGCAAAATTTCACGCTAAACTACGTGCGCGGCGGCGAACCGGCGAAGGAAAACAAGCACATCCTAGAAAACGCAAACGCCTTTTACCGCTCGCTGCTTTATAAAACTCCCTCGGCCGTCGAGTATTTGTATTCGCGTGGTATCACAGATGAGCTCATAGATAAATTTGAACTAGGTTTCGCACCCGAGAGCGCACAGACGATAAGACTACTGCAAAACGAGCAAATAGAGCCCAAAGAAGCCCTAGAAGTCGGCATCGTAAAGCAAAACGAAAACGGCATCTACGCTAGCTTCATAAACCGTATCACCTTTCCTATCTACACGCACGCCGGACGGCTAGTGGGATTTGGCGGACGCACGATCAGCGGCAACCCCGCTAAATACGTAAATTCGCCCCAGTCCGCGGTCTTTGATAAATCAACGCTTTTTTACGGCTACCACCTGGCGAAGCGCGAAATTTTCACAAAAAATCAGATCATAATCACCGAAGGCTACATGGACGTTATCATGCTGCACAAGGCGGGCTTTGGTAACGCCGTAGCCGTGCTTGGAACCGCTCTCACGACCAAACACCTACCTCTTTTAAAACGCGGCGAGATTAGCGTCATCTTGTGCTTTGACGGCGACGACGCGGGCATAAACGCCGCGACTAAGTCCGCCCTGCTGCTCGCGCAAAACGAAATCGACGGCAGCGTCGTCATCATAGAAGGCGGCGCAGATCCGGCCGATATGGTCGTCGCCGGCAAGATAGAGTATCTGCGTCAAATTTTTGAAAGCGGCACGGAGATCGGAGAATTTTACATCAGGCATCTAGCTAGCGGCTTTGACCTCTCGCGCCCCGTGCAAAAGCAAAAGGCGCTAGAAGCGATCCAGGCCTTTACCTCGAGTCTAAAACCCGTCGTCGCAAACTCCTACGCGCCGCTCGTGGCTAAAATTTTAAAGATAGCCGAGGGGTCGTTTCGGCTAACTAGAGGTGCAAATACGCAAGCCGCTCAGGAGCGCATGCAAGCCTACGAAATGCAAAATTTGGGCAAAAATCAGCGCGGGCGTAAGGATATACTTGAAATTCGGTTTTTAAAAACGATGATCGAAAATCCAAATTTTAAAAGAATTGTTTTAGAAAATTTAAAAACGGAGTATTTCGTCCGGCACAGAGATATTTTCGAGGCCGTAGCGCAGGGAGCCGATGCGGACGATCCGGCCGTGCGCGAGCTGATGTTTGAAAACTACGACGCCTTTAAAGACGAGGATGAAATTTTAAAAAATATAGTTATTTTAAAAGTGAGATTTTACGAGAATTTGCACAAAGAATATTCGGCAAAACAAATTCCTTTAGAGGAAAAAAAACAAATACTATCAAAAATAAAAAAAATTATTGAGGAACTAAAAAAATGAAAGCGTTAGTTTTATTTAGCGGTGGGCTGGACAGCATGATCGCCATCAAGCTGCTGGCAAACCAAGGCATCGACGTCACGGCTGTGCACATCGACATCGGCTTTAGCGGCGACGAGAAAAAGGCCGAAATTTTACGCCGCCGCGCGAACGAAGCCGGAGCCGAGCTTAAAATAATCGATATCAGAAACGAATACCTACGCGACGTGCTTTTTACGCCAAAGCACGGCTACGGCAAGCACTTTAACCCCTGCATCGACTGTCACGGATATATGTTTAAAACCGCGCTTGCGATGATGCGCTCGGAGGGTGCGGACTTTATCGCGACGGGCGAGGTGATCGGCCAGCGTCCGATGAGTCAGAGACGCGACGCGATGGCGCAGGTCAAAAACGCCGCGGGCGACGAGGAGGATCTTATCTTGCGCCCGATGTCCGCGCAGCTGATGAAGCCCACGAAGCCCGAGCGCGAGGGTTGGGTCGATCGCAGCAAACTGCTCGCCATCAGCGGACGCGACCGCAAGAGGCAACTCGCGCTTGCCAAGGAGTTTGGCTTTAGCGAGTACGAGACGCCCGGCGGCGGGTGCTTGCTCACGATCGAGAGCTTTGCGAATAAAATCAGAGATTTTATTAAATTTGACCCGGATATGACGAGCGCCGATATGCAGCTACTGCGCCTCGGACGCCATCTGCGCCTACCAAACGGCACCAAAATGATCATCGGCCGCGACGAAAACGACAACGCCAAACTGCTAGCTCTAAATAATCCAAAATTTACTCAGATCAAATTTGACGGCGATATCGTGGGTGCGGTGAGTTTCATTGACGCTAAATTTAACGAAGCCGACCTCGAGTTTGCCGTGCGGCTGGCGCTTGCCTACACCAGAGCCGATAAAGATACGGCAGTGCTCGCTAGAGTCGGCGAACGCGAAATTTGCGTGAAGCCTTTTGAGAGCAAGCAGGCTGCTCAGGAGTTTTTTGTTAGTTAAATTTAAGGCTAAAGATACTATCTTTCTTTGAAATTTGCCGTAGAATTTGCTGCAAATTTTACGGCCTTTGCGCGGATAAATTTCAAATTTACAACACAAACACTTTGTTTTAACTAGGCAAAATTAATTTATCTTGCGATATACCAAAATCAAAATGATACTGGCTTTTATTTTATTTTGAGATATTTTAAGTATAATTCTCATTTTAATATAATAATGAGAGTTTTTGCGATGGATTATCAAGGATTGTTTTTATTGGCGCAGTTTTTAAACGAGAGAAAAAGGGCGAGTCGTAAAGAGATAGCGGAGTTTTTATCGGGCGAAACGGGTGCGAGTCTGAGCAAAACGGACGCGCTATTAAGCGTCATAGCAAATAGCCCTAGAATTCAAGCTTTGCCGCAAGGAAAAAGGATCGTTTTAAAGACTTCGCGCGGGATTTACGAGATAAGTAAAGTCGGTGAAAAACTCTTAAAAAGCAAAAACGCGCGGCAAAATTTTGAAGCTTGGATCGGCGACGTTTACGGCGAAACTAAGACGCAAAATTTACCCGCGCCCAAAACTAAAAAATACCTAAAAACCATCACCGCTCTCGTCGTGCATGAGATAAAAGACAAAATGATCGGCGAAGCTATCAAAAAGCCGATAGAGGCGATAAAAACACTCGCGCTAAAGCTCATAAAAAAGCATAAATACTTAGGAAAGTTCTATGCATTTAGACACGTTTTTTTGGCGCTTCTGGCTGCCAAGATCGCGTTTGACGTCGTCAAATTCTTTAAAAATCGCAAGCTAGAAAAATTTCTCGTAAACAATCAGTCGGTAGGCTGTTAGCTAAGTTAACAGAAAATCATAAATTATTTATTGCAACTTTATATTTTGTCGCCCGTCTATAATCAATCGCACAGCATACTAAGCCGCAAAAATTGATTGCATCAAAACTCCAACGGAGTAAATTTTAACATTTTCCTAGCCCCCCTAAACAGCCTTTCATAATAGGCGTTTCAAACTCCAACGGAGTAAAATTTAACTTTAAACCCGCCGCTATTTTTCATTGTATCTCCTGTTTCAAACTCCAACGGAGTAAAATTTAACTTATTTCTGATTTTAAAGATTTTGATTTAAGTTTATTGTTTCAAACTCCAACGGAGTAAAATTTAACTCGCGATCCTAATCAATATTCCCTTTTTATGAATTGTTTCAAACTCCAACGGAGTAAATTTTAACCGATAGAAGCTTTTTTCAAGTCTGGAAACATTTTCCGTTTCAAACTCCAACGGAGTAAATTTTAACGCCGCGTCCGTGAAACTCTCAAAGGCTTGACGCATGTTTCAAACTCCAACGGAGTAAAATTTAACGCTGTTGAGTTTGATCCTTCTATTGCCGAGGTTTAGTTTCAAACTCCAACGGAGTAAAATTTAACCACTCGTTGCTTTAAAATCAGCGTCCGAAACGTGTTTCAAACTCCAACGGAGTAAAATTTAACTTTCGGTCATTGTTTCGCGCTTGCCTAAAATTTGAGGTTTCAAACTCCAACGGAGTAAAATTTAACCCAACGTTTTTAAATTTTTCTACTTTTCCAGCCAGTTTCAAACTCCAACGGAGTAAAATTTAACGCTTTAGCATAGGCTAGTTGCTGGTCTTTCGTAGCGAGTTTCAAACTCCAACGGAGTAAAATTTAACCTTTTAAAAACGCTTAATTTATTCTGAAATTGATTGTTTCAAACTCCAACGGAGTAAAATTTAACTACCTTGCTCCACCCCTCAAATTCTATGCGAAAGGCAGTTTCAAACTCCAACGGAGTAAAATTTAACGAAGGCTGCGGCAAAAGCGGAGCAAAAGGCGCAGAGTTTCAAACTCCAACGGAGTAAAATTTAACTATTTTTAAGCTTGCGTTAAAGCTCGAATTGATAAAGTTTCAAACTCCAACGGAGTAAAATTTAACTTTGGCTATTTCTGAATTTGTCATTTTTTACCTGGTTTCAAACTCCAACGGAGTAAAATTTAACTTGACTCGAGCATTTTTTGAAACATAGCAAGAGTGTTTCAAACTCCAACGGAGTAAAATTTAACTTAAGCCTCTTGATTGGAAATATATCCCTAGCGATAGTTTCAAACTCCAACGGAGTAAAATTTAACGGCAGAAGCGATTATCTTTTAGCCTACCGCACATAGTTTCAAACTCCAACGGAGTAAAATTTAACCAAGAGTTTATGCCACTTAACATACGTCCGCCATAGTTTCAAACTCCAACGGAGTAAAATTTAACTTTTCTACCATTTGGGCGTTGATGTCTTTGCCGTTGTTTCAAACTCCAACGGAGTAAAATTTAACTTGATTAGCCGTCTCCGCTTGTTTGCCGAAAAACGGTTTCAAACTCCAACGGAGTAAAATTTAACACTAGAGCGCGAAACCTAGCCCTAGCAGATAAGGGTTTCAAACTCCAACGGAGTAAAATTTAACCAAAAGCCTCACTCATTGCATTTATTGCAAACACGAGTTTCAAACTCCAACGGAGTAAAATTTAACGGAGCGGGGCTATCAACGCTTGAAAACCGTATTGCGGGTTTCAAACTCCAACGGAGTAAAATTTAACAATACGCAGTAGCATCATCAATACTTAGCCTATCAACGTTTCAAACTCCAACGGAGTAAAATTTAACTTTGCAATAAATACGGCGTGCCGCCCAAAAATCCGTTTCAAACTCCAACGGAGTAAAATTTAACTTGACTCTTGTTTTATTTTTTCGTATTCTTCCGCGTTTCAAACTCCAACGGAGTAAAATTTAACCATACCAGGCATCAACCCAGGCGTCAAGATCAGGTTGTTTCAAACTCCAACGGAGTAAAATTTAACGTGCACCATTCTTGATTTTATATTTAATTTCAGTAGGGTTTCAAACTCCAACGGAGTAAAATTTAACCCGTCTTTATCCTTTTTGATCTTGCCCTCTACCTGTTGTTTCAAACTCCAACGGAGTAAAATTTAACTAACGTCATTTGTGTAGCCTTATGTTTTGGTTTAGGAAGTTTCAAACTCCAACGGAGTAAAATTTAACAGCACCAAAATATACATTTTTAGGGCTATTAAAACTCAAAGTCTATATTTTTACGCCTTAAATTTGCATAAAAAGCAAAATAGTATCGATACGAAATACCCTAAATTTCGTTATTTTTAAAATCTTAGAAAAAGCTTCATCGAGATGATTTAGATTTTAAAGTGACGCCTAGAAATTAAATAGCCCGCCGCAATAAGGGCAAATCGACAACCCCAATCCGCCCGTAACGACAAAAGCAAATTTTATAAGTCGGACGCATTTTGTATTTTACCACAAACATCCAAAGCAAAATCGCAAATGCTGTTTTGACGTCAAACAAACACCGTAGCAAGGGATACAAAAGTCAAATAACTTTAAACTGACGTCCCTACCGACAAAATATCAAATTTATACCCACCTAAATCCCTCGTAAGGCGCATCTTCGCAGATGCATTTCTTGATCTGATTAGCCTCGCGGCGGATCACCTGCCGCCACGTGAGATTTTGCCCGCCCAGCGAGATCGTTTCGCCAAGTCTGCCGATCATTTTTAGCTCGATCTTTTGCACGGCGTCGTTGCTAAATTTGATCCGACCGGCGTCGGTTTGAAAGTCCTTTGCGGTGATCTCCTTTTTATTTAGCATGCTAAAAATCAGCGTATCGCCCAAAATCGGCTTAAAAATCTCCGCAAGATCAAGGTGCAGGCTCAGAGCGCGGTAGTTTGGCTCGTGCAAAAAGCCGATGCGCGGATCAAGCTCGGTTTTGTAAATTTCGCTGAGGCAGACGTTATAAATGCGCGTATTTACGTAGCTTATGAAGCTATTGATTTTATCGGCGGGCGGGCGCTTGGAGCGGATGGTAAATTTAAAGCTTTTTTGATCCGCGATTATCTCATTCCACCTTTCGTAGTATAACTTTTGAAACGCCCCTTCCACCGCCATTATCGCAGGCACGTCCGCGGCGGCGTTTAGCGCCTCTATGTGGGGCGAGACGTCAAATTTCACGCCGTGCCTTTTGCAGTTTGCCGCGTCGTTTAGGATGTGCGCGCGAGTGATCTCCCGGGCGATGTAGGCGCGCTTAAGCGGATCGTCAAAGGCGCGAACCTGATTTAGCAGTACAAAGCCGCTTTTATTGACCGAGTTTGAGGTATTTGGATAAAAGTTGCCGCGAAAGCTCTGATATGGGCTAAAAACATGCAAAAGGACGTTGTTGTCCGCTAAAAACGCCATAGTATAGGTGTCGATCTGTACTTTTGCAAGCACGTAAATTTCATCAATCGCGTTTATCGGCAAAATTTTACTAGCAGTGACCGCGCCCTCATCGTCAAATTTGTCAAAATAGATATTGTTATCTTGCCTGCGAAGCCTGCCTGCACTCAAAATAAAATGCGTCCTGTCGCTTTTTTGCATCTTTTTTCCTTAAATTTAGCTGGGATTTTAAACGCTGCCAAACTCGGCAAATTTACGCGAGTAAATTTAACTAAACAGCGCGCCGCTTTTATCCTGTCCGATTACGATACGCTTAGAGTATTTCAGCGAATTAAACGTATAAATCACGATAGAATCAAGCTGCGCAATGCACTCTTTTTGCAGCATTGCACTTAGTTTTTTAAAATCGCTCTCGCGAATCTCGCCTTCAAAAACAGAAAACTGCACGCGCGGCAAAAACTTCTCGACCGCCTTTCTGATACGGTTTGCGTTGTTTTTCTCTTTTTGCTCGGCGCCGGCGATGTCGTAAAATAAAATCACGTACATTTTAATCTAACTCACGCAATATCCGCTGTAAGCGCAGTTTGCACAAAATTTGCCCTGCGTAAATTTCGGCGGTCGCTCTAGATTTACGAGAGCCGTTATCTCGCTTAAAATTTGCTCTATTAGAGCGAAATTTTCGCTGCTATCCTCTACCAAAATCACCTTTTTACCGCTGATTAGTTTGCCTTTTACCTCTTTTAAATTTAAGCCCGTTTTCAAAAGATAGACGTAAAAAAGTAGCTGCATCTTGCCCGCAAGCTCGTTTTTTAGGCTCTTTTTGTATTCGGTGACGAGATAATGTCCGCGCTGCTTGGAAAGTTTGTCAAATTTCAAATTTGAAAATGCAAAGTCCTGCAAATCGCGCTCTTTGGTTTCCGCTAGCGCCTTGCCCATCAGCACGTTTTCATCCTCTTGATCGGCGTGGATATGGTGCGCGTAAAGCCACGCCTCGCGCTTGCAGGTGACGTAATAATTCACAAGCGTACCGGTGATTTGGTCTTTGCAAAACATTAATCAAATACCTCGTCTGTGATGTCTAAATTCGTATCTTTTTTAAGCCCGTAATCCGCACTATAAAAATAAGACGAGCCAAATGGCAGATAAAACATATCTTTTAGTCCGCGTATTTGCCTTAAATTGGGCGTCAATTTCTCTTTATCTTTAAACGTTACGTTTATGCTAAATTTCGATAACTTTCTGATGTGATTTTTTAAAATATCTCGTATCGTAAATTCGTTATTTTGGCTATTTTTAATTTCGATAATCTTAGCTTCAAAATCCTTGATAAAATTTTCTTCGGGCTCGATTATTAGCGTCTGCTTGTGATTGTCCTTCATAATTTCTTCGATTTTTTGATTTATATTTTCGAATTCTAGCTTTTTTATCTCGCTTTCTATATATAAATTTTCCAGTTGATCGCTGATTTTCTGAAAATACAAATTTGAAATTTCTAAAATTTCACTCTCTCGCACCTCTCTTTGTTTGAAAATTTCTAAAATCGCTTTGCTTACTTTCTGTAAATCGCCGTAAATCAAATTTGTAAATTTACTTATTTCGGGAAAGACGTATAGCTCGCCGCGGATTTCTCCAAAATGCCTATTTACGCGCCCTGCTGTTTGTATGACCGAGCTAATGGGCGCAACTTCGCGAAATCCTGTGTCAAAGTCAAGATCCACTCCGGCCTCGATAGACTGCGTGGAAATTAGTAAAATTTTACTCGCGAGCGGACTGTCTTTACTTTTATCTATTGCGCACCTTACAGCCTCGATAGTAGCGCGTTTGTGATCATCATACATATATCCGTTTAGGCAAAAACAGCTAAATTTACCTTTTAGTTTTACGAACAGCTCCTGCGCTTTTTTGATCGTATTTACGACGACGAGGGTATTTTTATCTCTTGCGGTTTCGCAAATCTTTTCCAAAAGCCCATCTTCGACGCCTATATCAAGCCATTTTATGACGTATCTATCCTGCTTTGAAAAATAATCCAAATTTGAAATTTCTTTAAAATTTTCGCTTTTAATAACCGGCATCGTCGCCGACATAAATATAAAAATAGTGCCGAGCCGCTGCGAGATGATCTCGCAAAGCAGGATAAAATCTTTTCTAAATTTATATGGGATCGCTTGCGCCTCGTCGATGATAACGACGCTATTTTTGAGCTGATTAAATTTGACGTTGTCTTTATTTTTGTTGCCAAATAGCGCAAATATCAGCTGATAAAGCGTAGTTACGTTTATCTCGCCGCTAAAAGATTCCATCAAAAATTTGATCTTAGAATACCTATCCTCCTCGGTTAGATTTTCTTCATCTATCGTCGTTTTATGATGAGCCTTGCTAACCGAAATATCGCTATTTTTATAAATTTTCGCGATAATATCGTAGGTTTGATCGATTATCGAAGTAAAAGGAAGCGCATAAATTATGCGAGATTTATTAAATTTTAGGGCAAAATTTAGAGCGGTCAAGGTCTTGCCGTAGCCCGTGGGTGCGGTCAAAGTAAAAAGTTTGTAATTTTCATCAAAGTTGTTTAAAACAAATTTTCTAAACTCATCTCGCTTTTTATTTGGCGGTAAACTTTGGATATCACTCTCTAAAACATCTATCGGTATATTTTTAGTTTCCTGTTTTGGCATGCTAAAGATAGCCTCAAATTTATCGCTATAAACCAAATTTGAATATAGGCTTTTGAAATTTATGAAATCCTCATAAGTAAATTTGTGTTTATACTGCAATAAAATTAAGTATTGGCGAAGTTTTTCGGCTCTACCCAAAAACTCATCTTTTTTTGTAGACAATCCCGAATAAACCTGGGTATTTTTTGCGGCATTAGCTACTTCTTCCCAATATTCTAGCTCTTTTGAGTTTTTAAAAAATTTATTAGCTTCCCTGGCTAGCGTCATCAAATTTACTGCGTCGCCATGATGCGAAACGATAGCAAGAAAGCCAAATAGAGTCGGTATTTCATCAAATTTTGAGTTTAGCAAGAAAAAATACGCCGATAAAAACGAATGGTTTTTATCCAGCTTGTCGTTTGAGGTATCTCTGATGTAAATTTGAAAATTATTTTTTAGTTTTGCGATATCGTGATAGAGTTTTACCTGCTTATCTAGCTCTTCGTCGCCAGCAGAGATCATATTTTTTATATGATTTTCCAAAAGTTTATTTGGATGAGACCAAAACTCGTCAAATAAAATAGACTCTTTCATCGTTTATCTGATATATATTTCCATGGTTTTTAGATTTTATAGGCTCTTTGCCGTTTATCTCCATTACAAAGTCTTTAAAATCTTTAAAAATTCGTTCATTTTCGCAGTCGCAAGGCATTCTGGCCGTAGTTAATTTCGCATTTTCATTAATACCGTCAAAAATAAAATCGTCCATAAGCGTAAATGTATTTATAAAGCTTTCATCTTGCGGTATTTTTTCGCATGTTTTTATATCGATCCAGCCAAAATCGGCTATGCAAAAGTTTATCCCAAGATACGGCGTAAAGGCGGTTTTATGCTCTTTTAAATTTGAAATTATTTTATCCCGGTAGCCTTGCTCTAAATTCTCTAAATTTAAAAATACGACATAAGACGGCGAGCAGATGAGCTCTCTGTAAAACTGCTTTTTCTGCTTTGCGTTTTGATAGCCTTCCTCTATATGCATACTGCTTGAGAGGGCAAATCTTATGCCGTTAAAAACAAAACTTTTTTTTAAAATTTGCCTATCTATTTTTACGCTGTATTTGATGCCGGATAGCTTAAAATACTCCTCCTCGCCTATAACGGCACCTAAAAAGCCCATTATAGCGGTCTTTGGCGGCACCGGATAGGTTAGGCTAGAATAAATCGTCGCCGGATGCGAGAAATGAGCGTAATCGCCGAACAATCTAAAAGCAATAATGCTCATTTTATGCCTCTATCTTTTTCCAGCTACTATCAAAATTTTCTTTGTTTATCGCTTCAAAATCATAATCGCTCATATACTCTATTTTTTCTATATTTGTAGCATATCTTGCGAGCTTATTTTTTAAATTTGTAAAGTCGATAGTGTATTCGTTGATACTTCTTATCGCCCTATCTTCTTTTTCGCTTTTTAGGCTTATGCTATTGTTTAGATCGCCCGCAAACGTATCGTCCTTATATGTGATGATTAGCATAAATCTCGGAGTCTGGCCGATTTTGGAGCGAGTCGTTAAGTTTTTAGTGCCGTGCCACAAAGCTTTTAAAATTTTAGCCTCATCAGCTTCGTTAAAGCCCGTTTTTGCCGCATTGTAGTTATCGATAACGCCGTAGGTAGCAAAAATAGCGTATCTTAAAAATTTTTCCTCTCTAAAAGTCGCTTGATCTTTTTGTTTTTTGGGATCGCTTGGATCGTAATCGCTGGCAAAAGCGCCGGTTCCTCTTACGTGCTCTATCTCAACCTTGTTTAAAGATTTACTTAATCTAAACTGCACCGGACCGGTAAACTGAACTCCAGCGGTTTTTATCTCTTTATCCTGCTTCATCTCGTCTTTATCCGAAATCGGCAAGACGCCGCCAAATGCGCGAATATCGATAAATTTAGACAGAATTTCTTTTTGTAGTTCGTTTTTGCTTTGCTTTATGTTTATGCTTTGTCTGATCGCCGTTTTAGCGTCTAGTACGGCATCTTCTATCCTATACTCCTTTATAAAAATCGACGCCTCGTCTTTTTTCATAATCTCGTCTCTGATAGTTCTTTTTATGCGCACGTCTGTTACTTCGGCTATGCCGGTTTCATCATCGCATCTTGGAGCGTTATCTTTTAGCATATCGCCGTTTGGATTCCAATTCTCTCCGTCCCACAAAAAAAGTATCTCTTTTTTCTGCATTTTATTCTCCTTTTATTTCGTTTTATCTTTTAGAAATTTGCGATAATCGCTTCCGCCCATAGCAAAAGCAAGCGTGGTATGTGAGCTTTTTACTATCTTGCCTTCTCTAAAAAAGACTTGCGGCAAAATTTCAATCAAACACTCTTTTATATTTTCAACGTTAGAATTTGGTTTGCCAGAAGCTGCCTTAAGCTTTCTAATCATCTCATCGCACTTAGTCCAAATTCGCTCCAAATTTTCTCTACTTATCGAGCCGCAGTTATCAAGCCAGTTGCTAAACGATACGCCGCCATTAACGCCGAGCTGCCAGTTTATCAGGGCTGCGCTTAGCATGCCGAGCAAATAAGCGCTAATAAGCGCGTCATCTTGATTTAAAAATTCGCTATTTTTGATTAGCTCTCTAATCAGTTCTTTTTTATCGGTTAAATTTTCCAAGTCACACTCCTTTTGAAACACTAGTTTTTTATTTAAGACATCGATTTCATTAAAAAAATTTTGATATTTTGCAATATTCTCAAACGTTCTTTCTTTATAAAAATCGTTAAAATATTTACTCCATTCTAATTTTTTTGCATAACTTTTATTGACGCTACCGTAATAAATCAAATCGCTATATCTTTCTATCATAATCTCTAAATCAAATTTATTTCGCGACAGCAAAAAACTCATCACACTTAGCCTATCTTCAAACAAATTTTGAAGATATATCGTCTCGTCGGTTCCGCTGTTTTTTTCATAGAAAGCTTTTATATTAAAATCACTCATCAAATTTGAAATTTTAGAGATAAAAGATGGTAGCACATCGTCTATCGCAAGCTTTAAATCGATAGCGGCGTTACTTTGTGTATAAAATAAAATCGTATTTAAAACAGGTAATTTTTCCTGCTTTTTAGCAGCGATCTCAAGATAATCATTTATGCTGAATTTTATAACTTCTTCGGCGATTTCGATATTTTTCATATCGCTTTTTGAAGTTTCTTCTAGTATTTTTATAATCTCTTCTAGATTTACTGAGCTACCCAAAATCGTCGGCAAAATCGCCATTTTCATACCGTAGAAATTATGCGATAGCTTATCTTTTATCGCTTTAAAGCCGTTTTCTACCTTTTTTGCACTAATGGCGCTTAGCGGCAGGAGTTTTGATTTGACAAATTGCATATTAGCAGGCATCTCATTTACCGAACAAAATGCTAAATTTGCATCACCGCCGATACCTTTTTCATTTGTTAAAATATCGTATCCATAGGACGATTTTTGCTCTTTTACGCTGATACGATTTTCAAAAATTTGTTTAAAATAGGCAGAAACGGGCTTGCCCTTGTATGAGAGCGAGAAAAAAGTAGCGACTTTTTTGCCTTTTTCCTTTTTTATCTCATCAAGGCCTTTGATCTCATCTATAATATCGGCAAAATATTCTTCATTTATACTGGGTAACATAGACAAAATAGCGTCTTTTTCTATATCGCTCGGCTCAAAACACGAGAGCAAATTTGAAACCGATCTCGAAACGCCTTTTATAAATTTAGCTTCGTCTTTATTTACTTCTTTGGATAAAAATTGAGAATTTGGAAAAAGATTACCGGAATTTGCGCCTACGCCAAACCTACATATTATCAGATCGTCTTTATTTATGTTTAAATTCGGTTCTATTTGCTTAGTTTCTATGTCGCAGAGATATACCTTGATTGTATCGTATTTGTAGGCTTCGTTTTTGAGACGCTTTTCGTCTTTTTGATATATTTCGCCTATGTCGGCGAAAATTTTAACTATATCGCCCAAGAGATTCCCCTAAATTAAGTTGGCATAATTATACTGCAAGCAATCTTTGATGTCAAGTTATTATAATTTACATAGATTTTACTTGATTTTTTGAGTATGTTTTTATAAAATACTCTTTGAAAAGCAAGTATTACTTGTTCTCCTTATAGGCTTTTAAATTTATATTTTACTTAACTTACTTGCTTTTCCTTTGCTATCTCCATAAACCCTGCTCCACAGTTCATACATCCGCTTCCGACGCCCGCATCAAGGATTAAATTTATAAGCTCTGGCTGTGCGCAAATTTTCCATTTTGCTTGCCAAGCCTGAACTGGCGAGCGGTTGTTGCCATAATAAAAATTAAATGGATTTTGCAAATTTTGCCAGAGCAAATTTAGCTCAAATTCTCCGTCGTATCTGCGTCCGGCAAGGGTTTCGAATCTTTGCAAAGCGTTTGTTTTCATCATCTCAAGATGCCTGGAGTCTTGCGGTTGCAGATAAATTTTATGCCCCAAAAGCCCGCCTATCGCGCATGCTACGCAGCCTTGCAGCACCGCTTCGCTTTGCGTAGTTCTGTGTTCGCTAACCGCCACCGCCGTATCGCACAGGCAAAGCTCGCCCAAGCTTAACCCGTCTTTTAGCACGGCAAGCGCGATTATTTTTTCAAATTCCGGCTCATATGAGGTAAATCTAATCCGCAAATTTGCGCCATTTAAGCGAAAATCAAAATTCGTTCGTTTAAAAATTTTGCCGCTGGGTTCGTGCTTATATCCTTCGTGCTCGGCGCTTGGCAAATAGTGGTAAATGTAGCCTTGGATGAGCTGGGGCAATGCCTTTGAAATTTTTAAATTTGCGCTTGGCAAACGTGAGGTTATCGTGAGCATTTTTGTCCTTAAATTTAGTAAATTTTAGACGTAATTATAAAAAATCTCGCATTAAAAATCGGTTTTGTGCAAAAGTGTGGCGAAATTTCAAATTTTACTCGTCAAATTCGCTAAAATATCCGCAAAAATCACTCAAGGAGAGCAAATGAAATACGATTTTGACGCGCCCGTGGAGCGAAGCGGGACTTATTCGTCAAAGTGGAAAACAAGCGGCGACGAGCTACCGATGTGGGTGGCGGATATGGATTTTAAGGTCGCGCCCGAAATTTTAGAAGCGCTGCAAAAGCGTCTAGACAACGGGGTTTTTGGCTATTCGTACGTGCCGCAAGAGTGGAGCGAGGCCATTTGCTCGTGGTGGAGCAGGCGCCACGACGTCAAATTTGGCCCGAGCTGGCTAATCTTTTGCACGGGCGTTATCCCGATCGTCAGCTCCGCCGTGCGCAAATTTACGAGCGTGGGAGATAAAATCGTGATCCAAAGTCCCGTCTATCACGTCTTTTACCGCAGTATCGAAAACAACGGCAGGATCGCGCTTACAAACGAGCTAGCCTACAACGGGCGCAGCTACGATATAGACTTTGCCGACCTCGAAGAAAAGCTCGCCGATCCGCTAACGACGATGTTTATCCTTTGCAACCCGCACAATCCCGTCGGTAAAATTTGGAGCGAGGAAAAGCTAGCCAAAATCGGCGAACTATGCGCCAAATACGGCGTTTTGGTGATCTCAGACGAGATTCACTGCGACATCACGAGCCCCGGCAAAAGCTACGTGCCGTTTATCCGCGCGAGCGAAACTTGC
Source organism: uncultured Campylobacter sp. (assembly GCA_937965895.1). GTDB lineage: Bacteria > Campylobacterota > Campylobacteria > Campylobacterales > Campylobacteraceae > Campylobacter_A. The sequence goes on from CALCKS010000084.1 coordinate 20,178, forward strand.
AAAAACATCTCGATCACCTGCGTTTCGCCGACCAAAGCCTTTAACATTGCCGGCTTGCAAAGCTCCGCCGCCGTAGTGCCAAACCCAAAACTACGCGCCAAAATGGCAAAGGCCATCAATGACGACGAGGTCGGCGAGGGAAATGCATTTTCTTGTATCGCGGCGATCGCGGCGTTTAAGCGGGGCGAAGCGTGGCTCGAGCAGATGCGCGAATACGTAGAACAAAACCGCAAAATCGTGAGCGACTTTTTGCAAAAAGAACTGCCGCAGATCAAGCTTGTGGAACAGGACGCCACGTATCTGCTCTGGCTTGACTGCCGCGAAATTTGCGACGACGCGAGCGATTTTCATAAATTTTTACGCCAAAAAGCGGGTCTTTGGCTAAACGACGGCAACGCGTATAGAGGCGCGGAAAAATGCTTCTTGCGCCTCAATATAGCCACGCAAAGATCGCGCGTGCTAGAGGGCCTAAAACGCCTAAAATCAGGCGCTCTGGCCTACGCAAAAAGTAGGGAATAATATATTTACGAAAAATTGGGATAAAATTTAGACCTTTTTGGTATGATTTGCGCGTCCGACAAGAAAACCTCCTTTTTGTAACGGCGCCTCGGCTCCCCCTGCCGAGGCGTTTTTGTCTTATTCATTAAGCTTTTTTAGTTATAATCCTTCTCATAAATTTACTCCGCCTAGCTCAAATTTAAGCAAATTTAGCGTTTCAGGCGAAAGGACGAAAATGCTAACTCACATAGACGAAAACAACCGACCTAAAATGGTCGACGTAAGCGATAAGGGCGTAACTACGCGCATAGCCGTAGCAAGCGGCATCATAAAAATGTCGCGCGAAGCTTTTGACGCGATCAAAAACAACACCGGTAAAAAAGGCCCGGTTTTGCAAACCGCCGTCGTAGGCGCGATAATGGGCGCGAAAAAGACGAGCGAGCTCGTCCCGATGTGCCATCCGCTGCTAATCAGCGGCATAAACTGCGACATCGAAGAGCTAACCGAAATCTGTGCCTACAAGCTAACCGTTAGCGTCAAGATAGACGGCAAAACAGGCGTCGAGATGGAGGCACTAACAGGCGTTAGCGTCGGGCTACTAACGATATACGATATGATAAAAGCGATAGATAAAACCATGCAGATAACGGGTATCGCGCTAGAAAGCAAGAGCGGAGGAAAAAGTGGCGACTACGTGCGATCTAAATAAAGAACCTGAAATCTCATACCCAAATTTTTGGGAATACAAAATCATCGTGCTTGATAGTGAAAACGCCGAAGCTATCGCGCAGGGCGTCGTAGGCGAGAGGCAACACAAGATAACGCCGTCAAAATCGAGCAAAGAGGGCAAATACAAAAGCTACAATCTAAGCGTTTTGGTTAATTCTAACGAGGAGCGATTAGAGATATTTTCCGCGCTAAGACGCGTTTGCAAATACGTACTATAAGGACTTTCATGCAAAATTTAGTCTTCATCCAAACCATAAAAGAGAACAAAAACGACCCGCAAATTTCCGTTTTGATCAGGGAATTTGCGCTAAGCGAGTTTAGAAAAAGCGTCAAAGGCGCAAAAGGCGGCGACGCAAACGCGGCTCTAGTTAAAGAATTTGAGCAAATTTGCGAGGCGCTAAAGAGCGAGGATCTGCTAAACCGCCAAAACGTCGCCAACCTCATCCAAAGCGCAGGCGACGCGCTAAGCGAAGCAAAAGAGCAATATATCCACCGCCTAATCTACGAAAAAGAGCAGATCGAGCGGCAAATTTACGCCCAAAAAGACGAGATCAAAAACGACATTCGAGAGCTACTTGAAAATATGGAAAATTTCATCAAAAGCAGCGACCTGGCGGATAAAGATGAAATTTTAACCGCGATAGACGAAAAGATGCTCTGCGAGCTGCAAATGTTGGGCATCCTAAAAGAGACCACCGAAGCGGCGTTTCTAACCGCCATCGAAAAGGGCGACGACGTGAAAGATACGGTGGAGCAAATCGCCAAAAACGTCGTGCTTAGCGCGATAAACGAGGGCGAAGCGAGCAAAGAGCGCATCCTAGAGATCGCAAGGACGGTCTGCGAGGCGGCGACTGAGCTAGCCGACGTCGATCAAGCCTTTGCCAAAGAGCTAATAAGCGGCGCAATCGGAGGCGTAAAAGAGGCGCTTGGCAAAAGGACGGAGAAGTTTATCGAGGAGATCAAATTTGCCCCGGACGGCCAGACGCTGCTGGGTGAAGCTAAAGAATTTATAAGGCTTGAGGAGAGGTTCGTAGCGATGCTGCGCGATATGGCGCGCTCGGATGAGCCGTCTGCTGCAGTGATAAACGAAATCCTAGACGAGTCCGTCGATAGCTACTTCGCTAAATTTAAGCGGCTACAAAACGACGTTTCGCGCCAGATCGAGCTTCAGCTAGAGGAGCTAAAATTTAACGAAAATATCGATAAATTCGCTAGCCTTGCCGGAGCTAAATTTGAGGAGTTAAAGCGCGAAGTAACTCAAGCCGGCGATAAATTTAAAGAAAATTTTAATGCCAAAGAACGCCTCGAAGCGCTCAAAAAAGATATCGGCGACTTTGAAAAACGAACGCAGGAGAAGCTAAGCGCGATAAATGCGAGCGAGATCGGCGAAAATCTCAAATCAAAATCAAAAGAACTAGGCGAGAAGCTCTACAAAGCCGCCGAAAATCTCATAAAAAACGCCAAAGAAAAGATCGGCAAAAAAGAGGACGAGAAGAAGGACGAGTAAGCCCGGCCTGGGCGCATTTGGTTAAATTTGCGCCCGGGCTTAATCGCCTTTTAATCACCAGCTCTAAACGGAGGCAAATTTGGCGCGGTAAATTTACACTCAAATTTGCCTCCGTCAAAACGCCGCGAAAGTCAAATTTAACCCCAAAGGATCAAAAATGAGTATCACGTTTTTCGTTAAAAACAAAAAGAGGTTTCTAGTCGGCCTTGCGCCCGTGATGAGCGTGGAGGAGGCGCTGCGCCTGGTGCCGAATTTATCGCAGTTTAACGCCGACGAGGATGACGAGGAGTTTGACGCCGAGGGCTTTTACGGCGCGAAGCTAAGCGAGCTTGACTGCCTCGTTGCCGGCACGGACGGGCTTAGCGGGCGCGGCTTTGAGATCGGCTACGAGGACGAGACCTATAACGTCCGAATCGGCACGCCAAGCACCCGCACGGACTGGAAAATCGCTCTAGAGTACCTAAAAAACCTAGCCATAAAAATGGACGGCGAAATCGTGAGAGAGGACCGCGAGAAATTTAGCGCGCAAAATATCGAGGGCTTTGACTATGAGCCCGACATACGCGCGGGGCTAGAGGCGATAGAGCAAAATTTGCAAAAAGAGGCGCAAATCAGCACGATTTACGGCACGCGAAACGAAGTGTCGTTTGATCAAAAGATCATAGCTCGTATCCTCGGCGCGAAGGATCCCGCGGGCGAATTTAGCAAATTCGTAACCGATATCCAAAATTTGGATGCGTATTTTGCAAATCAGATGTTTTTCCGCAGGAACGATAGCGGCGAGATCATCGGGCAGTACGTCCTGTCGCAAGACGTCGTTACTGTGCTGCCCTTTGAGCCTAGCGTGGAGTATAAAAATTTACAAATGCTGGGCGATGAGAAAGTCGCACGCTGGTCGGTTGCGATATTTGGCGGAGAGGGCGACGATGAGGAAAAATACGAGATCCTAGCGACGCTGAAATATGAAAATTTCATCCAAAATTTGCCAAAAGAAAAGTACAAATTTATCGACGCTAAAAATATCGTCGTAAGTGCGTTTAGCAAGGCAGAATTTGACGAGCTCATCGCGAAATGCGGCGAAGAGGGGCTAGCAGACTAGGCTGTTTAGCTAACGGCGGCGATTTGCCTGCCGTGCGGTAAATTTAGCGGCAGAGTTAAAATTATGGCCGAAATTTACCCACCTTTTTGCTCTGAAACGAAGCCAAATTTGACGCAAGATAGATCAAATTTGGCGTCAAATTTAAAACTCCGCAAGGCTGTAAATTTAACCGCAAACCCAAAATATTGACTTGCGCCGTACCTTTGGATAAAATCGGGCGCAAAAATCAAAAGAGATCAAAAATGCGAAAAATTTTCCTGCCGCTTTTTATGCGCCTTCCTGCTAGGCGGATGCACTACGTACGGCATCGGCCCCTCTAATATATTTCTAGAAAACAAAGAACTAACTCAACTGAAAGGCCGCCATATCCTAGATATGGAAAAATACTCCGGCGGCTGGTCGCACATCGAGATAGGTATGCTCTCAAATAAATTCTATATGCAGCACGAACCGCGCGAAGTGCTATCGGTAAACAGATCGTGCAACTTCTGGGGATGTAGCGTAACGGGCGTCAACTACAGCACCTACGGCTTTGTTTACTTCACTACCGACAAAGACGGCTATATCACGGACTACACCGAGGACGGAGACGCGATAAGGAGCGTCAAGCATAAATTTAAAGACCTGCTAGTACTGGAGAACTAAGATGAAAAAGACGGTAATAACATTATGCGCGTTTGCGATCACTGCGGCGTTTGGGCTCTCTAACGAGGATTACGATAAATTTATAGCGCTAGACGATAGCGGAAAATATAAAGAAGCACTGGCCTTTATCAAACCTAAAGCCGATAGCGGCGACGCTAGAGCCGTCGCGCTCGTAGGCTACCTATACGAGGTAAGGATGTCTAACATCGGCGAAGGCGTAAAATGGTATAAAAAAGCCATGGGGCTAAACGATTCGCTCGCCCACTCTAATATGGCGCGGATCTACTACCGCATGACGGATTATAAGCTAGCCGCGCAGACCTTTGAAAAGGCAAGCAAACTAGGCGACACTGGCGCGGACGCAATGCTAGGAAATATGTATCTAAACGGAGTACACTTTAAAAAAGACTACAAAAAAGCGCTCGTCTACATCCAAAAAGCCGTTGCCGATGACGATCCGCAGGCTCTAACCGATCTAGCTATATGCTATGAGAATAGCTACGGCGTCGCAAGGGATATGGATAAAGCCATGGAGTTTTACAAGCGCGGAGCGGCCCAAGGTAACGAATACGCCAAAAGAGCGCTAGAGAGGTTGCAGTAGCCAAGGCTCGGCTGCCTGAGTTTTGACGATACCGACTTTATCCGTCTGGTAGCGGCGACTCGGGATATCCGGGAGAATAAATTTAGGCTCGCTTGAGCTCAAATTTTAGTTTTTAGTAAACCGGTCGATACTGGCGATCTGTTTACCGACTTTGCCTCTACCAAATCACTCAAATTTGGGTAAATTTAAAACCCAAGCCGAGTCAAATTTAATAAATAAAAAGCCCCGCGTCTTTTGCTTCGCCGACTTTGTCTGTTTTTACCCATGCCGCGATGTAGATGAAAAACGAAGCCACGAGCAAAAAGAAACCAAAGACTGCCAAAACACCGCTCGCCCACAGCAGCTCGCCTGCAAAAAACGTGCAAACGTAGGCACGAAAAAGTCCGTTTCTAGTTAGTCTCGCAAGCTCGAAAAAGACCTTGCCCCACACGAACGCGACATAGCCAAGTAGCAGTAGCGCGATAACGGTGACTAGCTTGGCGAGCGGATGAGCCGCGTCCGCCATATAGGACGCCAGCGTCGCCGTGACGTGAGCGACGAACATCACAATCATCGCCTTGCCGTAGTTTACATGCAGATCCTCGCTGTGAGCGAGCCCGGCGACTCCGCCTAGCGCCGCATAGGTTAGCAGCGCGGCCGATATGACGGCGAGATTATCCGCGATCTGTAGCGCCAGCCCCGAGTAGCTAGCGATAAAGTACGCATAGATCTTGATCACGGCCGGTACGATACCCGATGCGATACCTAGCATCCTAGCCCGGTCAAACGCCGCACTCTCTTTTAGCGCAGCCTTCGTCTCCTCGCTTCTGGTATCCTTTACGGCGCGCTTTTCGCCCTCGTCTACGACTACAAGCACATCTCTCGCAAACGCCCCGTCAGGCCGAAACGCCGCTCGCTCGCCGCCGCTAGGCCGCCCCGAGCGTACGTCTTCGAAGCTAAATTTATAGTATTTGCCGTCATCGCCGATTATCGTCGTTTCGTTTATCGCTACGCCCTTCACCAACTCTCCTTTTTGCGTTTTTGCCGCCATGTTTTAGATTAGCCCGCTTGTTTGTATTTTTAGGGTGCGGGTTATGCCGCACGTCAAATTTGACGCCGCGCTCCCTAGTCCAGCCAAATTTTACGGTTTAGCCGCAGCTCCTCGACGATACGCAAAAAGCTGCCAATCTCGTCTTTGTAAAATCTATTCGCACCCTTGCCCACGAGCGGACGGCGTAGATCAGGCTCGAAGTTATCGCGCCCCGTACGGATCGCCATGCAGATCTTATCCCCGGTCAGCACGATGTTTATAGGGCGGTGAAATCTCGTTTTTAGCAGTTTTAAATTTTCCATCAGGCTAGGCGTGAGCGCGTATCTAGCCTCGATCTGATCGGTCGTATAGACGCGAAATAGCCGCTCAAACTCCGCGTCGTCCATCCTCGCGCGCTTGCCGCCGTAGTCCCTAAAATCATCCGTTCCGCTGCAAATTTGCGTGACGCCCTTTAGTCGTTTAGGAAAATCGGCAACGAACAAAATCCCCGCAAAAAGTATCCTGTGCGTCTCGTTTCCGTGCAGATCCTCTTTGATGCTTATCGCCTCTACGTCGCTAAATTTGACCCGCACGCCCTCTATCTGCCCGAAAATCAGGTCGTTACCCGAGTATTTGTCGATGTCAAAATCATAAATCATATAAAGATAATCGCTCTCTACGTATTCGCCAGGATAATACGTGAGACCGCAGTCCTCCACGATGCTCCTCACGACCTTTCGCTTAAATTTAAACGTAAAGCTATCGGTAAAAATACTCTCGAAAAAATAGTACATCGCAGCCCCGCAGACTACAAACGCGCCCGCGCTAAGGGCGGCGTTTTGTGCGGCTAGATAAAGTAGCCAAGCCACCGCGGCGGCGACGAAGACGCAGGTGAGCTTTAGCCTAAAAAGCGAACGCAAAACCTTTTGCCGCTCAAGCTCTAGCAAGACCAAATCGTCCATTTTTGCTCCTATTTTCGTTTAACGCCATTTTTGCAAATTTGGCTATTTTTCGTTCGCGTTTTGAGCTTTTTAAACCGCTTAAATTTAAGCTCTTTTTTGCCGGCGGCGACGCTTCAAATTCGGATCAAATTTGCCGCCTAAATTTACCGCCCGCGCCGCTTTTTTACATTCAAATTTGACGAGCCGACAAAGCCCGCTTGTATTTTAGGAGCGCAGTTGAAGCACTCAAATTTAACGTCAAATTTGACCAAACGAGCGCAAATTTAGCGGTTAAAAAGCTCGTGCACGTCGTGCGGATCGTCTTGACCCTTTGGTACCTCGAAAAACGCCGCCTTGTGAAACCTCGCCCAGCTAGCGACGAGATTTGACGGAAACATCTCCACGGCGTTGTTATAGTCGGTCACTGCGGCGTTGTATGCGCGGCGAGCGGCGGAGATCTGCTCCTCGATCTCGTTTAGCGTCTTTTGCAGGTGCATGACGTTTTCGTTGGCTTTGAGCTCGGGGTAGTTCTCGACGACGACGTTGAGCTTTGAGATAAGGTTTGACAGCTCGCCGTTTAGCGCAAATCTCTGCTCGTCGCCCGCGGCCTTTTGGATGCCGCTTCTAAGCGCGGAGATGTTTTCTAGCAGCTCGCGCTCGTGCGTGATGTATTGCTTGACGGTAGCGACGAGGTTTGGGATGAGGTCAAAGCGCCTTTTTAGCTGCGTATCGACGCCCGATCTGATGTTTGAGACCTGGTTGCGCTTGCCGACTAGAGAGTTGTAGACCGAGATGACGATGAGCGCGAGAACGGCGATGATGCCTAGGACGATGTACATTTTACTCCTTTGATTTAACTTTTGTTTTGATTATATCAAAAAGCTGCTGAAACCGGAAAATTATACTCGTTTTTGCCGCGCTAGATGCTAGGTCGCTCGGGATTTGCTAACAAAATGCTAAATTTCGCTTACCCTTGCAAAAGCCGCTTTGCGAGCAAATCTCGGATAAAAGGGCTAATTGCCGTAAAATCAAGACGAGCGGCCGATTTTTGCACTTAAATTTAGGCTTAAAAACGCAAAATACGCTTTTGGATAAACCGTTTGTGCACTTTGCGTTACGGGCGAATTGAGTCTTATTTTTAAACAAAAATCAAAGCAGATATGCGCAGGCAAAAACGACTCGGCGCAAGGTCATGCCGGGCAGCGACGATAGGCGGGTAAAATCTAGCCTATAAATTTTCGCCTACACGGGCGACATAGCCCTTTGCCACGATAAATTCGTATCTTTTTGAGGGTGATTTTACGCGAGCTAACGGCTAAATCATCGCAAATTTTGCGTCGTTTAAGCCGCAAGAGCAAAAATAGCGTTTTTAAGCACGCCAAAAAGAGCGCGAACCGCAATTTTATCGCGGTTTCAGAGTTTTAAGCTGCAAGAGCAAAACTAGCTTTAAGCGGCAAAATCGCCTAGCCGTAAAATCCGTCCCGCGCGTTTTGCGTTTAGGCGAGAAAATTACCGCTCGCGCCCTACGCGAAATTTAGCTGTTTCGCCGATTTGCCCGCTAAAGATAGGCAAATTTACGCCCGCTAGCAAACCCAGAAGGCAAAAGCGCGGATTTGCGCCGCGCACAAACGGCAAATTTGCGACTTTGCGCCGTAAGGCAAAAACCAAAACTAGCCAAAAGGCGCAAATTTAAGGTGCGCATAAAAACCAAACCAAAGCGCTTTAACCTTTTAAAGCTCGCAAAGTTTGCCGCAAACCCGCTTTTACCGCGTCTTGCGCAATAAATTGCGGGATACTAGCAAATCACCACTTCATACCCGCTTCCAACCAAAAGTTGCGGCCAAGGCCGTACTCGTAGTAGTTGCCCTCGTTTGAGGCGATAAATTTTTTGTTTAAAAGATTATTTATATCAAGATTTACAAACGCTCGAAAATCGCCGGCCAGCCGCCTTTCATAACCTATGCGCATATCCCAAGTCGCGTATGCGGGCAGCTTTTGTCGCTCGTAGACGTATATCCCGCGCGTTCTATTCCAGCCGCCTAGCAGCGCGTCCGTTTTGCTCGTATAATTTATGAAATTTGAAACGCTAAAGCCGCTAAATTTAGCCGAGTGACGAAATTTGGCGGTAAAAGGCACATGGTAATCAACGACGGGTAGTTCGCTTTTTTTGATGATTTTTCCGTTATACGAGACGTCGTCGTTCATCTCGTCGTCTTCGTAATCCGTAAAGCTCCTGCTTTGCTTCGTAAAGCTTAGCGAGCCCTCAAAATCGTTTTTTATGCCCCAAATTTCGATCGGAGCGATGTTTGCCGCGCTTAAGGTTACGATGTCGCGCTTGCTTTGCCCCTCGTTGGTAAATATAGAATATCCGTTTCCGTAGCCAGGTAGCGGCTCTCTTACGTATTTCGTCGCTACTTCGTCGCGGCCTTGGCGTCTTACGTATTTTAGATTTAGCCTCGCGTTGCCGACGTCGCCGCGATAATACGCGCTAAATTCATCATCGTAAGGCGTCTTTAGCTCTCTGATCGGGTAACGGTCCCTATCGTAATCACCGCACACGTAGGGTGCGCCGTATGAACCTCTAGTGCAAGTTTTATTCATTTTATAGATGCCATTATACATCTTGTACGCGAAAAAATTTCGCCCGTAGTAGCGGTTTAACCCGAGTCCTACAAAATTTTTATCCGCGAATTCATACTCGGCTAGCAACCTCGGGGCCAAATTTACGTCGTTATTATCGCCGTTTCGCTCGATGCGAAGTCCGGGGCGAAATTTAAACGCGCCAAACCTCATCTCGTCTTCGAGATAAAGGGCGAGATTGGTCTGCGTAGCCTTGGTTTTTACGGCGTAGTAGTAGGTTTTTCTCGATAGATATTGACCGACCGCGCCCTGGGATGCGAAGCTATCGTCTATGACGCAAGTTTTATCCCCCGGCTCGCACGCGCCCGTTAGCGACTTTGGGGCGCTGTTGTGAACGTAGGTTTTGGGTATCTCGTAACCGCCGATTTGCCTAGTTAGCTCAAAGCCCGATTTTATCAGATGCACCGCGCTAAAAGCGTCAAATTCTTTCATGCTCGCATCAAATTTATACGAGAGAGTATTCTGCTTTTGGGTAAAGTCGTTATACCCGCCGATGCCCGCACTCCCGCTCGTACTCCAGTTTTTGACGTTTGAGGATTTGTAGATATAATACTCGGTATCATGCTCATAGTCGCGGCTGTTTTGCGAGGCGGAGTAGCTAAGCGTCTGTTCTAAAAATACCCCCTCAAGATCGGCCTGCGCCTCGAGCGTTGCGACGTAACCGCCGTATTTTAGCGTGAGCTGGGAGTCTAGGTACCGCTTGGCGGAGGTGTAGTTATCTAGCCTGGAGTACAAAAAACTCGGCTTTAGCGTAAATTTATCGCTCACGCCCCAAACGCCTTTTACGAAAAGATTATCATTAGTCTGCCTGTCGTCCGGAAACGAGTATAAATTTTGATTTATCTGTTTTTTGTTATAGTGGTTTTCTATGACGGAGCGGTGCCTCGAGTAGTCTAGCAAAAGGCCGAAATTCTGCGTCAAATACCCTTCGGCGCCGACTCTATATCTGCGCTTTTTAAAGTCGCTCATATCGGCCAGATCGCCGTCGTCGTATCTTTGCGTGGCGGAGGCGTCTTTATAAATTTTGCTCCAATCCCCGCCCGTATAAGAGTAGCTAAGTACGCCGTGAAAGCCGCTTTTGGGGTCTCTGGTTTTAGCATTTACTGCGCCTCCTTGAAAGCCGCCGTATCTAGCCGAGACCGCACTATCTAGCACCTCGACGCTACCTAGCAGATCCGTATCTACGCTCATGGCTTGCGAGCCTATCGTGCTGTCGCTCCAGATGTTGTTGTGGTTATTCCGCGTGCGTTTTTTAGGGTCTAGGTCGTTATTTATGCTTGCGCCGTCTAGGGTAAAGTTGTTTTGATAGTAGCTCGCGCCGTTTATGCTGATATCTTGCGGAGCCAGCTCGCCCGCGCGCACGCTTTTGGCGTTTTTTGCGCTAAAGGCGACGTTTGGATTGCCTTTTAAAAGATCGGTTATGCCGTGATTTTTAGACGTTATCAGATCCATATCCGCACGCGTTAGTTTTCCTGGTTCTTTCGTAGCGTTGGCGTCGGCGCTGACCTCGACTTTATCCAGTACGACCTCCGCGGCGTTTAGCGTACTAAAATTTAACGCCTTTAAAGCGGTTAAATTTAAAGAGCCTTGATGGGCGTCGCGACTCTCGGCCAAATGCGAAAGCGGCAAATTTAGCGCCGCGACTGCTACGAAAAGACTAGCCGTTTTTTTCATAATTATCCTTAGTTAAATTTATTTGTCGGTTTTGGGCGTTTGCGTCAAAACCGCGTATTTTAGGCGGCGATAAATTTTACTCGCCTTACATTTTAGCTTTGAACGGTTGCTAAAATTTGGCTAAATTTACGCCGCAAAATTTGTAAAAAGGCGGCTATTTGCGATTTGCACTCGTAGCGATTAGGCTTTGTTTTTTAAACGCGCGTTTAAACCGCAAATTTAAATAAAAAACACTGCCGAAATTTATTCGCCACTTAAAGAAGCTACGCCAAGCAGGTTTGCTAAGCTCTAAAGCCGCTTTTGCTAAAAATCCAAAAGCCGCGCTAAGAGTTAAATTTATCCCGCGCGGGCGTTATTTTTCAGACTTTAAAACCGCTTGATAGCCTTGTTTTTTGAGCGCTTCTACGACCGTATTTTCCGCAAAGTCGTCCTGGACGACGATATCGGCCGTTTTAGCCTCCAAATTTACCTCGAATTTCTTCACGCCGTTAAGCGTACTTAGCGTCTGCGTGATGACCTCGTAGCAGCTCACGCAGGACATATTGGGTATCTCGTAAACTAGCGTCTTATCCGCAAATGCCGCCGCGCAAAGCGCCAGTGCTAGAGCTAACTTTTTCATTCTTTGATACCGACTTTGTATTTTTTGGCTTGGATCGCGTGCACGATGTCCATCACGTTTACGCCGCTATCTGCGGTGATGTTTACGTCCTTGCTTTTTAGATCAAAGCTCACTGCGGTGACGCCCTTGACGCCTTTTGCGGCATCTTCGATTTTCTTGGCGCAACCGCCGCAGTTCATATTCGGTACGTTTAGTTCGTAGGTTTGCTCTGCAAAAACAGCGCCGCAAATCGCCGCTAAAAGTAAAATTTTCTTCATCATCGCTCCTTGAAAATAATATTTGATATGAAATTGTATCACTATATTTCTTATATATTTATTATTTTCTATTTATATTAAAATGTAATATAATTTACTTTTTTCTTATATTTCAAACCAAAATTTGACGATAAATTCGAGCGGACTTAAGATGGGTAAAAATGTGCGAGAGAGTATCTAGAAGCAAAATTTAGCCCACAAAAGTGCAAATTTGCAGGCTAAATTTATAAAATTTATTCTTTTGTTTTTGCCATTCTGCGGCGCATAGTAGGATCCAGATAGCGTTTGCGTACGCGTATGTTTGTCGGCGTGACTTCGACTAGCTCATCCTCCTCGATCCACTCCAGAGCGCGCTCAAGGCTTAGCTTTCTAGGCGGTACGAGCTTGATAGCGTCGTCAGAGCCGCTAGCGCGTACGTTGGTTAGGTTTTTGCCTTTGATCGGGTTTACGTCCAGATCGTTTGGACGGCTGTGCTCGCCGATGATCATACCCACGTAGGTCTTAGTCTGCGGATCTACGAAAAGGATACCGCGATCTTGTAGATTCCAGAGGCTATATGCTAGCGTTACGCCGTTTTCCATCGACACTAGAGCGCCGTTGCTGCGGTGCTCGACGCTACCGATGAGTGGGCGAAACTCAAGGAAGCTGTGATTCATGATGCCCTCGCCCTTCGTATCGGTCAAAAACTGGCTTCTAAAGCCGATTAGGCCGCGCGCAGGGATCTCAAACTCGATCCTCGTCTGTCCGTCGCCGGTCGGGTTCATCGAGACCATCTCGGCCTTTCTACGTCCGAGTTTTTCGATCACGGTGCCGCTAAACTCGTCCGGCACGTCGCATACTAGTAGCTCAAACGGCTCGCAGCGCACGCCCTCGATCTCTTTGATGATGACTTCCGGACGTCCGAGACAAAACTCAAAGCCCTCGCGGCGCATATTTTCGGCCAAAATCGTGATTTGCAGCTCGCCGCGGCCGCTAACCTTAAATTTACCCTCGCCGATGTTTTCGTAGCGCATCGCGATATTGGTTTTCATCTCGCTGGCTAGACGTTCATCTAGTTTGTTTGAGGTTACGTGCTTGCCCTCGGTACCCGCTAGCGGACTGTCGTTTACGCTAAATACGACGCTAAGCGTAGGTTCCTCAATCTTTAGCGGATCAAGCGGCATAGGGGAATTTGGATCTACGACGCTATCGCCGACGTCCAGCGCCTCAAAGCCCGCTATCGCTACGATATCGCCAACTTGCGCCTCATCGATGTCGCGGCGCTCAAGGCCCAAAAAGCCGATGAGTTTTGAAATCCTGCCCGTAGTTTTCGTGCCATCGGCTTTAGCGAGCATCACGTTTTGGTTTTTGGAAATTTTACCATTGAATATACGTGCGATGCCGATTTTACCGACGTAGTTGTCGTAATCAAGCGTGAAAACCTGAAGCTGCAAAGGATTGTTTATATCGCCGCTAGGAGCTGGAACGTGAGACAAGATCGTCTCAAAAAGCGGTTGCATATTTACGTTTTCGTCGGCCAAATTTAGCTTCGCGTAGCCGTTTCTAGCCGCCGCGTAAACGACTGGGAACTCTAGCTGCTCGTCGTTTGCCTCAAGTGCTACAAAAAGGTCGAAAATCTCGTTTATCACGCGATCCGGATCGGCTGCTGGTTTGTCGATTTTATTTACGACGACGATCGGGCGAAGGCCGAGCGAGAGTGCCTTTTTCACGACAAATTTAGTCTGCGGCATTACGCCTTCTTGCGCGTCTACGAGTAGCAAAACGCCGTCAACCATCTTTAGCACGCGCTCTACCTCGCCGCCAAAATCGGCGTGACCCGGGGTGTCAATGATGTTGATTTTGGTGTCTTTGTAGCGGATCGCGGTGTTTTTCGAGAGGATCGTGATGCCGCGCTCGCGCTCGATGTCGTTGCTATCCATCACGCGTTCGCCGACGGCTTGGTGCTCGTTAAAAGTACCCGATTGTTTCAAAAGCTCGTCAACCATCGTAGTTTTGCCGTGATCGACGTGAGCGATGACGGCGATGTTTCGTATCTTTTCCAAATTTTTCTCCGTTTTAAACTTTTAAAGCGCGGATATACGCGTTTTGATAAGAGACCGATTATACCCAAAACTTGCTAAAAAAAAATTTATAACCGAAATTTAATCTAACATTTAGCTTTATACGGTTATAATATTTAATATCAATTAAACGCCCTAAGGTAAATTTATGTTGAAAACCCGAAACGTCGGCTTTAAAATCTCAAACAAAACGATACTAAATCAAATAAATTTAGAATTCAAAAGCGGTAAAATTTACGGACTCATCGGGCATAACGGCTCGGGAAAATCTTCTCTTATTAAAATTTTAGCCAATCAGCAAAAAAAATATTCCGGGCAAGTGCTTTTGCTGGATAAAAATATCAAAGAATATCGCGCTAAAGATTTTGCCAAAAAGCTCGCGTATTTACCGCAAAATTTACCCGATGCGGCCGACGTTAGCGGATTTGAGCTCGTATCGATGGGCAGATACGCTCATCAAAGCGGCTTTTTGCGCGACGAAAAAAACGACGAACGCATAGTTTTGGAGGCTTTGGAAACGACCGGAACGCTTAAATTTAAAGACCAAGAGGTGCGCACCTTATCCGGCGGCGAGCGTTCTAGGTTGTTTTTGGCGATGCTACTGGCTCAACAAAGCGATTTTTTGCTTTTAGACGAGCCTTTGGCTCCGCTTGATATCTCTTTTCAGATCGAGGTTATGCAACTTATTTCCAGGCTGGGCAAAGAGCTCAAAAAAGGTGTTATTATCGTTATTCACGATATAAATTTAGCCGCTACGTATTGCGATTATCTCATAGCCTTGAAAAAGGGCGAGGTGATCTTTAACGCCGATGCAAAAGAGATAATGAACAGCGAGCGCCTGGCGCAAATTTACGGCGTAAAGGCGAGCATCGTTCCTCATCCTACCCAAAACCGACTAGCGGCGGTTTTTTGATGCGCGCTTTTTTCGTATTTATTTTTACTTTTACCGCCTTAATCGCTCGAAATTTACCCCAAGAAACGGAAAATTTAAGCCCTAAAATCGTAGCGGTAGACTGGACGGCGGCGGAGATATTGAGGTCTATCGGATACGACGTAGCGGCTATCGGAGATAAAAGAAACTATGAAATTTGGGTCAAAGAACCAAGCGTAGAAAACGCGGTCGATCTAGGGCTTAGAATGCAGCCCAATCTAGAAGCGCTAATCAAGCTAAAGCCCGATTTTATCATCATCCCGTCCTTTTTTGAATTTAACAAAAACGCCCTAGCCCAATACGCGCGAGTAGAGGTCATAGACGCGTATAAAGAAGGGGATTTATACGAAAATATTTTGGACGCGACGCATCGTATCGCCAAAATCGCAAAAAGAGAAAAAGAAGCGCAAAATCTCATACGAGAAAACGAAGAATTTTTTAAAAATTTACGCGCCGAGCTCGCGCGTTTTTCAAACGAACCTATCGCGACGATCCAGTTTATAGACAGCAAGCATTTGAGAATTTACGGAGAAAACAGCATATACGGAGTAAGCCTGAAAAAAATGGGGCTAAAAAACGCCGCGCCTAAAGAATTTACGTTTAATTTGTGGGGTATAGCCACGGTGCCGATCACTTCGCTTTTTAAGCTTCCTAAAAACTCGCGACTCGTTATCGTCGAACCAAATCCGCTCGATATTAAGCGCGAGCTTAAATTTAACGGGCTGTTTCGAACTTTAGGGTTTTTTGAAAATAGCATTCAGACGAGTCCGATTTGGAGCGCGGGCGCGATTTTGAGCATGCAGCGCTTTGCTACGCAGCTGGCTCAAAACCTAAATCAAGATCCGCGAAAATGAAAAAACTACTTACGATTTTTTCGGTCGCTTTCGTCGTTTTGGGTATCGCCGCAGTCGCCTCGCAGGCGATTTTACTGGAAGATTTCGGCCAAAACGTCAAAAATTTAGTCGTTTTAAATTATATTTTACCGCGAATAGGCGTCGCGTTTTTAAGCGGACTGTTTTTATCTACGGCTACGGCTTTGATGGCGCAAATAACGCATAACCCGCTAGCAAGCGATAGTACGCTCGGAGTGGGTAGCGGCGCGGGATTTTTTATGCTAGCGGGCGCTCTTTTCTTTCCGCATCTGGGACTTAGTGCCGTCGCGAGCTCTTTCGTCGGCGCGGTCGCGGCGCTAGCAATACTTTTCGCATTATCTTCGGGGCGCGGATTTTCGGTATTTACCACGACGCTATCGGGACTTATAATCGGTTTATTTTTCGGATCTTTGACCTCGCTTTTAATGCTCTTTTTTCAAGAAGAGAGCTTTTTCGTCGCGGTTTGGATGAGCGGGGATTTGGCGCAAGACGGCGCGTTTAATTTTTACTCCATGCTAGTTTATTTTTTGCCGGCTTTAGCGGCTATTTTATATTTTTCTCGCTCGTTTCACCTTTTTGTTTTGGGCGATAGCGCTTGCAAGGCTCTTGGCGTAAACGTAAATTTAATACGCGCGACGGGACTTTTGATAGCCGCTTATCTCACCGCTTTGACGGTAGCTTTCGTCGGCATCATCGCATTCGTAGGGCTTGGGGCTTATACGCTAGCAGATAGATTTAAATTCGATAATTTCGCAAAAAAGCTAATTTGCTGCGGCTTGTGCGGCGGGTTGCTTTTGGGCGTTACGGACGAAATTTTGATCGTGATTTTAAATTTAACGGGCGTAAATTTACCGGCAGGAGGCATAAGCGCGTTTTTAGGCGCGCCTTTGCTTTTATGGCTGATAATACGCGGCGTCCATAAAAACGAAATATCCGCAAAAGACGGCGACGCGGGCTCGGCAGTAAAAGCAAACGCCGCTTTCGTATTGCCCGTTATTTTAGCCGTTTTGGTCGCGGCCTGCTTGTTTTCGCTATTTTTCGGGGTCGGAAATTTTAGCCAAGAGATACTAAGCGTGCGTATAAACCGAGTAGCGGCCGCGCTTTTTAGTGGCGTGATACTGGGCGTCGCGGGAACGGTTTTACAGCGTCTAAGCAAAAATCAAATGGCTTCTCCCGAGCTTTTGGGGATAAATTCCGGCGTGAGCCTTGGCGTATTGGCGGCTATGTTTTTAGCGCCGTTTTTGACCGTGCCGCTAGGTATCGCCGGCGCTTGCGCCATGCTTTGCTTTACCGTAGCCGTAAACTACAAAAACGAAATGTCGCCGCACAAGGTGATTTTAACGGGCATAGCTATAATGGCGTTTGTTAGCTCAGTAGAGAAAATTTTGCTCGCGATGGGAGATAGCAGGATTTATAACTTTATGAGCTACGCGTCGGGGAGTACCTATTCGGTTACGACAGCGTGGGCTGCTGCTCTATTTATCGCGGCGGTAGCTAGCGTTTTATTCGCGCTTTATTATTCCAGGCAAATCGAGCTTTTAAATTTAGGCGACGCGACCGCTTCGAGCTTGGGAGTAAACGTCCCGGGATACCGAATGATACTGTTTTTATTTTGCGCGGGCATAAGCGCGTTAGCGGCTCTTAACATAGGCCCGGTTAGTTTCGTTGGCTTGCTAGCGCCACATATAGCGTCGTTTTTGGGCTTTCGCAAGCCGCGCTTGCAAATCGTAACCGCGTCTGTTATCGGCGGGATATTGATGGTAACGGCCGACTTTTTAGGCAGGACGCTTATTTTTCCTTACGAGATACCTTCGGGGCTCGTCGCTACCATTATCGGAAGCGCCTATTTCGTATCGGCGGCCAGAAAATTAAAATAAACTTTAAAAGGAGACAAAATGAAAAATAGTTTTAGGCTGGGTTTAGCCTTAAGTTTGAGCGCGGTCGCCGCTTTGGGCGCCGATAGCGTAGCTCTCGAAGAAGTAAGCGTCGTGGGCTCTGTAGCCAAAGGCAGCGGAAAAATCGACTTTATGCAGCCCGGAACCACTACTGCGATAACGCAAGATAAAATTTCCGAACAAGGCGCAAGCCAACTCGATAATGCCGTTAAATACGAAGCGGGCTTCATAAATCCCTACGGAACGGATCTGGATACGACCGATTGGCTAAAGCTAAGGGGCTTTAACGCGACGGTTACGCTTGACGGTTCTACGCCTTACAAAGGCGGATATTTAGGCGCTCAGCACGATATCTACGGGCTTGAAAGTATCGAGGTCGTAAAGGGCGCGAATTCGCTTTTATACGGCGCCTCAAGCGCAGGCGGAGTTATAAATTTAGTCAGCAAGCGTCCGACGGCTAAGCCTTTTGCCGAGGTCGGATTTAAGATCGGCAACAAAAATCAACGCGGAATTTTCTTTGACGCGAGCGACGAGCTTTTTACCGATAGGGTCAAATTTCGCTTAGTCGGAAATTACGAGAAAAAACACGGCGACGTCGATTTTACGCACAACGAACACTATTATATCGCTCCGTCTTTGCTGTTTTTGCTCGGCGACGAAACGACGCTGACGCTACTTTCAAGCTATACCAAAGATAACGGCACGGGCGTGACGGCGTTTTATCCCTATCCGAACGTAACGAAAGTATCTCGCGGCGTAAATCCGAGCTCAAGCAGCGACTTTTTAAAAAGAGAGCAGTATACGGCCGGCTACGAGCTAACGCATAATTTTACGGACAATTTAAAATTCGCGTCGAGCTATAAATTTAACAAAGAAGACAAAGAGCAGCTCGCTACGCTATACGTGGGCAGTTTCGGCGTTACGTTAGTCGATGCGGATGTGAAGTCTCATACGTTCGACAACCGCTTGAGCTATGAATTTCAAGGCGAAAACATCAAAAATTTAGCCACGTTCGGCTTTGATTACCGAAAAATAAAAGCGGACGGAATTTACGGCTTTTCTAGCACGACGCCTTGGACTATCGGCGATAGAGTAAGCGTAGCTAGACCTAGTAGCGCCCCAAGATACGACGTAGATCAGTCGCAACTGGGCTTTTATTTTAGCAACCAAGCGACGCTTTTTGACAACCTCATCCTAAACGCCGCCGTTAGACGCGACAAGCTAAAAGAGGACTCCGATACGCTAGGTACGAAAAATAACTACGAAATATCCAAAACCACTTATCAAGCGGGCGTAATGTATAACTTCGACGCGATCGGGTTGATGCCGTTTTTTAACTACTCCCAAAGCTTTACTCCCGTCGTAGGAAGCAACAGCGCGGTCGGATACAAGCCTATCGAAGGCAGACAATACGAAACGGGCGTAAAATACTTGCCAGAATTTATAGACGGAGAATTTAGCCTTGCATACTTTGATATAGAAGAGAAAAACGCTCTGGTGGGCGGTATGGTCGGGGGCCTATATATCCAAAGCCAAGCCGGTAAAAAACGAACCAAAGGCTTAGAAATAAGCTCGAACGTAAATTTAACCGACGATATAAACTGGATCGCGGCCTATACGCATTATTTTAGCGCAAAAACTCACGACGGAGTAAACGGCGATATCGTAACTCAAACGGCTCTAATACCTAAAAACACGCTCTCTTCATTTATAACGTATAAATTTAGCCTAACCGCCGACCAAAGCCTAAAAGTGGGCGCGGGCGTTAGATACGTAAGCTCTATCCCGGACGGCTCGGCAAGCGGCTATAAAAGCCCTTCTTATACCCTGCTAGACGCTATGGCGGAATACGAGTATAAAAAATTAAGCGTAGGTCTAAACGTCAATAACTTAACCGACAAAGAGTATTTTTCCGGTTGCGACGGATATTATTGCTACTACGGCGAAGGCATCAGAGCTACGCTAACGGCTAAATATAAATTTTAATCTCCGATTTTAATCTCCCAAACTCGCCTCAAACGAGGCGAGTTTTTCTACGAAACGATTAGGAACGATTTTTGCATACCCTTTGAAAGTTAAATTTAAAGGGTTTTTTTATGCAGACTACTCAAAACGATATTTTGTCCTTTGACGCGAGCATCAAAGGCGGCGTGAAAAAACAGAGTAAAAACGCGCAAAAAGGCGGTAAAGAGGACGGCGCATTTCTCTCTATGGTGTTAGATGCGGCCGCTAAAAAGGGCGAAAATTTAAGCGAAAAAGATCTAAAAGAGATGGCAAAAGCCGTAAATTTATCCGCCCAAACGGCTCAAAATCAGCAAACAAAAGCGCCCATCCAAAGCACGGACGTAAAAGAAATTTTAGGCGAAGATGCAGCGGAAAATTTATTTGAAAACGCGACTTTTATGCAGCTTTTGCAAATTTTAGAGATGCTTAGCGGCGGCGAGAAAATCAGCAAATTTCCAAATTTCGAAAACCGCTTAGCCAAAGCACTCTCAAGCGAAACGACGCTAAACGAGCTACGAGGGGCTAAAAATCTAAACGAGCTAATAGAGATCGCAAATAAGCTAAATTTGGGTCTAGAAAATATCGAAGTGACGCAAGCGCAAGCCGACGAGCTGGGCGAGAAATTTCCAAATTTGGCGAAAAAAGATTTCTTTGAACCCGTAACTCCTAAGAAAAATTTCGCATTTAGCGAGATAAAAAACAAGGTCGAAGAGACGATAAGCGCAAGCGAGCCAGAACCCAAAGATACGCTAAATAAACTACTCGCCGCCGTACAAGAAGAGCAAAACAAAGCCCAGCCCAAAGACGCCAATGCAAAAGCGCAAGACGCGCAAAATTTGGCTCAAAACTCCAAAATCATAAAAGAAGCGGTAAAAAACGAGGACGAGAAAGAGGCGAATTTAAAAGAAGAAAAGCCAAACCTCAAAGCCGAAAGCGAGCTAAATTTGTCCGCCGCAAAAAGCGAAAAATCGGGGCTCGGTCAAGACTCTAAAAAGATAAATTTGCAAAATTTGCTATTTCCGGAGCGCGAGAGCGCCGAGGAGCAAGTTTTGACCGAGCCGCAAGGCGGCGATAGCGAAAACAGCGAGCTAAACGCGATGATAAAAGACGTAATCTCAAACGCCAAAGCGCAAACTAGAAATTTCCAAGCCGTGCGCGAAACATTTGATAACTTTAGCTCAAATTTAAAAGAGCAGGTCGCAGCCTACAAATCGCCTTTCATGCGATTTAACATCACGCTAAATCCGCTAAATTTGGGCGAAGTCGAGATCACGATGGTAAATCGCGGCAACAATCTGCACATAAATTTTAGCTCAAACACGCAGACGATGAACCTGTTTTTACAAAATCAGGCCGAGTTTAAAAACAGCCTCGTAAATATGGGCTTTACCGAGCTTGAGATGAACTTTAGCGATCAAAATCAGCAAAAAAAAGAGCAAGGGCAAAAGGGTTACAAAGGCTCTAAATTTAATACTGGCGGCGCAGAGCAAGTCGAAGCGGCGGCGCCTCGTTTAGAGCTCGTTGTTCCGCGATACGTGTAAATTTGGAATCAAATTTGCTTGAGATATAAAAATTTAAAGGATAAAAGATGTCAAACGGACTAGAAACCAATAACTTCACGGTAAACAACCAAGCCGCCAAAAAATCGGCGGACGCCCTACAAAAGGCCGCAGGCACCAATCCAAACGCCCAGCTAGACAAGGACGCTTTTATGAAACTTCTTTTAACCGAGCTTCAGTATCAAGATCCGACAAGCCCGATGGATACGGAAAAAATGCTAACCCAAACTAGCCAGCTAGCCTCGCTAGAGATGCAAGAAAATACGAACAAAATGATGCAAAAGCTAGCCGACCAGCTAAAAAATAGCACAAACATGTACGCCGTCGGAGTGCTCGGCAAGATGGCTAAAATCGGCGATAGCGGCATAGTAAAAGAAGAAGGCGCAGGCGTCAAATTTGCAGGGTTTTTAGAAAGCGCGGCAAAAGGCGGCACGATAAATATCAAAGACGGCACCGGTAAACTCGTAAGAAAGCTAGAGTTTGGCGAAGCAAAAGCGGGCGCAAATACCTTTGAGTGGGACGGCAAGGATAGCGCAGGCAACGACGCAAAAGCAGGCACCTACTCCGTAGAGATAAACTACGTCGATCACGCTGGCGGCGCCAAAACCGGCGGCGTAGGCAACTATCTCGTAGAGGGCGTCAAATTTATCGACGGTATCGCGCAGGTAAAAGTCGGCGGACAATACGTCAGTATCGACAAAGTAAAAGAATTTACCGAGCCGAAAAAAGGATAGGACGATGGTAAGAAGCCTGTATAACGGCGTTAGCGGAGTCAGAACGCAGGGGTTTAGCATGGATGTTTGGGCGAACAACATCGCCAACATAAACAACGTCGGCTTTACCGCTTCGATACCCGAATTTAAGAGCATTTTTTATCAAACATCCTTTGCCGCGGGCAATAATCCGACGCAGGACCAAGTAGGCCTGGGCGCGACGGGCATGACGACGGCGCTTAGCTTTTACAAGCAGGGCCCGTTTATGAAAACCGATAACGTCCTAGATATGGCGATCGGTGGCAAGGGGTTTTTTGGCGTAACGAACGGCTCTGGCACCTATTACACGCGCGCCGGTAGCTTTGGCGTAGATAAAGAAAGATATCTCGTAACAAATCAAGGCAACTATGTACTAGGAACGCAAAATGCGCTAACGCAGGTAACTCCAAGCCAGGGCGCGATAGAGGCTTTCGGTAGAGTAAACAGCACCGCCGCAGTCACTCAGGCATACACTTTAGGATCAGACACCACAGACCTTGACGTCGGCGACATCGGCTCCCAGGGCAAAATTCGCTTGCCTGAGTTTTTGTATCTACCGACCAAACCGACTTCAAAGGTAACCTTTAAAGGAAATCTCGACTCCTCTTTTAAAACTGAGCCAACCACTTTGCCAGTCGATAACGCTACATATAATAGCAGCATAGATAACCCCTCTAGAACCATAAATTTACGCGGGCGAGTCACGGCTGACGATACGATAACTCGCCCTAGAAAAGGCGATCTAGTCACCGTAACGGCAACCGACGCGAACGGCAAAACGGCCGAATTTAGCGCTCCGATCGACGAAAACGGCAACTGGAGCATCAGTCAAAAATTTGAAAGGGACTTTGATCTCACGACCGCCCCAAATTTGACTGCAAAAATAAACACTACTAAAGAAGCGGCAAATCAAGAAAAATTCGTAACCGAGCTTTTAAATGCGGACGGCACGAAAAATAAACTTGAGCTAACGCTAACAAAACGCGTCCCTCAGAGCGCTAACGGTACGGTTTGGGATGCGGCGGCGACCGTAAAAGACGCAAGCGGCGCAAATATCTCAAACGCTAACGGAGAGTTAAATTTCGACCACGAGGGTAGGCTTGTTAGCTCTACTTTAAGCGCTCTGGATAATAACGGCTCGCAAATCGAGCTAGACTTCGGTACTCCTGTGGCTGCGGGTCAAATTTACTCAGGCGTCACTAGCACGTCTCAAGCAAAAAGTATATCGATCGCTCAAGACGGCGTACGCGAGGGTATTTTAAAGGATTATTATACCAACGATTCTGGAAATATCTTGGCGCAGTTTACAAACGGCCAAGTCCGCTCCGTCGGCAAGGTCGCTCTCTATCACTTCCAAAACGAGCAAGGCCTTGCAAAAATGGGCGATAATATCTATTCGCAAAGCGCAAACTCGGGCGCGGCATTTTTCTATAAAGACGCAGGCGGCAAAAGCATCTACGGCGCCAAACTGGCTAGTAGCATGCTCGAGCAGTCAAACGTCGATCTAGCCCAGGCTCTAACGGAGGTCATCGTCACGCAAAAAGCCTACGACGCTAACGCAAAAAGCATAACGACTAGCAACGAAATGCTCCAGCGCGCAATCGAGCTAAAGCGCTAAATTTAACCCGCAAATTTGACGCGGGTTTTTTAATTTTAGCTGCAACCGTAAAGCCAAATTTAACGCGATAAAATAGTCTACTTCAAGATATCTAAATAATTTTTTAGCTAAAATCAGCCCCGAAAATTTACCAAATAAAGAAAAAAATTATGAACCGAAAACGAATCTACAACCCTGGCTCAAATGAAAATTTGACCGACAGAAGAGTCTTTAACGGCAATCCGCACGGCATTTTAAATTTCACCAAGGCAAAATACCAGTGGGCGCTAAAGCTCTGGGACCTAATGGAAGCTAACACGTGGTTTCCAAAAGAGGTCGACACGTCGGGCGACGTACGCGACTATGCCTACAACCTCACACAGGCTGAAAAACGCATGTACGACCTAGTCTGGAGCCAACTCATCTCGATGGATAGCTTCCAGACAAACAACCTAGCCGACAACATCAACCCATACATCACCGCACCCGAAATCAACGCCTGTTTAGCGCGCCAAGCCTACGAGGAGGCCAACCACTCCAAGTCCTACGCCGTCATGGTCGAGGCCATCTGCGACAACACCGACCTGATCTACGAGATGGAAAAGCACGACGAAGTGCTACGTGAGAAAAACGACTATATCTCAAGCGTTTACGAGGAACTAGCGGGCGAGGTTACGGACGAAAAGCTACTGCTAGCCATGGTGGCGAATCAAATTTTAGAAGGCATTTATTTTTACAGCGGTTTTACGGCGATTTATGCGCTGGCGCGTGCGGGCAAGATGCTAGGTAGCGCGCAGATGATTCGCTTTATCCAGCGCGACGAGATCACGCATCTACTGCTATTTCAAAACATGATAAACAGCGTCCGCACCGAGCGTCCCGATCTTTTCACGCCTGAAACGGAAGCTAAAATTTACGATATGTTCGAGCGCGCGGGCGAGCTTGAGATCAAATGGGGCAAATACATCACGCAAAACCAGATCATGGGCTTTACCGACGACATCATCGAGCAATACATCCGCTACCTCATCGACCAGCGCCTAGTCGCCATCGGCCTAAAACGCCGCTACAACGTCCCTCATCCGATCAAATGGGTCGATGATTTTGCTAAATTTAACGACCAAAAGAGCAACTTTTTCGAGGCAAAGGTAACAAATTACAGCAAAGGAAGCATCAGTTTTGACGACTTTTAGTCCGAATTTATGCCCTATCGTCCTAACTGCGCCAACCTGCCAGCAAAGACAAGACGAACTGCTAGAAAAAATCGCCGCAGCACCCAGAAATTCCATCATCTTAGCCAGCGAGCTGTGCGTGAGCGGGTATGATTTCGACGGATTTTTTAGCGGCGCAAACCGTGCTATGCTAGGCGGCTCGATCGGCAGCTTTGACGCCATACTTTTTGAAGCGTTGCAAGAAGCGCTAAGTCCAGATAAATTTCTCGGGCTCACGCACCTAACAAGCCTAAACCGCGCCAAAGGGCTTGGGCAAATTTCAATCACGCAGGCGCAAAAAAACGAAATTTACAACGAATTTATCCTACTAAATAGCCAAAACGTCTTTTACACGCAAAATAAATCAAAGCTTTTTCGCCCAAATTTAGAGCACGAAATTTTCGCCGCTGGAGACGAGTCTGCGATAAAGCCTTTTGATTTTAAAGGGCTAAAAATCGGCGTTCTCGTTTGCTTTGAGCTTAGATTTGCCCAGCTTTGGGCACAGCTAAAAGGTTGCGACGTCATCCTGGTGCCAGCGATGTGGGGCAAGGCGCGAGAGGACGCATATCTTACGCTTTGCAAGGCTCTAGCGCTTGCTAACAGCTGCTACGTCGTAGCCGCAAGTTCGCTTGATTTAGAGTTTTCTGGCGTGTTTTTGCCAAGCGGCGAATTTGCGAAAGAGGCTAAATTTGATCAAAATCTAATCCTTGAAATCAAACGAAATTTGGGGCTTTTATGACCGCTCTTGAAAAATCAAAATGCCTTGCTATGGCCGACGAGATCGGCGATATACTTACTCTAACGCCACCGCTTTATAAGGCTCTTTGTAACACTCCGCGCGAGATCTTTGCACCCGTCACGCGCCACGCGTACAGCCTAGACGCCCAGCCAATCGGCGGCAATCAATGGATCAGCTCGCCACTCACGGTCGCCAAAATGACGCTGGCGCTTGAGGCCGAAGATATCGACAACGCCCTAGAGATCGGCTGCGGTAGCGGCTATCAGGCGGCGATTTTGTCGCATTTGGCGCACAGGGTTTTTAGCGTCGAGCGTATAGAAAAGCTCGCGAGCGAAGCCAAAAAACGCTTTGAGGCGCTTAAAATCCACAACGTTCACGTGCGATTTGATGACGGAAACGTTGGTTGGAAAAGCTATGCGCCATACGACAGGATCTTGCTTTCGGCCGCAGCGCAGCAGGTGCCGCAGACGCTTTTTAATCAGTTAAAAAACGGCGGCATTTTAGTAGCTCCTATCAAAAAAGACGGAAAACAGTTTATCGTCAAATTTAAAAAAGACGCTCGCGGCGAGATAACGCAAAAAGCGCTTGATGAGTGCTTATTTGTGCCGCTTTTGGGCGGGATAGAGTAGCGCGGACCGTCAAATTTGACGCCGTTATTTTATGAACTCCGCTTTAAATTTGACTATGCAAACCCGCTCGCCGCGAAATTTAGCCATACGTTAAACCTAAAACTGTATAATCGTCATACAAATTCTTAACAAAGGAGCTAAAATGGCAACAGATCGCGAGTTGGTTAATTTCTCAGAGGAACACGAGCTAAACACGGTGCTAGCAAGACACGGCAAGGCCCAAAGTATCGCAAACCGCGAGGTGCTTTGCGAGCTCGGTAAAGAGTGCAAGGAAAAACTAGGCAAAAGAGTGCTAACGCAAGATGAATTTGACGAGTTTTTAAAACCCGTTTTAAATCGCTTGGAGAATAAAAGAGCTTAAATTTCGGGGGACTTTCCCCGAAATTTCTATCCAAATTTCCCGCTTTTTAAATACTTATACTATTCTCTCGTTTTTAAATTTACATTCTCAAAATTTAACTTCAAATTTGATCGCCAAGCGGCAAAAACACGCGCAAATTTACAAACTCAAAAACCGGCAAGAGCCATAAAAGCCTGGCGCGTCAAATTTGACGTTAGCATAAATTCGGAGCGGCTTAAAAACAAAGCACAAAACTAAAACCGCACCGAATTTAACCGAGCTACGCCCTAAAAATGCACCTTAAATTTCGCCCAAAAGCTTCTGCCCGGCTCATAA
>CALCKS010000085.1 GCA_937965895.1 uncultured Campylobacter sp.
GTATAGTAGCGAAACGACGGCCTGCCTGACCTGATGACGAGTCGCCATTTTACGCCTCCAAATTTTTATACAAATTTAGCATCTCGATCGCGCCCGTCATAGCTTCAAAGCCCTTATTTCCGGCCTTTGAGCCCGCTCTCTCGATGGCCTGCTCGATGCTATCCACCGTTAGCACGCCAAATGTCACAGGTTTGCCGTATTTTAGCGTGACGTTTGCGATGCCTTTGGTCGTCTCGGCGCTAACGTAGTCAAAGTGAGGCGTAGAGCCGCGGATCACCGCTCCCACGCAGCAAACCGCGTCAAATTTACCGCTAGCTAGCGCCTTTTCAAGCGCCATCGGTATCTCAAATGCGCCCGGCACCAAAATGAGGCTCAAATTCGCCTCATCCCCGCCGTGACGTAAAAACGCATCCCTCGCGCCCTCGACCAACCTATCGGTGATGATGTGATTAAACCTTGCATTGATGATAGCGATCTTCTCGCCGCCTTTTAAAGCCAAATTTCCTTCGATTATTTTCATGATTTCTCCTTTTAGATTATCTTTAACATTACCGCACTTAGCGTTATTAGCGATAGATAAAACGCCTTTTGCGCGCTCATTTTTTCGCCGTTAAAAATCACTCCGACGCCCACGGCTCCGACCGCTCCGATGCCCGTCCAGATCGCGTACGCCACCGACATCGCCATCGCCTGCATCGCGTAGCTAAGAAGCCAGAGCGAAAGGGCGAAATTTGCGACCAAAATCAAAAAATTCGCCGCCCTTTTCACGCCGACGCTTTTTTGAAATTTGGTTAGAAAAAACACGCCCAAAACCTCGCAGAACCCCGCCGCTAAAAGAGCTAAAATATGCATCAAGATTTTAGCCTTTTTAACCCCAGCACGCCCGCAACTAGCGTCGCTATGAAAAATAGCCGCAAGGGATCCGGCATCTGGCCGCTTGAGCTGTATTCGCTAACGCTTTCGGCGACCACGATAAAAAATGCTCCAAATCCTACGAATACGGTATATGCGACGCTAACGGGCAAGTATTTCATCGCCATGATAAAGGACGTGAAGCTAACACAAACGAGCATCGCAGTGAGCGCGATCTCTGGTGCGCTTGATGCGTGCTTTAGCCCGTACGCCCAGCCGCACTCGGCGACCGCGCCGCCCAGCACCCACAAAAAGCCCTTAGTTTGCATCGCCTAGGGCATCTTTTATCTTAAAAATTTGAGCGATATTTGCGTCTAGCTCATCCAAATTTAGCATATTCGGCCCGTCGCAAAGCGCCTCGCAAGGATTAATATGCGTCTCGTAGAAAAATCCGTCCACGCCCGCAGCTGCCGCAGCTCGCGCTAGATACGGCACAAATTTCGCATCTCCGCCGCTTTTTTCGCCAAGAGCGCTTGGCATTTGCACGCTGTGAGTAGCGTCGAAAATCACGGGCGCAAACTCCCTCATCAGCACCAAATTTCGCATATCTACGACTAAATTTCCGTAGCCAAAGGTGCTTCCACGCTCGGTTAGCCATACGCCGTTTTGCTTGGCAATTTCGTATCCATCGCCGCTCGCACCGCGCGTTTCTAGCACTTTTTTAACCGAGTGCTTCATCGCAGATGCTGCTAAAAACTGCCCTTTTTTGATATTTACGACCGCTTTTGTCTTAGCCGCAGCGACGAGTAGATCGGTCTGGCGACACAAAAACGCAGGTATTTGCAGCACGTCCGCCACTTCGCCTACGGGAGCGGCCTGATAGCTCTCGTGGATATCGGTTAAAATTTTAAAACCGAATTCCTTTTTTACCTTAGCTAAAATTTCGCACCCTTTTTCAAGTCCAGGCCCGCGAAACGAGCTTATACTCGTGCGATTTGCCTTGTCAAAGCTTGATTTGAAATAAAAATCTATCCGCTTATCTTCATTAAATTTAACTAGCCTTTTTGCCACATCAAAGACAAGCTGTTCGCTCTCGATGACGCAAGGTCCCGCTATTAGTATCATTTTTTCTCCTTTATTTTTCTCTAAATTTTCTAATCCAATCTATCAAAAGCGGTCTATCGTCGTTTGTTGCCCCTTCATACCAATCATTACAAAGTTTATAATATACACCATTTATGAATACAGGATCCACATAATATCGCCTCGTATCATATTCATTGTTCGCTATTACAAGCGCAGGATAATTTAATCCAAGAGTATCCTTACTATACTTTTCGTTTTGAAGCCAGCTTATCTCGTTAGCATCTACCTTACCGCTTTCCAAAATTTCCCTCATAATTATTCGTGCTATTTGTCCGACTTTTAGCTCTGCGTATTCATCTTGATTATTTTTGATATTAACATAGTCTTTAGAACGTTGATAGCTATATATGCCTACTTTCAGCTTTTGTTTTTCTGTGTTTTCCATATCTTTTAGGCTTTTTTTGTCAAACAAGGATAGCATCTGGTAAGAACGCATAAAAAGCTCCGCCGTATCGGCCACATTACCACTTACCTCCAAAATAGGTTCTAAAACCAAATTTGAAAAATCGCTATTTGCTATTATTCTAAAGTCAAATTCAAATCCCATCTCTTGCATTATGTTGTTTATATCAACAAAACAAGGGCACAATGCATCTAAAATTTGCCTATTTATTTTAGGAGATGCAAAAATAATATTGGCTTTTTTAACACCAAAATATCCATAAATACACATAGCTGTTCTTATGCATTTTTTTACAACTCTCGCCACCGTTTCATCAAGTCCGCCATAATTTAGCCCAGACTCATGAAAAGCAACATCGACTGCATAAATTTCACTAACTCCATCACTCACACAAATTCCAAGCGCATCACACTCTGCTTGTTGCAAAAGCTGTTTTAATGAAGTATTTTGTTTATAAATTTTATATCCGTATTTATTAGAAAAAAGCTCATCTGTTTTTGACATTATATTTTCTAGATCGTCTGAAAATTTTATCTCCCATTTCGGCGAAATTTTCCAGTTAGTTTGTACCATTTGACTCTCTTTAACATGGCGAAGCCAGGAGTAAAATAAAGATTCGCCCATTTCTATTTTCATAAAAATTATCTCTCCCTTGCTACGATTATTCCGCTGATAACGACCAGCATTATACCAAAAAATGCCGCCGCATTAGGTAGCGTATCGCCCATAAAAAAGCCCACTACTAGCGAAAACACGACGTCCATGTAGCTTATCGCGGCGACTGAGCCTGCCTTTTTGCTCGCCGCATACGCCTTCGTCATATAAAGCTGGAAAAAATAGCCCGCAAGCCCCATTAGCACGATTAGGATTACGCCTTTAAAATTTGGCGCCACAAACGGCGAAAGCAAGAAATCTAGAGGCTCGAATTTAACCCACTCCGCAATGCCCATCAAAAGCATCGGCAAAGCCGTTCCCCACGCCATAAAGCTAAGCACGATGACGCTCGTGTCGTAGCTTTTGCGCAGAGTTCGCACGCTAAGCATCGCAAGCGCAGCCCCTACGCCGCTCCAAAGCCCAAGCCAGTCGGTTTTACTGATGCCAAGATTTGGCTGGATGATAAAAAGTATGCCGATAAAGCCCAGAAATATCGCGCCCCAGCCCTTTTTGCTAAGAGCTTCTTTTAAAAAAAACGCCGCAAAAATCGCCGTGAAAATGGGGCTGGTTTTTTGAAAAGTATAAGCCGCGCCTAAATTTATGTGAGCGATGTTGTAAAAAAGAGCAAAAAGCGCGATCGTACCGATAAATCCGCGAAACATCAGCACCCAAAACTGCCCGCCTTTTTGATGCGTCGGCGGCCTTTTGTAAATGGCGTAAAGCACGATAGCAAGACCGACGGCATTTCTAAAAAATACGACCTCGATACTAGACATCTGCTCGCTCAAAACTTTCGCAAAGCCTCCGACGGCGGCAAAAAACATACACGCGATGATCATATAATAAGCGCCCAAATGGTGCAAAACGTATCTACGAAACAAAATTTTTCCTTTAAATTTAGGCGTATTGTAATGCAAAACGGCTTAAATTTATAAACAATGTAAGCAAAAAATTTGTATAATTGGGATTTAACGCGGCAAACTTCGCCGTAAATTTAACGGGATTTTTAAGGGAAAATTTTGCAAAAGATAATTTTAGTCGGCAAGCCAAACGTCGGCAAAAGCTCGCTCTTTAACCGCCTAGCCGGCAGACGTATAGCCATTACCAGCGACGTTAGCGGTACGACGCGAGATACAAACAAAACGATTATAGAAATTTACGACAGAAGCTGCGTTTTGATCGACAGCGGCGGACTGGACGATAGTAGCGAACTCTTTAAAAACGTCAAGGCAAAAACCCTAGCCGAAGCTAGAAGCTCGGACGCCATTATCTTTATGGTCGACGGCAAAATGATGCCTAGCGACGAGGATAAAGCCCTATACTACGCGCTTTTAAAGCTAAATTTACCCACCGCGCTCGTAATCAACAAAGTCGATAGCAAAAAAGACGAGCTACGAAGCTACGAGTTTGCAAATTTCGGTGCAAAAACGAGCTTTGCTATTTCAGTCAGCCACAACGCAGGCATCGACGAACTAGCGGACTGGATCTATAAACAGCTAAAAGACGAGATCAGGCCCGACACGGGTGAGGATTTGGACGAGTTTTTGGAAAATTTTGGCGACGACGGCGAGGTGGTTAGGGAGATGTCGGCTCGCGAGGATTATCAACGCAAAAATATCCAAGTAGGCATCATCGGACGCGTAAACGTCGGCAAAAGCTCGCTACTAAACGCGCTAGTAAAAGAGTCCCGCGCGGTCGTGAGCGACGTAGCCGGCACGACGATAGACCCGGTAAACGAGACTTTCGTTTATGAGGATAGGGTTTTTGAGTTCGTCGATACGGCTGGTATCAGAAAGCGCGGCAAGATAGAAGGCATTGAAAGATACGCGCTAAACCGCACGGAGTCTGCGCTAGAGCTCGCCGACATCGCACTTCTGGTGCTTGATAGCTCCGAACCGCTAACCGAGCTTGACGAGCGCATAGCAGGCCTTGCGGCTAAATTTGAGCTCGGCGTCATCATCGTGCTAAACAAATGGGACAAAAGCGAGGAAGATTTTGATAAATTTAGCCGCGAGATCAGGGATAAATTTAAATTTCTAGCCTACGCGCCGATCATCAGCGTCTCGGCTCTGGGCGGCAAAAGAGTGCATAAAATTTATCCGCTGATTTTAGAAGTTTATAAAAACTACACGCAAAAAATCCAAACCGCAAGGCTAAACGAAGCTATCGAAGAGGCGGTAAAAGCGCACCCGATACCGCGCGAAAAGGGCAAGAGCGTGAAAATTTACTACGCGGTACAGTTTGGTTTCGCGCCACCAAAAATCGCGCTAGTGATGAACCGTCCGCGCGCCCTACACTTTAGCTACAAACGCTACCTAACGAACAAGCTACGCGAAAAATTTGATCTATCTGGTACTCCGATCGTGCTGATACCTAAAAATCGTAGCGGCTCGGACGAGGAAAACGAGGGAAAAAGTGAGTAAAAATTTAGTTTTCATCGGCTTTATGGGCGTTGGCAAAGGCACGGTAGCTAGACATATCGCAAAAAAAACAAGCAAGCTGTTTTTAGACACCGACGAGCTGATCGAAAGCGAGCAAAATTTAAAAGTTAAAGAAATTTTCGAGAAAAAAGGCGAGGAGTATTTTAGAAAATGCGAAGCAAAACTCGCTAAAAAGCTAGCCAAAAACGTCAAATCCTCGGTGATAGCGGCTGGCGGCGGCTTTGCAAAGGTTAAAGGCCTAAAAAAAATCGGCAAAATCATCTATCTAAAATCAAGCTTTGGGGCGATTTTAAAGCGTATAGACGAGAGCGGCGAAGCGCAGATGCACTACGCCAAGCGCCCGCTTTTACGCGACCTAAACGCGGCAAAAAAGCTTTTTGACGAGAGAAAGAAGATGTATAAAAACGTCGCCGATCTCATAATCGACGTCGAAGGCAAAGAGCTGGAGCAAGTCGCGAAAGAGATCGAGGCACAACTAAAATCAATAAAAAGGACTAAGTAAAATTTAGGTTGAAATTTGAGCGCAAATTTCAAATTTGAGGCTTTAAATTTCTTTTTTAAATTTGGGCGGTTTAAATTTAATGCGAAAGCATTTGGCCGTATCGGCGTGCAAATTCAGAGCGGTTTGTATCGCTGAAATTTAAACGGTAAACGTCGAATTTTTAAGCGAGTTAAAAATTCGAGTCTAAATTTAACGAATTGCAAAATTTATAACAAAAAAGACAAATAAAAAATTTTTAAATTTGCAGATTGTAAAATTTAATAAGCGGAAGTATTTTGAGATGGATTTGAATGTTGTGAAGTAAAAATTTAGCGTAGGCTGGACATATAGTCCGCCGAGCTAAATTTTGCAAACTCATTCAAAGACGCTCAAAAGATGACGCGCAGCAATAAGAAAGAGAGAAAAATGAGAGTACTAACGGGTTTGCAACCAAGCGGCAAACTACACCTAGGCAACTACTTTGCCTCGATCAAACAAATGGTTGAGGCGCAGGGACAAAACGAGATGTTTATGTTTATCGCAAACTACCACGCGATGACCTCGGTCGCCGACGCAGGGAAGCTAAAACAAAACACTTATGAGGCGGCGAGCGCGTTTTTGTCGCTGGGCATCGACCCTCAAAAGAGCGTATTTTGGGTGCAAAGCGACGTCAAAGAGGTTTTAGAGCTCTACTGGATACTGAGCCAGTACACCCCGATGGGTCTGCTCGAGCGCGCTCACAGCTACAAGGACAAGGTCGCAAAGGGCCTAACCTCGCATCACGGGCTTTTTAGCTACCCGGTTTTGATGGCGGCCGATATCCTGCTATACGGCGCACAGGTCGTGCCCGTGGGCAAGGATCAGATCCAGCACGTCGAGATCGCGCGCGATATCGCGATCAAATTTAACAACGAGCACGGCGATATCTTCGTCCTGCCTGAGTATAAAGTCGATGAAAACGTAGCTACCGTGCCCGGCACAGACGGCGCGAAAATGAGCAAAAGCTACGGCAACACGATAGATATTTTCGCCGGCGCCAAAGAGCTAAAAAAGCAAATCTCAAGCATCGTGACGACCTCGGAGCCGCTTGAAGCGCCTAAGCAGTGGCAAAACTGCAACGTCTATAATATAGCTAAATTATTCCTAGACGAGGACGGACAGCGCGACTTACAGGCTAGGTATGAGCGCGGCGGCGAAGGACACGGACACTTTAAGATGTATCTAAACGAGCTGGTTTGGGACTATTTTGCAGACGCGAGAGAGAAATTTGATTATTATCTAAATCACGCGGGCGAAGTTGATGAAATTTTAAACGAAGGTGCGAAAAAAGCGCAAGCCGTCGCAGCGCCGATAATGGAAAAAATACGCGCCGCAACAGGCATATACAAATAAATTTTAAAGGAAAAAAAATGCAATCAATCTACCCTTACGCGCAGCTTATTCACCTAATCTGCGCTATCATTTTCGTCGGATTTTTATTTTTCGATGTGATTATTTTTTCAAGAGCCAAGGCCAAACTGCCCGCAGAAATAGCGCAAAAAGCGCAGCAAGCCATCTCAAGCGTCGCGATAAAAATCATGCCGCTTTGCGTGTTGCTTTTAGTGCTAACGGGCGGCATGATGATGAGTAGCTGGGTCGGCTCGAAAGCCGGCGGATATTTTGAGTCGAATTTACAAATCGTCTTTATGATAAAGGTTATTTTGGCGCTACTGATATTTGCGGCGGTAGCAACCAATCTCACGTGTAAATTTATACTAAAACGCCCTAGCCCGCTGGGCAATATCCACCCGTTTGCGTTTGCGGCGGCGGCGATCATCGTGATATTTGCTAAAGTTATGTTTATGGTGTAAAGGATAAAAATGATAAATCTAAAATTACTAGACACGCGCTACGACGAGTTCGTAAAAAAATTACAAGGAAAAAACGTAAAGCCCGAGGCTTTAAACGAGCTTTTGACGACGTTTAACGAGCTAAAAGCCAAGCGTCAAGCGCTAGAAAATTTCCAAGCGATCCAAAACGCTAAGAGCAAGGAGCTGGGCATAAAGGCCAGAAACGGCGAGAACACCGATGAGCTAAAAAACGAGCTAAATTTAAACAAAACGGCGATGAACGATGCCGCCGATATCGTGCGCGCATACGAGGAAAAACTGGAAAATATCGCAAGCTGCGTGCCAAATATCACCGACGACGACGTGCCGTTTGGCAAGGACGAGGACGATAACGTCTGCGTAAAAACCGTGCTTGAGCCGGCAAAATTTGACTTTACACCGAAAGAACACTGGGAGCTTGGCGAGAACTTAGGTTGGCTTGATTTTGAGCGCGGAGTTAAGCTCTCTGGCTCGCGCTTTTGCGTGTTAAAGGGCATGGGTGCGCGCCTATCAAGAGCTCTCGTAAACTACATGATCGACTTTAACAACGCGCGCGGCTTCGAGCTGGTTAACGTGCCGTTTTTGGTAAACGCAAACACACTTTACGGCACAGGACAGCTGCCTAAATTTGAAGACGATCTATATAAGGCTCAGGGCGAGGATTTGTACCTGATCCCTACTAGCGAGGTGCCGGTAACAAACCTTTACAACGACGAAATTTTGCCCGTCGAGAGCTTACCGATAAAGATGACTTGCTACTCGGCGTGCTTCCGTAAAGAAGCAGGCTCAGCAGGACGCGACACGCGCGGCATGATCCGCCAGCACCAGTTTGAAAAAGTAGAACTCGTAGCTATCACGACTCCGGAGCAAAGCGCGCAGATGTTAGACGAGATGGTGGCGTGCGCTAGCGACTTACTAACTAGCCTTGGGCTACCGCACCGCCACATGCTGCTTTGCAGCGGGGATCTTGGCTTTAGCGCGGCAAAGACGATAGACCTCGAGGTCTGGCTACCCGGACAAAACAAATACCGCGAGATAAGCTCGGTATCAAACACGCGCGATTTCCAAGCTCGAAGAGCCAAAATCCGCTACAAAGACGGCAAGAAAAACGCTCTGGTAAACACCCTAAACGGCTCGAGCCTAGCCGTAGGCAGGACGCTCATAGCGATAATGGAAAACTACCAAAAAGTAGACGGCAGCATCGAGATTCCCGAAGTTCTTAAAAGGTATATGTAGTGGCGCAAAACGACGATGAAAACGTAGTAATCCTCGAAGAGGCCGAAACCCAGCTAAGTGACAAAGAGCCTCGACCGGAAGAGCAAGAAGGCGGCGAAAGCGACGAGCTGGTTTCGCTCGACGAGCTAGAACCAGTAGTCCCCGAACAAACCGCAGACGCGCAAGAAGAGGCTAAAAAAAGCAAGAAAAAGCTTTTTATTATCGGAGGATCGGCGGGCGCGCTCGTCATCATCTTGGCCGTAGTTTTATTTTTCGTTTTTAGGGGCGAGAAAAAGCCTCCGATAGACGAAAAACAGATCGTAAAAGACATCGAGGAGCACTACGAGTCGCAAAAATTCGGCAGCTCAAAGATCGACGATATGATCGCTAAGGCAAATTTACTCTACGAAAAGGGCAATAAATTTGAGGCGCTGAAAATCTACGAAAACATCGCAGTTTATAACCAAAGCCTCTCAAACTATAATCTCGGCGTTTCGCAGATGAGACAGGGCAAATTTGAAGACGCACTAAAAAGCTTTAAAAAAGCTATCGACAATAACGAAAACGTCGCCGTTAGCGCCATAAACGCCGCAGTTAGCTCGCTGGAGCTAAAAAACGAGCAAAATTTTAACTATTATATAAATCTCGCTAATTCGTTTTTGTACAAGGAGGCAGACTCTCCGCTATACAACTACTATTACGCGCTAATAAACTACTACAAAGGCCAATACGTCGAAGCTCTAGCGGCTCTCTCGCACGCTGAAAACGGCTACTACAAAGACCGCTACGACTACCTCGCGGCTAAAATTTTAAGCTTTATCGGCGACGACGCCGAAGCGATAAAAAAGCTCGAAGCCCAAAAAGAATTTGACGCAGATCTAGCTCTGGGTATGCTCTACGCAAGACTCGGGCAATATGAAAAGGCCAGAAATAGGCTAAATTTAGCACTCAATAAAGGCGGCGACTCAAATAAAATAAACTCGATGATAGCCATCATCAACCTAAAAGACGGCAATTTTGAAGCTGCGACCAATGAAATAAAAGCTGTTTTTCACGAAGATCCGTTATTTTTAAGCGCGAATTTCCCGATCAAAACGATACTAAAACCCGAGCTTTTCGACGTAAATTTAGCTCAGGCGCACTTTAGAAACGACCTGTTTTTCGATAAAACCAAACGATATGAGACGCTGTTTTATTTCGCGCCTTATAAGGTTTTTGACCCGAACCAAACGATAAACTACATAAGAAAAGGCGGCGTTAGCCTATTTTTGGACGATGCAAGCGCGGCGGGCAACTACCTAAACGCTAGCGGCGCGCTCTCAAAGGTAAATTTAGAGCTCTCATCAGCCATCGCAAACGCCCTAAACTACAAGCTAAAGCAGGCCAACGCGCAGTTTGCCTCGCTCATCTCGCTATATCCCGAGCACTCGGTTTTACACTACGACCTAGCACTTAGCTACGCGCAGCTGGGCAACTTTAGCATGGCGGCAAAGCACTTTATCATGAGCTATCACCTAGACCCTACAAATCATCTAGCTGGCGTGCTAGGCGCTATCGCAAACGATATAAACGCAGTGGATAATACTAAGCTACTGCAAGAAATTTCTGAAAATCTCGACCACGACGCAAGCTCGAAAGACGCGCCAGTTAGCCAGGCTCTAATGGCGCTTATCGCAAACAATAGCGGCGCTCTCATGCGCTGGCTAGAAGAAGAAAAGGAAGAGAGCGCGCTAAATTTAGCCTTTGACGCGATAATCGCAAAGATGACCGACAAGGGTGAGGAGTTTGCTAAAAAGACGCAAATTTTAAAGGCTAAGCTACCTGATGATATCGTGGCGAACATTCTTGATTTTATCGCAAACTACAAGGATGAGGGCATCAAAAAATATGTCGAGCAGATCCAAATTTAC
The DNA here is from genome assembly GCA_937965895.1 of uncultured Campylobacter sp. Classification (GTDB taxonomy): domain Bacteria; phylum Campylobacterota; class Campylobacteria; order Campylobacterales; family Campylobacteraceae; genus Campylobacter_A. The sequence continues at coordinate 10,971 of CALCKS010000085.1, forward strand.
TTCCACGACAAGCGGCTAAACGACGCAGCATTTTATCACGGCGCAAACATCATCAAAGAGCAATACATCAAGCTTTTGCAAATCTCGGGCCTACTAAACTACGAACGCGAGAAGATAAAAGCGCTACTAAAACAAGGCACCAATAACGCCGACTTGCTCCAGACGCTAGCTTATATTGACATTTTCACGAATGATTTTGAAGAGAGCTATCAGATCTATAACCGCATAATCGACGAGTTTAAGATAAACGACGCGGGCACCCTGTTTCTAGCAGCCGTAGCTGCCATCGGCTCAAACCACCCGCAAAACGCAACTGCGCTTTTGGAGCTATCTAAGCTCACCGATCCAAACGCGATGGAAAGCCGCGTAGCGCTCGGGTACCTATATCAAGAGATCGATAATATCGAAGCTGCGACGATACAATACGGGCTGATAAAAGATCCGAATTTTAAAAGCAAATTCGTTGATTTTATGATTGATTACGAGAAGTTGAAAAAGTAGTTTTATGCGGGCGATACGGCGATAAACTCGTCGCAAAGTCGCCAAAATAATTTTTATAGATTAATAGCGCCAAAGCGAAACAGTGTTTATCAAATTTGACGAGAAGCAAAAATAACTCGCCTCGTCAAATTTGATCGCCCTGCTCCGCTTTGCGCTAAGACTTGCGATTTAAAAACAACCGCAAATTTACAAAAGCACGGCAACGAGCCGCGCCTAAAGCCAAATTTTATTTATCCTCAAGCACCTTTTCGCGCCACTTCGAGCTAGATTTTTTATCCATCGCCATATCTTTAGACATCTCGGCCGCAGCCTCGAAGTTTTTCTGCACACCCTCGCTGCTGTTTTTGTATTTCACCGCGTTCGTGTCCTTTATGCCTAGGCTCTGCGCCTCGCTAACCGCATCGATATTTGCGCCCAAAAATATAAACTCCCAGTCGTATTTTTCCTGCTTATCGCTTATCATCTTTTTGATCTGTGCCTTTGAGTACTCCTTGCTCGAGTTTTCTTGCCCGTCGGTGATGATGACGAAAAGCACGGCTCTGTTTTTAGCGTAGATATCCTCGACTTTTGAGATTTTGTTTATCGTATCACCCACAGCGTCTAGTAGCGCGGTGTTGCCGCCTGCGACGTAGTCCTTACTCGTTAGCTTCTCGACCTTTTTGATATCGGCTCTATCGTGCAGCGTCTTAAAATTCGTATCAAAAAGCACCGTAGTTACCTTTGCGTCCACGCCTGCTTCTTTTTGCTTGTCGATCATCGAGTTAAAGCCGCCGATAGTATCGCTCTCAAGCCCGCTCATCGAGCCTGATTTATCCAGGATGAGCACCATCTCAAGCTGCTTTGGCTCAGATTTTTGCGGCGCTTCCTCGCTTTTAGCAAACGCAAACGCCCCGATAATCATCAACAAAAATGCGATTTTTTTCATATTTTCTCCTTTGAAAAATTTGGCTTGATTATAGCAAATTTTAACGGCGCGGCGGTAAATGCGAGAAGGTTTAAATTTGAGCTTTGTATTTTTGTTGGTTTTAAAACAAGCCGAATTTAAAGGTTAAATTTAGAAATTTAAGGCACGAATCCGAGCCTTAAATTTGCCTAGAGGGCGAAGCAAAACCGCTCAAATTTTACTTTGCAGCGGTGATTTTTACGTAGCTATTTAGCGCGCCTATATACGCTCTAGCGCTCGCCGTCATCGTATCGATATCAAGTCCGTGTCCAATGATGGTCTTGCCGTCAAATTCGACCTTTACTACGACGTTTGCCAGCGCGTCCTTGCCCTGCGAAACGGCGTTTACCTTATAGTCTTTTAGTACGCCGTTTATGCCGCTTAAGCGGTCGATTACCTTAAATATCGCGTCCGCCGTACCGTTGCCTAGCGCCGCGTCGCTCTTGATCTCGTCTGCGTGGCGAAGCGTAATAGCTGCGCTACTTAAGCCTTTGTTGCAGCTACTTTGCGTTAGCGTCAAGAACTCGAAAACTTCGGGGATCTTGATGATCTCGCTCGTAACTAGCGCGCGCAAATCGTCGTCAAAGATCTCTTTTTTCTTATCCGCTAGCGCCTTAAATTTCTCAAACGCCTCGTTTAGCGCGCTATCTTCGAGCTCAAAGCCAAGGCTTATTAGCTTATCTTTAAAAGCGTGGCGACCCGAGTGTTTGCCAAGCACCAGCGAGTTTTTATCCAGTCCGATGCTCTCGGCGCTGATGATTTCGTAGGTCTCTTTGTGCTTTAACACGCCGTCTTGATGGATGCCGCTTTCGTGAGCGAAGGCGTTTTTACCGACGATGGCTTTGTTTGGCTGAGGCTCGATACCGATGATGCCCGCTAGCAGGCGCGAGCTAGGATAAATTTCTTTATATACTATGTCCGTGTAAAGCGGTGCGAATACGTCGCTACGCGTCTTTATCGCCATCACGATCTCTTCAAGCGCGGCATTTCCGGCACGCTCGCCGATGCCGTTTAGCGTGCACTCGACCTGTCTGGCGCCCGCTTTTATCGCGGCTAGCGAGTTTGCCGTAGCTAGGCCTAGGTCGTTGTGATTATGCACGGAGACGACTGCGCGACCGTTTATAAATTTAACCATTTCTCCTATGCGAGCGGTAATCTCCTCGGGATATAGATACCCCACGGTGTCTGGGATGTTGATCGTTTTTGCGCCCGCATTTATCGCGGCATCGCAAATTTCTTTTAAAAAGCTCATCTCGCTTCGGCACGCATCCTCGCAACTAAACTCCACGTCGTCGCAAAATGTTTTGGCGTATTCTACGGCTTTTACGGCACGCCTGATTACTTCATCGGGAGCCATTTTTAGCTTAAACTCCATATGGATCGGGCTTGTAGCGATAAAGGTGTGGATGCGTCTGTTTTTAGCAGGCGCGATAGCCTCTCCGGCGGCCTTTATATCGCCGTCCACGGCGCGGGCGAGCGAACAGATAGAGGCGTTTGAGGCTTGCTTGGCGATCTGATGTATCGCGTCAAAATCACCCTTGCTGGCCGCGGCAAAGCCGACCTCCATGACGTCTACGTTTAGGCGCTCTAGCTGGCGTGCGATACGGATTTTCTCCTCGGTATTCATCGATGCGCCGGGGCTTTGCTCGCCGTCTCGAAGTGTAGTATCAAATATTATAATTTTATTTTCGTTCATTTCTTATCCTTTTTTATAGTTTTAGTTTGTGCGGTTAAATTTGATTATTGGGGTGTGAAAGAGTCGCTGCCTAACGCAGCAGCAGAAGTAGGGAGAAAAATGCGTTAAATTTGACGTTACCGTTCATTCGCTCTCCTTTTGAATTTTTTTGTTTTTAAATCTCATAAAAACATAGCGGATTATACCGTAAGAAACATAAACGCTCATTAAAGTCGTAACCGCTTCGATGGGGCAAACGTAAATAGCCGAAAACGCAACCGTAAGTCCGACTAAGATGCGCAAAAAGTCAGCCCTTTTGAGATCTACTTTTTTAAAGCTCGGGTAACGAATGTTGCTTACCATCAAAATAGAGAGCAAAATTTGCAAAAACATCAAAAACCACTCGGCGCTTCTGGTAAAGTCGTATTCTAAGCTTAGCCCGACCCAAAATGCCGAGACTATCGCAGCCGTAGGTATCGGAAGGCCGATAAAAACGGACGGCTCGTATGTGCCGGTCATTACGTTAAACCGAGCAAGCCTAATAGCACCAAAAACTACAAACAGTGCAGCGACAAGCGAACCCAAACGCCCAAAGCTGTGTCCGACCGTAAAATAAAAAAGCATCGCCGGCGCGACGCCAAAAGCTATCACATCGGCAAGACTATCAAACTCTACGCCGAATTTCGACGTAGTTTTAGTTAGCCTCGCCACTCGTCCGTCAAGTCCGTCCAAAAAAAGAGACAAAACGATGTAAATAATAGCCTTGAAAAAATAGCCGTTAGCTTCATCGTCTAGCCCTGCGCCGGCCGCGATGTAGCCACGAACGGATGCAATTATGCTGATGATACCTAAAAATGCCGAAGCCGCCGTGAATAAATTCGGCAAAATGTACATTAACTGAAGTTTATGCTGATTGTCTTGCATCTTTTTCCTCGTAGCTAAAAAAACCTAAAATGCCCGCACTAGCGACCTTTTCGCCTACGCTGACGCTTATTCTTACATTTGCAGGCAGTATCAAAACTACCTCGCCGCTACCTAAAAAGCCAAATCTCCTGCCGGCTTTTAGTCGGCTAAAATTTTCAAAAGAAATACCCTTACTAAGAGGTCCGGCGATGACTCGGATCGCAAATTTATTATCTAAATTTTTACATACGAACAATGCTCGCTCGTTTAAATTTTTAGAAGCTTCCATAGCGTTACACAAAAATAGGCCGTGCCTTTGTTTGGCTTCTAAAAGCTCCATATCGCAAGGAGCCCTGAGTGCGCCTGCGTCAAATACGCCCTTACGGATGGTTATAGCTACGCACTGCGTATCAAAATAGTAAATTTTATCTATGCTTTTTATCTTGCCGTCGATCGGACTAAGCACGGCGTACGCATCGTCGCTGCCTAGCGCTCGCTCAGGATTTCTAAACCAAAATACGCAGAGCGCAAAAAGCGAGAAGAATAAAATTTGACACGTACCCAAAATCAGCGCAAGCAAAAGCAAAAGCCCTAAAGCAAAAACGTATTTGTAGCCCTGTTTTGCGATTAGTCCGATGTTTTGCATACCTTTACGCTTGTTCCTCTTTGTCTTCTAAATTTACGAGCCTGCTAGGCATGCCGCGCTCTTGTTCGTAGTTTGCGATGATCTCTCTAACCTTCGCACCCTCGATAGTTTCCTCTTCGTAAAGCGCCTCTACCATCTTTTCTATCGCGTCGCCGTAGGTTCGCAGCGTCTCTAGTACGTGTTTATAGCGCTCATCAAGCGTGGTTTTGATAAATTCATCCACTTTTTCCGCCGTTTTATCGCTATAGTCTCTATCGGCCTGACCGCCGGCTAGGAAAGTACTGCGGCGCTTTTCAAGCACCATAAGTCCCGCGATATCGCTCATACCGTATATCGAGATCATCGAGCGAAGTATATCGGTCGCGCGCTCTAGGTCGTTACCCGCACCGGTCGAAATCTCTTTTATAAAGACCTCTTCTGCCGCACGTCCGGCTAAAAGCACATCCACTTCAGCCATCAGCTCGTGGCGCTGCATCATAAATTTATTCTCTTCAGGAGTATGAAGCGTGTAGCCAAGCGCCGCAAGTCCGCGCGGTATGATCGACACCTTAGTGACTCTGTTTGCACCCTTTGTCGTCTCTGCTATAAGAGCGTGTCCACTCTCGTGATAGGCTACAATACGCTTTTCTTTCGGATTTATACGTCGAGATTTTTTCTCAAGACCAGCGATCGCTCGCTCGACAGCCTCAAGCAAATCAGCCTGCTCGACTTTGCCTTTTTCTTTTCTGCCCGCTAGTAGCGCGGCTTCGTTTATGATATTTGCTAGATCCGCCCCCGCAAGACCTGCCGTCATGCGTGCGATATCCTCGATACTAACGCTATGGTCAAGCTTAATATCTTTTATATGTACGCGTAAAATTTCGATCCTGCCTTTAAAATCAGGCTTATCGACGAGCACCTGCCTGTCAAATCTACCCGGCCTTAAAAGCGCGGCGTCAAGCACCTCTGGACGGTTCGTCGCGGCAAGTACGATAACCGGCGACGCATCCGAGCTAAAGCCGTCCATCTCGGCTAGAAGCTGGTTTAGCGTTTGCTCGCGCTCGTCGTTTCCGCCGATCATTCCGCTAGCTGCGCGACTTTTGCCGATAGCGTCGATCTCGTCTATAAAGACGATCGCCGGGGCTTCTTTTTTCGCATTTTCAAAAAGATCTCTCACGCGACTAGCGCCCACGCCGACGAACATCTCGATAAAGCTTGATCCCGAAACCGAGAAAAACGGCACGTCCGCTTCGCCCGCGACGGCCTTTGCAAGTAGGGTTTTACCCGTACCCGGAGGTCCAACTAAAAGCACGCCTTTTGGGATTTTTGCGCCCAAATTTATATATCTATCCGGATGCTTTAGAAAATCCACAATCTCTTTAACTTCTTCTTTTGCTTCCTGTACGCCTGCTACGTCGGCAAATTTAACCTTCGGCTTTTCCGAGTTTACTAGCTTTTTAGAGCTTCCCATTCCAAGGATACCGCCGCCCATGTTTCGCTGCATGCGGCTAGCTAAAAACATCCAAATTCCAAAGAAAATGAAAATAGGGAGTACCCACGAAAAGAGCATTTCTGTAAACCAGTTCGTCTCGCTATACGCTCCATAAGGAATCTTTTGCTCTTCCAAGATCGGCACTAGCGTCGGGTCGTTTACTCTTTTAGCAAAGTACGTTCTGCCGCCGTTATCCACGGCTTTTATCGAGGTTTCTGAGATGCCCACCTGCGCTACTTGCTTGTTTTTTATCATCTCTTTTATCTCGGAGTATGAGGTGCTTTTCGAGCCGGCCGCACTCTGTCCTAGTAGCGTGCCGTCCATCTCGCCGCCTCCAAGCCCGCGAAATGCTATCACTATCACGATAGCAAAAATGGCGAAAATTAAAATCGGATTTTTATTAAAAAAATTATTTCCGCCGTTATTTAAATTTTTATCATCGTTTTTTCTGTTATCCATTATGTTCCTTAAATTATTTTACGCTTTTTGAAATACGAAGCTTTTCCACTCGTTTTTGGTTTGGTTTTCTACCAGTTTGAGCGACGAAAAAGACTCTAAAATTCGCGTTTCGTATTTATCCAAAACGCCTGCTAAAACGAGATACGAGCTCTCTTTTAGCAAATTTATCAAATCGTTTTTTAGCATTAGTATCACGTCGGCGATGATGTTTGCGACGACGATATCGTATTCTTTATCCAAATTCGCCACCGAACCGGTCCAAATTTGATTAAATTTAACCCCGTTTAGTTCGGCGTTTTTTTGCGAACTTTGCACTGCTTGCTCGTCAGTATCGCAGGCATCCGTGACGCATCCTAGCTTTGCTAGGACGATACTTAGTATCCCGCTTCCGCAGCCAACATCAAGCGCGCTCATGCCGTTTGCGGCATATTTTTGCAGATACTCTATACAAGCGCTCGTACTCTCGTGGTGACCCGAGCCAAAGGCAAGAGCGGGGTCGATGATGATGTTTTCAAACCCGCTTTTAGAATTTTCCCAGCTTGGGTGGATGTAAAATTTACCGATTTCTATCGGTCTTACGTTTTTTTTGTATTCGTTTAGCCAGTCTTTATTTTCTTTTTGGCTTTTTATTATCTTAAATTCGATCTCTCGACCAAGCGCATTTTGCAGAGATTTTGCGTACTCTCGTAGGCCAAATTCCACTTCGTCTAGCTCGTCTTCGTCTCGGACGATAAACCCGCCGACAGTCTCCTGCGTGCAAGTAACGCCCAAAGAAAAAACGAGATCCTCGAAAAGCTCGCGAAGCTCCTGCGAGCAAAGAACTTCAAGCTCGTAAAATTTATCTTTCAAATTTACGCTCTTTTAGCCCAAAACGTCTTCAAGTTTTTCTTTTAAAACTTGCGGCGTAAACGGCTTTACGATGTAGTTATTAACGCCTGCTTTTAGCGCGGTGATGACCTCGGCTTTACCGCCCTCGGTCGTTACCATGATGATAGGCATATCGACGTATTTTTGCTCGGCGCGGACCTTTTTTACGAGCTCAAGACCGTTCATCTCAGGCATATTCCAGTCGGTGATAAGCACGTTTATATCGCTGTGCTGACCCAAAATTTGCCACGCTTCGACTCCGTGCTCGGCCTCTAAAATCTCTTGATGTCCGAGCCTTTGTAGGGTGTTTTTTATAATTCTTCTCATAGTAGAGCTGTCGTCGACTACTAGTATTTTCACAATCGTATCCTTTTTTAAAAAATGTCCAATTCTAGCAAATTTTATATTTAAATTTACTTTAAAAATTTATTGGCCCAGTTTAAAGGCCTCTTTTAGATCGAGCGTCCCCTCGTAGTACGCCTTGCCTACGATCACGCCATAGATGTCTCCCGCGCGTTTTAGCGCCTCGATATCGGAGATATCTTTTACGCCGCCGCTCGCGATCGTATTTATACCGCTTGCCTTTGCGATTTGTGAGGTAAACTCAACGTTCACGCCGCTAAGGGTGCCGTCTTTTGAGATGTCGGTACAGATTACCGCTTCGACTCCGGCTCCGGCAAATTTATGCGCTAGCTCGGTCGCTCTCATCTGTGATACCTCCGCCCAGCCCTGCACGGCGACGAAGCCCTCTTTTGCGTCTATGCCGACGGCGACGCGGTATTTTTGCGCCATTTCTTTAGTAAAATTTGGATCTTTTAGCGCCACCGAGCCCAAGATAACGCGCGTTATGCCGCTATCAAGGTAGCTTTTTATTCGCGCTTCGTCGCGTATACCGCCGCCGATTTGGATTTGTAAATTTGCGGCTTTTGCGATCTTTTCTACGGTTTTTAGATTTACCGCTTCTCCCGCAAACGCCCCGTCAAGATCGACGACGTGAAGCCACTTTGCGCCCATATCTTCAAACCTTTTAGCTAGCTCCCAAGGCGCGTCCGAGTAGATTTTCGCGCTACTCATTTCGCCCTTAAAAAGCCGAACAGCCTTGCCCTCTTTTAAATCTATCGCAGGGAAAATTTCCATCACATCTCTCCGAAATTTCGTAAAATTTTTAGTCCCGTCTCATGGCTCTTTTCGGGGTGCGGCTGAAAGCCGAAAATGTTATCTTTATGTACCGCGCTTACGAATTTATAGCCGTACTCGGTAAAGCCAAGCGCCGCGTCATCATCGCAAACTACGTGATAAGAGTGCACGAAGTATAAATACTCGCTAGCCGCTAGATCCTTATTTATCGGTGTTTGCTTGGTAAAATTTATCGTATTCCACCCGGTGTGCGGCACCTTTAGCGGAGCGTCAAATTTGGACGGGTCAAATTTAACCACTCGCCCTTTTACGAGCCCGAGCCCCTCATTTACGCCAAACTCCTCGCTTTGCTCAAAAAGCAGCTGCATACCCAGACAAATGCCCAAAAACGGCTTTCCGCCGGCTACGGCCTCTTTTATCGCGGGGATAAAATTTCTATCTTTTAGCTTATCCATCGCTTCGCCAAAAGCTCCGACGCCAGGCAAAATGATCTTGTCAAATTTACCCAGTTCCTCGCCGCGACCGACGAGTTTCGCCTTTAAATTTAAACTCTCAAACGCGTTTAAAACGCTTCTTAAATTTCCCGCACCGTAGTCGATGATGCCGATCAATGCGAGCTCCTTTGCTTGGTAGCAAAAAGATAGATGCTAAGCGCGATCATCAATATCGCAACGCCGCCGATGAGATAGATCGCGTTTATGATGTGATCGGGCGCCGTGATGGCAAATTTAAACACGAGCATCAGCGCCTCGATAGCAAGCGCGATGATGATCGACCCGATAAATCTAATCATCGTTTTGTTTTCCATATCTTCATTGCGCTTGCTTTTACCCAGCACCTCTTCTTCAAATATCGCTTTAACCAGATCAAAGATCGCAAGCGCCAGCGTCAGCACGATCGTGTGCTCAAACATCTTTTCTACTTCGATATTTAAAAGATCATTAGCCAAAAGCCCCTTGAGCGCGTCGGCGAACAAAAACAAGGCTATGGTAAAAAGCGCGACCGAAAATGCGGCGTAAACGACCTTAAGAAATTTACCGAAGTAGCTCTCTAGCTTGCCGTGGGAGACGATGGTTAGGATATTTTCTAGCGAAACGTCGATACACGCGACAAATTTTAGCTCTCCCTTATCATCATATATCGGAGTGGACGCCGTCACGCACAGTTCGCCCGTGAGCGAGGACGGATACGGGTCGCTTAGCACGCAGCGCTTCTCGCGCACCGCGGTGTAATAATAAGACTTATTGCTACAGTTTTCGCCGCCGCCGGCTTTGTATTTTTCGTTTAGGCTTACGGTGTCGCCTATTTGTACGCCGTTTGCGTCAAGCACGTAAAACGCGTCAAAGCCCTCTATCTCGTGAGCCATTTTATCAAAGCCGCTTTTTATCGACTCGGCGTTTACCCCCGGCAGCCTGTTTGGCAAATTTTTACTAAAAAGATAGCATATATAGGCTCTAGCCTTATATCTTAACTCCGAAAACCTCTGTATATCTTGCAGCGTCAAATTTATTCCTTATTTAGCGCGTGATTAAACTCCGGTACGATCTCTTTGAGCGCCGCCGCGACGTCGTCCGCGTGTGTTAAATTTTTAATTTGCTCGTTTAGTTTAGCCACGTCGTATTCGCCCGAGTGCGTCACGAAAATAGACTGAAACTCGGTTTTTACGTCGTCTTTATTGATTAAAAGCTCCTCGTAAAGCTTCTCTCCAGGGCGAAGGCCGACAAATTCGACGCCCAGATGCTCCTTGTTTGATAAAATCAGCATCTTTTTAGCTAGATCGGCGATTTTTATCGGCTCGCCCATATCAAGCACGAAAAGCTCGCCGCCCTTTGCGATCGAGGCGGCCTGAAGCACGAGCTGACAGGCCTCGGAAACTAGCATAAAGTACCTCGTGATATCAGGGTGCGTGACGGTTAGCGGTTTATTATTTTCGATTTGCTCTTTAAATTTCGGTATTACGCTGCCGCTTGAGCCCAGAACGTTACCGAAGCGCACCGCGACGATCTCGGTTTTAGCCGGCAAATTTGAGTTTAGCGCATAAAGCTCGCACACGCGTTTAGTCGCGCCCATGATATTCGTCGGGCGCACAGCCTTATCGGATGAGATCATCACGACCTTGCTAACGCCGTATTCGATAGATAAATCGATCAAAATTTTAGTGCCGATTATGTTATTTACGACCGCGGCTTTAGGGTTTGCTTCGCAAAGCGGCACGTGCTTATAGGCTGCGGCGTGGATCGCGATTTGCGGCCTAAACTCCTCAAAAACCGCGCGTAAATCCGCTTCATTTACGATATTTATCATCTTGCTCACGGTTTTGTCGCTGTGAGTTATCTCGCCGATTTTGTAGAGATTAAACTCGCTGTGATCGATCATGATTAGCTTGCTAACGCCAAATTTCAAGCACTGCTTGCAAATTTCGCTACCGATACTACCGCCCGCGCCCGTAACCAAAACAACCTTACCGCCTAAAAATTTCTCCACCGCGCTGCTATCTAGGTCTTTTGGCTTTCTAGCTAGCAGATCCTCGATCGAGATATCTTTGATAGCGTCCTTGCCTGTACCAAACATCGAGAATATCTTGATATCGCGGATACCGTAAGCCGTCAGCTCGTCAAAAAGCTCGGCTAACTCGTCTTGACCCAGAGCTAGCGCGATGATAGCGGTTTTTACGTTGTACTCTTTGATCAAATTTGCGATTTCGCTCTTTGGCTGCACTAAAAATCCGTCGCAGTAAGTGCCGACTAGATCGCTCCTGCCGTCTACCACGCCCACGGCATATAGATCGATATAGCCCTGCCTAAGCCCTTTTAAAACGTGAAGCGCCTTTGACGTAGCGCCGATAACGATGCAGGGCTCGCCAGTGTGCGGCTTTTTAGAAAAGTCTAAAAACATACGCTTGGCGATCCTTAAATTTCCGATTAGCAGGCACGAGATAACGGCATCGATAAAAATCACGCTTCGAGGAAACGGATTAAAAAGACTAGGAGCCGCAAAATAAACGATCCAAAAGCAAACGATCGCGCAAAGATGAACGAGGAAAATTTTCCTAGCTTCATTTAGTCCGAAAAATCTCCACGGCACCTTGTAAATTTTAAAAAGCCACATGAAAAATAGCTTTAAAACCACCATCGTAGCGCAGCCCGCGACCAGTCCGCCTCTAAAATAATCAGGCAGCACGCCGCTAAATCTAAGCAGATACGCCAGATAAAACGACGCGACGAATATCACGATGTCAAAGGTTAGAAAAAACGCAAGCCGCTTTAGCTTCGTCGCCTTAAACATTTATAAATTTTCCTTTACGATTTTTACTACTCGCGCGAACTCCTCGTCCCCCGTCGCCGTACCGCTAGGCAGGCAGATACCGCGCGCAAACATCTCCTCGCTAGTACCGTCTGTAAACGCTAGAGCCCCCTCAAACACAGGCTGCATGTGCATCGGCTTCCAAAGCGGACGGCTTTCTATATTTTCCTTCGCAAGCGCCTCAATCACGCGTAGATGCGCGCCTTTTTCTTTAAACAGCGCGGTCGTTAGCCAGCGGTTGCCGCGGGAATTTGCTATCTCAGGCATAAACTCAAGCTCGGGAAGCTCTTTTTGATATTTTTCAAAAACTTCTCGTTTTTTTATCACGCGCTGCTCAAGCACCTCCATCTGCGCCGTTCCGATAGCGCCCAGGACGTTGCTTAGGCGGTAGTTGTAGCCGTAGTCTTTATGCTCGTAGTGTAAAAACGGCTCTCTAGCTTGGGTGCTATAAAATCTCGCCTTCTCGACGAGCTCTTTTTCGCCCACCAGCATGCCACCGCCGCTTGTAGTGATGATTTTGTTGCCGTTAAAGCTATATGCGCCCAGCCGTCCGAACGTACCCAGCGCTTTGCCGTTCAAAAAGCCGCCCAGCGCCTCGGCCGCGTCCTCGACGACGGCGATATTTTCCCGCTCGCAGATCTCGCAGATCTCTTTCATCTTGGCCGCCTGTCCGTAAAGGTGCGTGACGACGAGCGCTTTTGGCTTTTTAGGCGAGTTTGCGATCGCCTTTTTTAGTAGCTCTGGGCTTAGATTCCAGCTTTCGTCGCTATCTATAAAAACAGGCGTAGCGCCTTGATAAAGTATCGGACTAACGGACGCCATAAAGGTAAACGTAGAGGCTAGCACCACATCTCCCGCGCCGATACCTAGCACCCTTAGCGCCAAGTGGATCGCCGACGTGCCCGAATTTAGCGCCAAAGCATCGGGCGCGCCCGCGTAGCTTGAGACGCTCGCTTCAAATTTATTCACGTATTCGCCAAGCGGCGCGATGTAGTTGCTCTTAAAAACCTCGTTTATGTACTCTTGCTCTTT
>CALCKS010000086.1 GCA_937965895.1 uncultured Campylobacter sp.
CAAAACGGCGACGTAAATTTCATGACGCAGGGCATGAGCGATATGATCGATTATAGATATTACTCGGTTTTGGGCGTTTTGGCGCTACTTTTGGTCGTGCTTTTGTTCGTCAAGGCAAAGCTAAAAAACAAGCAAAAAACGATAAAAACAAAACGCGAAAATGGCTGGTTTGAAAAGGTAAAAAGCGACGAAGGCGTGGAGATAATCTACGAAAAACCGCTTGATGATACGAACAAAGTCGTTCTTTTTCAGCACCTTGACAGACGCTACCTCGTGCTAACTGGTACGTCAAACGTGCTTTTGGATAAATTCGGCGAAGAACAGATGACGAGCGAGCAGGACTTTCAGAGCTTTTTTGAAGAAAATCAAAAAAAGCTAAACGCCTACATCGAAAACCGCCAAACGCTGGACGCATACAAAGATAAGGCGAGTATAGACTAAAATTCGGAGATAAATTTGGCCAAAAATGATTTGGAAATTTTAAAAGAATTTATAAACGATAAAGAGGCTCAAGAAAAATTTAATGCTATCAAAAATAGCGTAATGGACTTTAATATCTTTGAAATTACGGGCCTTGGCAATCAAGAAATAAAACACTCAAATACCTTAGCTTGGCTCTTTGGAGATAATGAACACGGGTTAAAGTATCAAATTTTAGAAGGATTTTTAAAATTTACGTTAGAAAATAGCGATAATACCTCAGAAAGCTACGAAAATTTAGAAAAATATCTAAAAATCTAAGAAAAGAGTATACGAATTTTTAGAGAAAGCGATAATATCGATCTTTTGCTAATTGACGAAAATAATAAATTTGTTGTAACGATAGAAAACAAAGTTGAAGCAGACGAAGACGAAGAACAGTTGCTCAAATATCGCAAATTTATTGACGATAAATATAAGGATTTTAAAAGAATTTATATTTTTCTAACGAAGGACGGGCGCTTGCCTGAGGAAGAGACAGAGCAAGACTGGTGGCTAATAGCGACATATAAAATAATCGGCGATAGCATAGAATACTTGCTAAAAAACAATAATCCGCCTCAAAAAGCAAATATTATTTTATCAAGCTATGTCGATTTGCTAAAAAGGAAAAATATTATGAGTAATGAAAAACTACAAAATTTATGTGAGCAAATTTGGGACAAATACGAAAAAGAGCTTCAAATTTTAATTAACTACAAAAAGACAAAAATAGATAAACTATATGACTTTATAATAAATACTTTAAAAAACAATAACATACCGCTTTATACAAAATACAGTATAAAAACCAAGTGTACCGAAAATATGTATAAATTCGTGTATGACAAAACGCCCGAAATCGCTAGCGAAGATAATGAATATGCTATAAATTTAGGTATCGAGAAATACGAAAATTATATTTGGTTTGGGTATTATTCCGACACAGACTGCAAAGATAACGAGAAATTAAAAAGCCTATATAAAATGATTTTTCCAAACCAAAAATTTCAAAGAACCAAGACGATAGAAAAATTCAATATAGCAAATTTAAATAAAAACGACTTGGAAGCAAAATTTAAAAATATATCAGAAGCAATACTAGCAAAAACAAAAGAATTCGATGATAAGATAGAAAAAGCCCTCAAAGAACTTCAAGGGCAAAAGACGTAAGTTCACGCAAAACAGATCGCAAAGGTATCCGGCTTAGTCATCTTTTTGATATTTTCCTTCGCCATAAACAACTCCTTAGCGCCGTAAATTTGCAAAGTGTGATTGATAAACTCAAACTCCAGCTTTTTATGCGAGCAGTTTGCGTCTAAATTTTTAGCAAGCGCGAGGATGAAGCTCAGCCAACGCACGACATCCTCGCTCGGTAGCAGGTTTTTAAATCGCTCAAATTCGCTCGAGCTTTTTTTGCCGTTTTGAGCGATAATCGCGGCTATGAGGCATTTTTGCGCATGCGAAAAGCCGTAGTTTAGGGCATTTAGTACGAAAAATGCTGAGCTAGCGTGCTCGCCGTAAAATCCCAAGCACTGCGCCACGCTGTGCAATCTAGCAGCCACTGCCAGTTCGCTCTCGTATCGCTCCTCAAGCCCGTGCAGCGGCTCTAGCGCGGCAAAGAGGTCTTTTGCGTATTTAACAATCGTCTTGTTATCGTCTAGCAAAAATCTATCCTGCAAACTCCTCACGCTTGGGTTAAAATTCGGCGGAAATTTACGCGTCGGACGCAATATATCGCTCAAAAATACGCCCTCTCTAAAGCCCGCGCCGCTAGTATAGATATTTTGTGCGCCCACAGCGTCCACCGCTCCTAAAAAGATGAGCGCACCCTCTCTAATCGTGTCGAATCGGTCTTTTTTGATGCCAAATTTCCCAAGCTCCAGCACGCTCGCCCGGGCTAAATTTTCGATGAAATTTTTATGGTTTTGAAATTTGTAGGCAAAGTTGTGCACAGTTTTTAGCGGGTAGTCTTGCGCCGACATGATGGCCGAAGATATCGCGCGCAGGCTGCCTCCAATGGCGACTAGGTTTTTACTTTTAAAATTTTTAGGCAAGCTTTTAAACGCCTCTTTGATAAAAGGCGCTGCGGCGTTTAAATTTTTCTTATCGAAAAATAGCTCTTTTAGCCTCACCGTGCCCAAATTTAACGACACGGCGTCTACTATCTTGCCGCCGCTAACAAGCGCTAGCTCCGCAGAGCCCCCGCCGATATCAAGCGTGACGAACTCCTCTAGCGGCTCGAGCAAATTTAGCGCCGCCACGCCGCCAAACGTCGCTTCATCCTTGCCGCTAACGACCTTTAAATTTATCCCAAGCTCTTTGCGCGCCATGCTTATGAGCTCGCCGGCATTCGGAGCGTCGCGCAGAGCCGAGGTACCCATAGTAAAAATTTTCGTGCATTTGTAGTTTTTTGCGATATTTTTAAACTCGCTAAGCGCTTCGCAGGCCTTTTGCATCGACTTTTCCGAGATCTCGCCGCCGTGCTCGTACGCGCCCTCGCCCAGACGCACCTTCATCTTAAATTCGCCGATGATGTGAAACGCGTAACGCGAAGTCTTTTCAAAAATCGCCATTCGCATCGAGTTTGAGCCTAGATCTATGACAGCGGTTCGTTTTGCCATTTATTTGCCTTTATTATTTTTATTTATCGCTAGAGTGAGGGTCGAGATCGCGCCGCTGTGCCCGTCGGTACGGTTTTTGATAGACACCGAGCCGCCCAGAGCCTGAGCCGCGCCCTTAGCTAGAAATAGCCCAAGCCCCGCTCCGCCCTTATCGCCAAAACGCTTAAACGGCGCAAAAAGGTCCTTGCTCTCGTCGATGCCGCAACCCTCGTCTACGACCTCGATGATAAATTCATTTTCGCTAAGGCGCGAGCGTAGAGTAACCACGGCGCCGCGAGGAGAAAATTTGATCGCGTTTTGGACGAAATTTTGAATAACGTGCGTTAAAAGCGTCGTTTGTAGCGTCATTTCAAGTCTGTTTGGCGCAAAATCAGTCGCGATATCCTTGCCCTCGCCGCGAGCTAAAATTTTAAAATTATTCGCAGATTGATTTAAAAACTCGATAATATCGATGCGCACAGCCTCCTCAAACTGCGCGCCCTCCTGCCGCCCGATCTCCAGGATAGAGCCGATCATTTTGTTCATTTGATTGATGGCTTCGTTGTTGTTTTTGAGCGCTTCGATATATTTTTCGCTCTCGCGAGGCTTTATTAGCGTAACTTCGTTTTTGGTTTTCATCACCGCAAGAGGCGTTTTTAGCTCGTGCGCGACGCCGACAAAAAGCTCCTTTTGATATAGCACGAACGTCTGAATACGCTCAATTAGACGGTTTAGGCTTTTGCCTAGCGGCTTAAACTCGGGCGGTAGCTCTTCAAGGCTCACCGTCTGCAAAAACCGCTCGTTTAAATTCGTCATTTTTCTGCTTAAAATTTTAATCGGCACCAAGAGCATCCGCGACAAAAACAGCACGTAAAAAATAATCAGAAGTATCGACGTGGCGTTTACCATGATGATATCGATTAAAATTTGATCTACGAGTTTGCTTTGATGAGTTGTGTCTTTGGTTAGCGCGATGCTAGTGTCGTCCATATACGGATAAAATAACGTCAAATGAGTCTTTTGCCCAACTCTTTCCGTAACGAAATATGGCGATACCGTTTTGCCCTCGACTAGCTTTGCCTTTGTGGGACTATCGTTTAGCGTGAAGTACTCAAACGGTTTTTCTACTTTAGATAAATTTGCGCTCGTGGATAAAATTTTAGCTTCGTATGCGAGCGATTGCGAGATGCCCTCGTATATCGTGACCTTGATATACTGGTATAAAAGAACGGAGATGATGAGAATTAGCATCGTAGAAGCCGATGCTAATTGCACTATAAACCTAAATCTTAGGCTTTTTTGGGAAAGCAAAACCTATACCCGCGTCTTCTGACCGTCTCGATAGTCGAGATATTTAACGGTTTATCCATTTTTTGGCGGATTTGATTGATTGCTACTTCGATTACGTTTGGAGTTACGAGCTCAGGCTCCTCCCAGATCGCGTCTAGTAGTTGCTCTTTGCTGACGATCTGATCGCTGTGGCGCGCAAGGTGAGTTAGTACCTCAAACGGCTTGCCTTTTAGCTCGATATCTTGACCTAGATAGGTGATTTTCTCCTCGTCCGGATCGATGATAAGGTCGTCTATCTTGATAACGTTCGTACCGCCAAAGCGCAAACGAGCCTCGATCCTAGCTACCAAAACGTCGAAATCAAACGGCTTTTTGATATAGTCGTCCGCACCAGCTCTAAATGCCTTAACTTCGCTATCTTTATCGTCTTTCGCAGACAGTACGACTACTGCGGTGCGCGGAGATTTGTGTTTGATGATGTTGATCAGATCCACGCCGTCGCCGTCAGGCAGCATCCAATCAGTCAAAACCAAATCGTAATTTCTAATACCGATGTAGTATTCAGCATCCTTGAAATTCTCCGAGCTGTCGGTCTGGTAGCCGAACTCTTGCAAGCCCTCGGCGATGGTTTTGTTTAGAGTTACCTCATCTTCAACTATTAAAATTCTCATTTTTTCCCTTCAGTGAAATTTGTTGGGATTGTAGCATAAATTAAGCAAGATTTCAAGATACTTTAAAAAAAATTTAATATTTAAACTCAGCTCTTGCGCCAACCGTCGCATTTTTGACGATCTCGATTTTTAAAATTTCCATTTTTAAAAAGCTAAGCGAGCTAAATTTTTCCTTCAACTTTTTCGCGCAAATTTCAAGCGAGCTCTCCACGGTGCCAAATTTCTCCCGCGCGTAAATTTCCTCGATCAAATTTATCACTTCCACGTAGTCTATAAACTCGCCGCTTTCAAACTCCGCGTTCACTCTTACCTTCTGCGGCGTCACGCGCTCAAAATCAAGCAGCCCGATGATAGTGCTAAACTCGTAATCTTTGATAATCGTAGTCAAATTACGCGCTTTTCTTGCCCCGTTATTAGGCGTTTAATATTTGGCAGATGCTTGTAAACGACCAAAAACGCGATCAAAAATATCGGCGCATAGGAGTCGATATCAGGGATTTGCGGCTGAAGCGCAAAAGTCGCTACGATAAACGCCACAAGCGCGGCTAGCGAAGCTAGCGAGGAGATCTTAAGCAGCTTGCCCACGACAAACCAAACTCCAAGCGCGATAATGATTTCAAGCGGCAAAAAAACCGCCAAAACGCCCGCACCAGTGGCTATGCCCTTGCCGCCTTCAAATTTTAAAAACGGCGAATAGCAGTGTCCAAGCACAGAAAGTACCGCCATCGCCCAAAGCGTCGCGGGAGCAAGGCCAAAAAATTTCGCGATCAGTATCGGTAAAACGCCCTTTAAAACGTCGCAAACTACGGTCAAAATCGCGATCTTTTTAGCGAGTTTGGGGTCTTTTTGCTTTAGCACGCGCAAAACGTTGGTCGCGCCGATGCTGCCGCTACCTTCGCTTCTGATGTTTACTCCACCGAAGATATATGCCAAAATCACGCCAGAGGGGATGCCGCCAAGCAGATACGCCGCGGCATAAGCTATCAAATTTTCGTTCATCTTTTATCCTGATTTTTGTTTCGATTTCGCAATATTAATTAAATTCGGCTGATTTTTTGATAAATCGGTCGTTTTGAAGGGCGATAAATTTGTAAATTTTACTCGCCGAGACCTGCGCCTTTAAGGTGCTAAATTTGGTTTGGTCAAATTTAGTCTTGCAAGCCGAACTTCTTTGTGTAAAAAACAACCATTTGAGGTTGTTTTTTACTTTGTTGTAAAGGGGGTGGGGGCTTAAATTGCGAAGTCGCTCCCCACCCCCTTTAATCCCCCAACCCCTACGACGTGAGAGGTTGCTGCGCTATGCGCAGGTTAAATTTGGCGCCGTCGCGCCAAAAATGCAAATTTGACATTTTCAAGGTGCGGGTCTCGGCGAATAAAATTTGAGTCCAAATTTGAATATAAGAAAGATAAGGCGAAGTATTTTTGTGTTTAGACGAGGCGGATTCAAATTTTACGACGGGAGCTACCTGGTCGGTAGTGACCGAGTAAAATTTGAATCCAACGAAGTATAAACCAAAAAAACAAGCCGCTACTTCCACAAAAGATAGACCTTTTCGTCGTATATATCGCTACTCTTTGGACCAACCTCCACCTCCGTCACCTCCACGTTTTGCACGTCGTTTTTGGCTTTTAGCGCACTCGCGTCTTCTTCAAATTTCGCCATCAGCTCCTCGATCTGCGCGTTTAGCTGGGCGACTTCTTGCTCGCTTAGTTTGACATCGCTGCGCTCTTTTAGCACGCTGTTTGCCGAGCGCGCAGAGGTCGCGACCTTGCCGATGTTGCCGCTACTTAGCAGCCCTTTGCCAAAAATCGCGCCCAAAATGCTAGCACCCACCGAGATCGCGGTCTCGATGCCCTTGCTTTTAAAGTCCCGCTGCTCTTTTTCCAGCTTTGCCACAGAGCGGTTTAGTTTCTCCTCCAGGCGCGCTTTTTGCTTGTCAAACTCAGCCGTTAGTTTGGCTGTTTGCGCCTCTAAAATTTCGTTACATTTATCGGCCAAACGGACGTAAAACTCCTCTTTGCTCTCGCCCGGCGCCGAGCTTAAATTTAGCGCGCTAAAGAGCCTAAGTTTGTAGTTTCTATAGATAAATTCTTTGAAATTTTTGGTTAGCTCTTTGAAATTTTTAGCCCCCGCGACAAAGCCAGGCAGCGGCGCGTAGGATAGTTTAAAATTTGGCTCCGAAACCGCGGTAAAATGCATATTTTCGCTAGCTTCGCTCCAGTCGGCGCTTTTTTGAGCTTCATCCAGCCTTAGCGTGAAATTTACCTCGCGCACCTCGTCAAGCCCCTTTTTAGCGTCGTAAAATCGCACTTTAGCTTCGCCGTAAAGATACCCCTCCAGCTCGCCGCCCTCCTGCAAATTTGAGCTTGCAGCGTAAATTTGAGTGATATCCGGCGACAGCACCGGTTTGGCGGCGAAATTTGAGCTTTTTGCCGAGCTTGATCCGCTCAAATTCGACCCGCTCTTTTGCTCTTTCATCAAATTTGAAATTTGCTCGCGACTAAGAGGTCCTTTTAGGTAGCTCAGAGCCCAGCGCGTCGAGATGACGGACAGCCCGTCCTCGTGGATGTTTTTTAGTAGGAAGTTGCGCTTTTGCAAATTTGAGATGAGATTTTCTATCTCGCCTTTATCCATCGCAGAGCCCGCAAGCCCCGTCATACCGTCGATCACGCGCGCCTTATCCTGTGCGGTTTGCAAGCGCCCGATAAACCACGTGCCGATGTTGCTAAGGCCTTTGTAGTCAAGGTCGACCGGGTTTTGGGTGCTCAGTATCACGCCAAGGCCGTGCGCGCGGGCTTGCTTGAGCAGCGTAAGCATCGGGGTTTTGCTAGGCGGATTGCCGTTTGGCGGGAAAAATCCGAAAATCTCGTCCATATAAAGCACCGCGCGAAGCGAGCTCGTACCCTCAGTCTTGCGCATCCACGCGATGATCTCGTTTAGCAGTAGCGTCACGAAAAACATCCTCTCGCTGTCTTTTAGGTGCGAGATGGTAAAGATATTGCACTTTGCCTTGCCGTTTGCGTTAAAAAGCATCTTTGAGATATCGAGTCGCTCGCCGCTTAGCCATGCGCGAAAATCGGGACTTGCAAGCAGCGTGTTGATCTTGACCGCTAGTTTCATACGCTCGGAGCTTGGGTAAAATTTCTCCACGTCAAATACGCCGATCTTGGCAAACGGAGGCGTCGCGATAAAGCCGATGAGCTCCTCTAAGCTCACGTCCGCGCCCTGGCTAAATTTATCGATAAAAATGTTTGAGATGAGTAGGTGTTCTTTTGAGTTTACGTCGTTTTCTATGCCCACAAGCGATAGCACCGAGCTAGCCAGAGAGCCGACGTACTCACTAAACTCCTCGCTGCCTACGTCTAAACTCGGACGGGCAAAATCCCCGAGCAGCGCTACGCCGACGCCGCTACCGCTCTTTGGCGTGTAAATTTTTAGCTCGGCGCTATCCTTAAAAAGTCCCACGCGCTCTAGGCTTTGGAACGAACCCTCGATGCCTTTTGCCCACATCTGCGCTTCGCTCGCGGCAAACTCATCCACGCTCATGCCTTTGTTTTGCGCTTCGTTTTCATCGACGTAGGGCGCAAAATCCTGCGCTCGCATCTGCGGGAAGGCCAAAGCGAGGTTGGTCATATCGCCCTTTGGGTCGATTATAAAGGTCGGGATGTTGTCGATGCAGGCTTCTTCTAGGATGCCGATACCAAGACCTGTTTTACCGCTACCGGTCATGCCGATGATGGCCGCGTGCGTCGTGAGGTCTTTGTTTTTATAAAAAAACGGCTCTTTGTCTTTGAGACCGACGTAAAATAGCTTTAAATTTTCTTGAATGGTTTTCATGAAATTTCCTTGTAAATTTTGGGCTATTTTACTGATTTTTGATTAAATTTCGGGTGAAGCTGGGAGGATAAATTTGAAAGCGAGGCGGGTAGAATTTAAAAAAGGCAAGCGCGAGGCTTGCCTTTTAATTTTGCGTTAAATTTATTGGTAGGTTTTTAGCTGCTCTTTTAGCTCTTCTAGAGTTTCTATTACGCGTTTTTTGGTAAATTTCGCGATATCTTCGCCTGCGCCGTCTTTATCGGCTAGCTGACAACAGTATCTCATCGCGCCCTTATATTTTAGCGCTGCGACAAGTTTTAGATCGGTATCTATGTTTATGTTTTTATTAGAGTCGCCCACCTCGTCCGGTATGCATAACTCAAATTTAGCATTTATAAGCTCGCCCTCTTTAAACTCGCCGTCATCCAAGCTAACGACGCCTAGGCCTCCCCTTGAGATATCGTATAGGTTACCCTGTATTTCACTACCGTTTTGCGTGAGGATCACCTTGGTGTAACGATCGGGATATACGCGCTGATGTTTTCTTAAATTCGCGTGCAAATTTTGCATATACGTGAAATTTTGTAGCGTTACGGTCAAATTTGCAAGATCAAATCCGACGATATCCGCCCTTAAATTTTCGGAAAAATATTCATCGCGTACGATATAGGCGTTTTGTTCCTCTTTCATGGCCAAAATTTGCTCTAATGTTACCTTGCAGACGACCGTATCGTCTTCTACATGCTCTACTTCGCCCATGCACTCGACTTTTACGCCGTTGTAAAGATTTAGAAAGTGCACCTGGCGGTTATCGTTTCGTACTCTGGCAAATACGGTCACTGCGTCCTCGCGCATAAAAGAGCTGTCGTTATACGTGCCGTTCATCTGAAATATGATTCCTTCCGAATAAAGTTTAAAACTAGATTATAATAAAAAATCCTTATTTTTTCATTTAAGTACTGATATTTTGTATTAAACTTAATGTCGTTTTGATGTAAAGATGTAGAAAAGAAGCACTAAGGGCGAGAGCTCGCCCTTAAATTTGGATAATTATAGTTTGTCTGCGTTGTGAGATAGGTAGTCTGCGACGCCTGCGGTATCGGCTTTCATGCCTTTATCGCCTTTGTTCCAGCCGGCAGGGCAAACCTCTCCGTGCTCGTTCGTAAATAGCATAGTATCTACCATCCTGATCATCTCGTCGATGTTTCTGCCAAGCGGAAGATCGTTGATAACCGCATGGCGAACGGTGCCGTCTTTATCAAGTAAGAAGCTACCGCGAAGAGCAACGCCAGCGTCTTCTAGAAGTACGTCAAAACCGCGAGCGATAGACTTAGTCATATCGGCTACTAGCGGGAAGCGGACTTGGCCGATGCCGCCTTTGTTTACCGGAGTTTCTTTCCACGCAAAGTGAGAGAATTGGTTATCTGTCGAAACGCCGATAACTTCGATACCGCGAGCTCTAAATTCGTCGTATCTCTTATCAAACGCGATAATCTCGCTAGGGCAAACGAATGTAAAGTCCATAGGGTAGAAAAATACTACTGCGCCCTTCTCGCCGATATTTTTATATAGGTTGAAATCGTTCACGATTTGATTGCTTCCTAAAACTGCTGCAGCTGTAAAATCAGGTGCTTTTTTTGTTACTAACATTTTTTCTCCTTAATAATTTTTATTTGTAGCGAAATTATATCATCTAAAGATTAAAAAGAGCTAAAAATTTAACGTTTTCGTTTTAAAATTTAACGCAAAAATTTAATATCAAATTTACTTAGTTTTTGATATTCTTGCGAAAATTTTGACCAAAAAGGATAAAAAATGGCAGTAAAAATAACAGACATTTGCATAAGTTGCGGCTCATGCATCGACGAGTGCCCGACGAGTGCCATCGTAGACGACGCGGATAACCCGACTGGCGAGGACGCATACTACGTCTATGCCGATAAATGCGTCGAGTGCGTAGGATTTAACGACGAGCCTGCATGCGCCTCAGCCTGCCCAACCGACGGCTGCATCGTTTGGGACGCTCCTTATGCAGGACAGCCGTCTCGCACCGAGATAACCGCCGATATGAGGACTGGCGCCACGGCCGTCATCTCGTAAACTCCGCACTTAAGCCCTTTTGCGGGGCTTATTTTGAAATTTAATTTTTTTTTGATATAATCACCGCCTTATAAAAACCACAAAAAGGAAATTTTATGCAGCAAACGCTTTCTATTATTAAGCCTGATGCCGTAAAAAAGGGCGTTATCGGAAAAATCGTGGATAGATTCGAAAGCAACGGACTAAGAATCGCCGCTATGAAAAAAGTCAAACTAAGCACATGCGACGCAAAAGCTTTCTATGCAGTTCACAAAAACAGACCTTTCTTCAACGATTTGGTTGATTTTATGGTGAGCGGACCGGTCGTAGTTATGGTTCTTGAGGGCGACGATGCGGTAGCTAAAAATCGCGATCTAATGGGCGCAACAAACCCAAAAGAAGCAAAACCTGGCACTATTAGAGCCGACTTTGCAGAGAGCATCGACGCAAATGCCGTTCACGGTAGCGACAGCCTAGAAAACGCTAAAAACGAGATCGCATTTTTCTTTGCAACAAGAGAAATTTGCTAAATTTAGGTTAAATTTTGAAAATATCTTTCGCCAAAATCACAAATAATCAAATGCCGTTCGAGCTAAACTCGGACGGGCTAAATTTTAACGGCGAACTAAAAAGAGTAACCCAAAATTTAGTTAGTTGCAAAGGTAAGATCGTAGGTGAGATAGCTCACAACTGCGACCGATGCGGCGAAGATATAAATTTAAAGCTTGATGAAGATGTAAATTTGATCTTAAGCGACGGAATTTATAAAGATAACGAAGAAAACCTCGACGATGTGGTTGAGTTTTTCGACGGCTTTATAAATTTAGAAGAAGTATTAACAAGTGAAATAGAAGCTTTTAAGAGCGATTATTTTTATTGTGATAAATGTAAAAATCTATAAAGGAGAATAAAATGGCAGTACCTAAACGAAGAGTAAGTCATACTCGCGCGGCAAAGAGAAGAACGCACTACAAAGTAACGCTTCCGGTTCCCGTAAAAGATAAAGACGGCTCATGGAAAATGCCTCACCGCGTAAATAAAACTACCGGAGAGTATTAATATAAATGAACAGCATTTGCATTGACGCGATGGGCGGCGACTTCGGTCCGCAACCTATTATCGGCGGCGTGATCGAGGCTTTAAAAGAAGTAAAATTTGAAGCCATTCTGGTAGGCGATACGAAAATTTTAGAAAGCCTCGTTCCGCAAAATTTAAAACAATACGTAAAATTTATTCAAGCCGACGAGGTCGTTTCTATGAGCGACGGCGCCACCGATGCATTAAAGCGAAAAGAAAGCAGTATTTTTAAGGCTATCGAGCTACTTAAAAATAAACAAACTATGGCCGTAGTTTCGGCAGGACACAGCGGAGCTACGATGAGTCTTGCCACGCTTCGAGTCGGACGGCTTAAAAACGTCTCGCGCCCGGCGATAGCGACGCTGATGCCAAATGTAACCGGCGGCAACACGCTAGTTTTGGACGTCGGCGCAAACGTGGACTGTAGGCCGGAGCATCTATTTCAATTTGCGATAATGGGCGAAGCCTACGCAAAAGAAATTTTAAAAATAAAATCCCCTAAACTAGGACTTTTATCTAACGGCGAAGAGAGCAGTAAAGGCAACGAGGCGACTAAAGAAGCCTTTGAAATGATCTCAAAACTTGATAGCTTCGTAGGCAACGCCGAAGGAAATCAGGTTTTTGACGGAAGCGTCGATGTCGTTATTTGCGATGGATTCGTCGGAAATATCCTACTAAAAACAAGCGAAGGCGTAGCTGACGCGATAACTAAAATCATCAAAAAACATGTTAAAAAATCCCCGGTCGCTATAGCAGGCTCGCTTCTCATGAAAAAAGTTTTTAAAACTCTAAAACAGCAAGTTGATTACGACGAATATGGCGGCGCACCGCTACTTGGCGTGAACGGCTGCGTCATAATAAGCCACGGTAAAAGCACACCAAAAGCTATAAAAAATGCGATATTTCAAGCTCTAAAATTCGCAAACTCCGATATAAATAAAGTCATCGAAGACGAGCTGTCGCACTTCGCAAAATGAAATTACAAAGAAAAATTTAATGCCAAAAGCCTCGCTAATATCCATAGCTGCATACACTCCGCCTAAAATTTTAACAAATTTCGACCTTGAAAAAAAGGTGGAAACTAGCGACGAATGGATAGTTAAGCGCACCGGCATCAGCCAAAGACGCATAGCGCAGGATGAAGATACGAGCGAGCTTGGCACGAAAGCGGCAAAAATAGCCCTTGAAAGAGCAAATTTGACCGCAAAAGATATCGATGCAATTATCTGCGCGACTATCTCGCCCGATCACTTTTGTATGCCTTCGACGGCGTGTAAAATCGCTAAAAATTTAGGCATAAATGCCATTACGGCATTTGATATAAGCGCGGCATGCACCGGTTTTATTTATCTGCTTGAGCTTGCAAAATCACTAATTGAAAGCGGAAGCAAAAAAAACGTATTGATAATCGGAGCCGAAAAACTAAGTAAGATCGTCGATTGGACCGATAGAACGACTTGCATACTATTTGGCGACGGAGCGGGTGCAGCAGTCGTAAGCGCTAGCGAAGAAAACGAAATAATCGACGTTCACACTGCAGCCGACGGCAACTACGCGAACCTACTCATAACTCCAGGTGGCGAAGAGAAATTTATCAAGATGTCGGGCAACGAAGTCTTTAAAATCGCCGTCCAGACGCTAACCAAAGACGTCGTAGATATCCTAGAAAAAAATCAAATTTCAAGCGATAAAATCGATCTTTTTATACCTCATCAGGCAAATTTGCGCATCATCGAGGCAGTCAAGCAACGTTTAAATTTTACAAACGAACAGTGCGTCGTAACCGTCGGAAAATACGGCAACACAAGCTCGGCTTCCATACCTATGGCGATGAACGAGGCATACGAAGCGGGCAGACTTAAAAAAGGCGATTTGCTTTTGCTGGACGCATTCGGCGGCGGCTTTACTTGGGGCTCGGCGCTGTTAAAATTTGGCGGCGAAACTGCAAATAATTTCTAATCTCGCAGTTAAAATTTAAATCTTACGCTTAAATTTATCAAAACCAAAAATCGATTCCATAATCCTTAGTATAACCACCGCATAGCTTACGATCGACCGATTACACTTGACAAAAAAGCTAAATTTAGCTCGGCAGAGGTATAATACAAGAAATCACGGAAGGCAAAAAAATGGTAGTCAGTAAAATCTACGAAATCAACTCTTGCGACGATATGGAGCTGGGCGTTAAACGCTCTACGAAATTAAACTTCAAACTGTGCTACGATGACGATAAGCCGGTTAACGCCATAGTTTTTATAGTGCCTGGATGCGGCGGCGACGTCGATAAAGCATATAGAGACTATCTAGCCGAATTTACCGCCAGAGAATTTAACGTAGCCGTGATCAATGTAGATTATCACCATATCTACAACAGATTAGTTACGGGCGCTAGATACTATATGGACGAATTTGATCAAGAAATTTTAAGAGAAAAATGCCGAGAAATAAACCTGCAACTAGGCGGCAATCTGAGCTCGCTAAAAAATTTCGATAAGCTAAACGGCGTCTTGTCTGCGGTTAGTAACTATATAGACAACAATAAAAATAGCGGAGCATTTCCAAAAGATTTTGTTTTAAATTTATCCCTTACGATTGATCCGGCAAAAGACGAATACCAAAATTTCGGCATTATGCAGGCGCAGGATTTGATAAACGCCCTACTTTTTATAAAGGCAAATGCGCCGTTTAAAGCGATTAAAAATTTAAACGAACTACCAGTCGTCATGATCGGCAGCTCGCACGGAGGCTACCTATCGCATATGGCCGCCAAGATTGCTCCGTGGCTCATAGACGGCGTCATCGATAACAGCAGTTATGCCAAATATCCGCTAAGGATCGTGGGATTTGGTAAAGAGCTTGACTATATGAATCACTGCTGCTCATCAAACGATATGCTTTTTAAACATATAAATTTTTTCATCTCCGACAAGACGCTTTGGACCTTAAAAGATGGCTCCGATAAGAGATTTATGCCAGCACACGAAAAGATACGTTATATTTTAAATTTAGACCATGTAAAAACCCAAAGCAAATATCCAAAGCCGATTTATCTAAGCTATCACTATGCCGGAGACGACATCGCTCCTATCGCTGATAAATCAGAACTTTATAACGAATTTAACGCATGCGGCATAGACGCGACATTAAAAATAATAAAAGACGAAAGCGAGCTTGACGGTAAATTTATCAAATCGCTAACTCACGGCTTTGACATGTCTATAAAAACGCTGATCTCAAAAGAACTCCCGCCGATGTTAGCCAAGATCGCAACTCGCCCTAAACAACCTTGCGAGGATAAAAGCATAACCTATATCTCGGAAAATTTAGAGTATAAATTTTTTGAATCTAACGATAAAATCAATCTACAAGTTTCAAAAATATGGCAAAACGGCACGATAGTTAAAAAAACATATAAAATCCACTCTTGCGACGATACAGAGCTTGATATAAAGCGAGAAAGCCTGCTAGAGTTTAACCTTTGCTTTGATACCAAAAAGCCGGTCTCGTCAATAGTTTTTATAATCCCTGGCTACGGAGGAGACGCGGACAGCAACTACCGCGAGCACTTAGCACAGTTTGTCGCGAGCGAATTTAGCGCAGCTGTAGTAGGCGTAAACTACCACTGTATCGGCGATAGACCGCAAACAGGAGCGACGATATTTTTTGACGATTTAGATAGATCGATATTAAAAAAAGAATGCGCCAGGTGCGGCATAGAGCTCCCGGAAAATTTAAGCGTAATCGATACGCAAACACTACTTGATATCGACAATCTAATGGACGCAAGAAAACGCGATAAGACAGCACCTCAAGACTTGTCTCTTAAACTATCTATTTCCCTTCAACCGACTAAAAACGAATATCAAAATTTCGGCATTATGCAGGCGCAGGATTTGATCAATGCGCTACTTTTCGTAAAAGCCAACGCTCCTTTTGAGTGCACAACCGACATAAACGACCTACCAGTCGTCATGATCGGCAGCTCGCACGGAGGCTATCTATCGCATATGGCCGCCAAAATCGCCCCATGGCTCATAGACGGCGTCATAGATAATAGTAGCTACGCGCTAGCGCACTGGCCTTTTATCGGCTTTGGTAAAGAAAGAGACTATACAAAATACTATAGCGGGCGCTCTAAAGAATATTTTCATAATATAGAGCTTTATTTTTCAGATAAAACTTTTTGGACTCTAGACAAAACCTCACCTGCTTATTTTTCTAAATCACGCGAATACATACGAGAAATTCTAATGCCGCAACACCTCAAAGTCCAAAGCGGCTATAAAAAGCAAATTTACACGAGTTACCATTACGCTTATGACGATTTTTACGCTCCGGCTAGCGAAAAACAACGACTCTACGACGAACTGAAAAATTTAGGCTACGACGCTACTCTAAATATAATAGAAAATGAAAGTCAGCTTGACGGTAAATTTATCAAAACGCTAACGCACGGTTTAGATATGTCGATAAAAACGCTAATCTCAAAAGAGCTTCCGCCGATGCTGGCTAAAATCACAGCTCGACCGAAACAGCCTTGCGAGGATAGAAGCATAAGTTACGTTTCAGACGATTTAGAATATAAATTTTTTGAAGCGAACGACAAGATAAATTTAGAGATAAAAGAACAAAATCTACCGCAGCAAAATCATGATAATAAATAAAACATACGAGATCCCATCCTGCGACGATGTAGAGCTTGGCATAAAGCGAGATTCGCTACTTGAGTTTAAGCTCTGCTACGACGACGAAAAGCCGGCTAGAGCCCTAGTTTTCGTAGTGCCTGGACTTGGCGGAGATGTGAACGAAAACTATAGAGAGCACTTAGCGCAGTTCGTAGCGAGCGAATTTAGCGTAGCGGTAGCGAGTCCTAACTACCACTGCATCGGCAACAGACCGCAAACGGGGGCAACCTATTTTTTAAACGATTTAGACAAAATCATCCTTAAAAACAAATGCTCACAAATCGGTATAGAAATCCCAAACGATACTAGTTACGGCGAACTCTCAGTGCTAGATGCCTATCTAGGCAAGGTAAAAGCAAGCGGCGGTTTGCCGAGTGATTTTAAACTAGAAATATCCGTAACGCTGCAGCCGACCAAAAACGAGTATCAAAATTTCGGAGTTATGCAGGCTCAAGACGTGATAAATGCTGCGCTTTTTATCAAGGCAAATCCGCCGTTTAAAGCCGCGACCGATATAGACAAGCTGCCCGTAGTCCTAGTCGGTAGTTCGCACGGCGCATACATAAACGCCTTAGCAGCTAAATTTGCTCCGTGGCTCGTGGATGGCCTCATCGACAACAGCAGCTACGCGAAGCTAAACTGGGAGCTCATAGGCCTAGGCAAGGAGATAGATTATCTCAAATTTCGCGAATACTCGACAGATATATATTTTAAAAATATCAAAATTTACGTCTTTACCAAAACGATGTGGACGCTACTGGATAAATCCTCGCCTCGATATTTCTCGCAGGCGCGCGAAGATATACGAAACGCCCTAGACGCCGCGCATCTAAAAATCCAAAGCGAGTATCCAAAGCCTATCTATGTCGGCTATCACTGCGCCATAAACGACCACTGCGCATCGCCCGAGGAAAAAGCACAGCTCTACGAGGAACTGCAAAAACTCGGCTTTGACGCGACTTTACACATGATAAAAGACGAGAGCGAGCTTGACGGCAGATTTCTCAAAAAGCTAACGCACGGCCTGGATATGTCCATCAAGCTTTTGATCACTAAGGAGCTGCCGCCGATGCTAGAAAAGATAGCGTCCCGCGAGAAGCAAATTTGCGAGAATAAAAGCATAAGCTATATTTCAGACGATTTGGAATACAAATTTTTCGAGGCGAACGGTAAGATAAATTTGGAGATAAAAAGATGATTTTATTTGTAAAATTTGCGTTTACTAGGGGCTAATTTGAGCGGCAAATTTGATAAAAGAAAATTTAAGAGGAAAAAGCCGCGCGACAACTAAAAGCAAATTTATATGCAAATTTGATAAAAAGCTCAAGCCAAATTTACTCCAAACTAAAAAACCGCCTCATCTTGCGCTTCCAGTCATCTTTTGGTATTTCCGTATCGTTTGGATCGTCGCTCCAAACCTCGTGTTTGTCCTCGAAAAATATCGCGGTCCTTTGAGCTTGCGGCATAAATTTCGTCTTATCCTCCACGGGGATTTTGTTTGCCCGAAAATACCGCAACAACTCAAAATAATCATCCCTGCTATAGCAATTTACCAAAAAATAATTTCTATTTTTCATCCTGATGACGAAATTTTTACGCAGTAGCCATAGCGGTTCGCCGGATTTTTTGAGTTTATAGATTTTAAACGGCAGCGCAAATATCAGATAAACTAAAAGATATCTTATAAAGTCTCTCGTTTTGTTAAAATGCACGCCGATAGAGGACTTTTTATAGAGCTGATACGGGGTAAAAAAGTGAAATCTGCCGTATCTGCTATCAAGCTCGCTGATAACGCAAAAATAGACCTTTTCTACATCTTTTACGAGGGCGATTTTCTCCTCGCTCTCTACTTTGTTTACGTAGACATACTCTATATGATAAATTTGCTCGCTAGAAAATCTAAAAAAGCTCGGTTTTTGTTTAAAAACTCGCGGCGCGAAAACGTATATATTGTATAGGAAGTATAATAAAACAGATCCGGGCAAGGCAATAAGATAAATACGATATAAAAGCCCATAGTCGCTAAAAGCAAATACAAAAACGAGAATCGAGTAAAGCATAATAGGCCAACCAGCTAAAAACAGCGCGCCGTAGTCGTTTATGATTATCGGATTTTCGTCGTAGTTTCTCAAATTTTCTCCAAATCTTGCTTCACGCAGTTAAATTTAAAATGTATAACAAAAGGCGGGCGCGAGCTAAATTTAACTCGGAAAATTTAAGATCGGCTCGCCGTAAAACCGAAGCAAATTTAAGCGACCGCCCTCAAGCCAAAGCCGCTTAAATTTAAGTAGAAAGCAAAATTTGACGCACCGCCGAAAATTTAGTCGCGAGTTTAAATTTACACGAAACAAATCCAAATTCGAGCGGCGCGTCTAGTCAAATTTACCCGTTTTTTCTAGCAAATTCTTTCATAAACTCAGCCAAAGTCCGCACGTTTTCGATACTCACGGCATTATAGATAGAGGCCCTGATACCGCCTACGTGACGGTGTCCTTTTAGGCCCAGCATGCCCGCGTTTTCGGACTCGGAGATAAAGGCCGCCTCTAGCTCGCGGTTTGCGATGGTAAAGCTAACGTTCATCAGCGAGCGGCTATCTTTTTGCGCGTGACCCTTGTAAAAGCCGCCAGAACCGTCGATCGCGCCGTAAAGCAGTGCCGCCTTTTGCTCGTTGATCCGGTTTACGCCCGCTAAACCGCCCTGCTCTTGCACCCAGCCCAGCGTCAAATTTAGTAGATATATGCCAAAGGTCGGCGGCGTGTTATATAGCGATGCGGCACTAGCATGCGTGTCGTAGCGAAGCATCGTCGGAGTGTGGTCCATGCAGGCTCGCTCCAGCAGGTCTTTGCGGATGATGACGACGGTTACGCCGCTTGGGCCGGCATTTTTCTGCGCGCCGCCGTATAGCAGCCCCACGTCCGTGAAATCAACCGGCCGCGAGAAAAAATCGCTCGACGCGTCAACCACTAGCGGAGCTTTGGAGTGAGGTAGCGCGCGGTACTGCGTGCCGTAGATGGTGTTATTCGTGCAGACGTAGCCGTATGCGGCGTCGCCGTCAAATTTAACCTCGGGGATACGGTCGTAGGAGGTTTCCTTGCTACTAGCGACTACTTCATAGGATACACCGACGTTTGCGGCCTCTTTGATCGCCTTGCTCGTCCAGACGCCAGTGTCTGCATACTGCGCGACGCCTTTGGCGGCTAAATTTAGCGGTATCATCGCAAACTGCAAATGCGCGCCGCCTTGCAAAAATAGCACGTCATACTCTTCGCCGATGCCGTATAGCTCGCGCGCCTTTGACATTGCGCCGTAGTGCACCTCTTCAAAAATCTTGCTTCGGTGGCTGATTTCCATTATCGAAAAGCCCCTACCTTGATAGTCGGTGAGCTCGTTTTGCGCGCGCTCAAGCACGCTAAGAGGCAACGCCGAAGGGCCCGCGCTAAAATTTAGCTTTCTATTCATCCAAACTCCTTTCAAATTTGATCTGATTTTAGCGTTATTTGCGTTAAAAAATCATTTCGCGTCGCAAGGTCGGCGGCAAAAGGACGCAAATTTTACACTTTAAGCTACCTTTTGATACAATTTTTCATATTAAGGAGCGAAATTTGATAGAGATCGAGCGTAAATTTATCCTGCGTGACGCCGCCGTCATAAACGAGCTAAAAGCCCGCGATATCGACGTTCAGCAAAAAGAGGTGACGCAAATTTACGTCAAAATCACTCCGCTTGAGGAGGTTAGATTTCGCGAGGCTTCGGGCGTTTTTACGGTCACGCAAAAATCGGGCGTCGGCCTAGCACGCGAGGAAAATGAGAACGAAACAGATGCAAAAAGCTTTAAGAAAGCCCTAAAAAACGCGGTCGCCACTCCGATAAAAAAGACGAGATTTCTATTTCGGTTTGACAGCGCCGCCTGCAACGTCGATATTTTTCATGGTGCTTTAGAGGGGCTTGTTACTTTAGAGGCCGAGTTTGCTAGCGAGCGCGAGGCGGAGGAGTTTAATCCGCCTGAGTTTATCGCCGCGCACATAGCTAGCGAGGTCACGGAGGATGAGCGCTATAAAAATAAAAATTTAGCGCTTTTTGGCTTGCCGCAGGGCAAATTTGACGCACAAAAGAGCATTGAAATTTTACAAAATAGCCCAGGGCTAGAGCTAAATTTACCAAGCTACATCGGCGCGATGGACGCGATGCGGATGGTGTTTTTTCAGATATTTACGATGCTTCGTAAATATCTAAGCAAATACGCAATCTCTGGCGATGCCGAGGCGCTACACCAAATCCGTATAAATCTGCGCAAAACGCGCTCGCTACTTAAAATTTTCACTCCCGTTTTCGACCGGAAAACGGCTTGCTATTTTCTGCTAAATTTTAAAAAACTAGCCGAGCTAACCAACCAAAAGCGCGATATAGACGTATTTTGCGAGTTTTTGCAAAAACTAAAAGGCTTTGAGTCACTAGCTAGCGAGCTGGAAAATCTAAGCAAAACCCTAGCCAAAAGCGTTCAGGCTGAGCTGCAAAGCGACGAAGCAAACGAAATTTTGCGCGACTGGGAGGTGTTTTTACGCGAGGGAAGCGACTTTTTTAAAGGCGAGCTAGGAGACGCGCCGATAAAAAAACTCGCCGCAAAATCCATGCGAGCTCAAATTTTACGCCTCAAAAAATCTCTCTCAAATTTGAGCGAAACCACCGAAAACACGCAGTTTCACAAGTGCCGCATCGAGATAAAAAGACTAAGATATCTAAGCGAGATTTTCGGCGGCGGTTTTGATTTTGCTACAGCTAAAAAATGCTTTAAAAAGAGCAAAATTTTACAAGAAACCTTTGGCTCGCTGCAAGACGCCGACATCTGGCTAGGCCTACTAGCGCACGTAAAAAGCGGCGCCGAACAAAAGCGCATAGACAAACTCCAAGCTAAAATTTACAAAAAAATCTACGAGCTGCGAAGCGAAATTTTGGACTCAAAGCCTAAAATTTTAAAAAGCCTCACAAAGCTTTCGCGCGGCTTAAAAATCTACTATATCTAAAGAGAAAAAATGGAAAAACAAGAAAAAATAGTTCAGATGTTTAACGACATTGCGCCGACCTACGACCTGGCAAACCGCGTGCTGAGCATGGGCGCGGACGTGAGCTGGCGCAAGATCGCTTGCAAAACGGTTCTGTCAAATTTCAAAGACTCAAGCGTAAATATCGTCGACGTCGCATGCGGCACGGGCGATATGATGGGCTTTTGGCAAAAGACGGCGGGCGAGTTTAACGCAAAAATCGAAAATCTAATCGGCGTCGATCCCTCAAGCGGCATGCTCGCGGTCGCCAAACAAAAATTTCCTGAGTTTAAATTTATCGAGGCGTTAGCGACGCAAACGACGCTTGATAGCGGCTCGATGGACGTGCTAAGCATCAGCTACGGCATCAGAAACGTAGTCGAGCGCGAGGCCGCGCTAAGAGAGTTTAACAGAGTGCTAAAAACGGGCGGATACGTCGTAGTGCTAGAGTTTACCAAGCGCAAGAAAAGCGGGATTTTAACGGGCGCTCGCGACTTTTATCTAAGTAAAATTTTGCCTAAAATCGGCGGCTTTATCTCCAAAAATCAAGAAGCCTACGAGTACCTGCCAAGCTCGATCGAGGGCTTTTTAGACGCCAAAAGCTTTGCTGATGAGCTCGCTGCAGCAGGCTTTGAGATGCGCCTTTGCAAGAGCTTTTCGATGGATATCTCTACTCTTTTCATCGCGCAAAAGGCCCGTGAGTGCTAAGCGTCAGCGAGCTAAACGAGCAGGCCAAAACCCTACTTGAGACGACATTTTCGTACGTCGAGGTAGAGGGCGAGATCTCGCGGCTCGTTAAACACGGCTCGGGCCACTGGTATTTCACGCTAAAAGACGAAAAGGCCGCGATCTCGGCGGTCATTTATAAATTTAACGCCGCCAAGCTCAAATTTGACGTCGCAGACGGTATGAAAGTAGCTCTCTACGGCAAAATTTCGCTCTACTCGCCAAGCGGCAGCTATCAGTTTATAGCAACCCTCATACGCCCTAGCGGCGAGGGCGAGCTCGAGCTTGCGTTTAAACAGCTAAAAGCGCGTCTTGAGAGCGAAGGGCTTTTTGATATCTCGCGCAAAAAACCGCTACCCAAATTTCCGCGCAAGATCGCGCTTATTACCTCAAAAACATCAGCCGCGCTGCAAGACATGCTACGTATAGCGCACGGACGCTGGGCGCTAGCGGAAATCATAATTTTTGACTCGCTAACGCAAGGCGAAACCGCGCCCGCCTCGCTCATACGCGCGCTAAAAAGAGCTGACGCAAGCGGTGCTGACGCGATCGTGCTCGCGCGAGGAGGCGGCAGCAGAGAGGATCTGTGGTGCTTCAACGACGAAAATCTAGCCCGCGAGATCTACGCGGCGCGCACGCCCGTAATCTCGGCCGTTGGGCACGAGATTGACTACGTCATCAGCGACTTTGCGGCGGATTTTCGCGCTCCGACCCCAAGCGCGGCGATGGCTGCGCTACTGCCCGATGCGGGCGAGCTAATGCAAAGCATAGATAGGCTAAGCGAGGCGGCGGACGCGGCTTTCGTGCGCGTTTGGGAGCGTAAATTTAACGCTCTAGCGATGATGAGAGCGAGATTTTCTCAGGCGAGCCTAGAGCAAAAAATCGCTCGCAAGGAGCAAATTTTGCTAAATTTAAGGCAGATTTTAGATGCCGCCGTGCAAACTAAGCTGCTCAAATTTGAAAACGCGCTCAAGCTCGCTCGCGCCGCATATGAGCAGCGAGAGTCCTTTTTCGCGCAGATTTCAAATTTCGTCCGAGTGCAAAAAGAGGGCAAAACGGTAAATCTAAGCGAGCTAAAACCCGGCGACCGCATCGCGCTAAGCTCGGTAAACGCAAGCAAAGAGGCGGAAATTTTGTAAGCGATTCCGCCAGCTTGCGGATTTGCTTTGGATCAAATTCGACTTTCGCGAAACGACGACTTTGATAAATTAGACTTGTCGGCGCCGATTTTAAATTTTATTTGGCGGCGCATTCGGCGTTATTTCAAGCTAAATTTTAATTTTAACGCGCGACGTCTCGGGCAAATTTGACGCGGGCCAAATTTGAGTTAAATTTAAGCGCAAAGCACATCAAATTTGACAGCGATTTACGGCTTATGACGCGGTTTGATTTATTTTGCGCTATCGTTATAAATCGTAAACTCGGCGCAATAATAGTTATTAAAAATAAATTTAAGGAGTAATGAATGAATAAGATTTTTAACCTGAACAACATTTTCGCTTTTCCTCTTAAGGCGTATGATTTGCAGAACGTTTTCTTTTGCAAGGAGCTGTTAAAAGAGCGATTTTTTTG
>CALCKS010000087.1 GCA_937965895.1 uncultured Campylobacter sp.
AGCGGATTTTCTTGACAAATTTTAAAAAATCGGTCGATCAAAATTTGCACGCGAGGCGCTATGCTTTGCATGTTCGCGCCGTCGGTAAATATCGAGATAAACTCGTCCCCGCCTATGCGTACATTCATAGCGTCGTTAAAAATCTCCTTTATCAGCTCCGCGATCGCGACCAGAGCTTTATCGCCAGCCTGATGCCCATGCTCGTCGTTTACCTGCTTGAAGCGGTCTAAATCCATATAAAGTATGCTCATATGCGTGGTTTTTAGCTTGTCTAAAAATGCGTCCAGCTGGTTGCGGTTAGCTAGCCCAGTGAGCTGGTCGTAGTGGGCTAGATGTTCGATATTTTGCAGATACTCGTACTCTTTCGTCACGTCGCGAGCGATGCCTACGGTACCGATGATCGTCTCTCCGTCAAATATCGGCGTTTTATACGTTTTTAGCTTGCTTAGGTTGCCGTCTGCCTTCATCACCTCTTCGTCCAGCAGGCAGGTTTTGCGCGCGGCGACAACGTCGTCCTCGGTCTGGACGCAGACATAGCCCGTTTGCTCGTATATCTCTTTTGGGATATTCCAGATATAGTAATGATCTTTACCGCGAACGTCGTCTTTTTGCTTATCTACGACCTCGCAAAAGGCGTCGTTTACCTCTAGGTGCAGTCCGTCCATATCCTTAAACCAGATCATATCGGGAGACGAGTTTATCGTCGTCTGCAACCATGTTTTTTGTAGCCACGCCTCTTTGCGCTCGGCGATCAAATTTAGCGCTTTTTCAAAGTAAAAATCATCTAAATTCGCAGCTTGGGGCCAAATTTCATCTGCGGCCTCTTTTTGCTCGCTCGTTATCTTTGCGGTATCCTTTGCGTAAATCGCCAAAAAGCCGTTTTCGCCGATACGTTTTTTTAGCTCGGTTAAATTTAACCCGCAATCTTCGCTTGCGATGATGAGATATTGATTTTCGTCGGGTATGGGCGAAGGGATGTCGCAGGCGCTTTTTATGAGCTCAAATTTATGCTCAAAGCGCGGCTTGGGCGGTATTTTGTTATATTGTTCAAATTTATTTTTTACATCTTGGGTTAAACAAATATGCAGTTTGACGCTATACATAATCTCCCCTTTTTTATTTGCAAAAATTATACGACACTTTGGCTTTATTTGGGCTTTTGAGGCAAATTTAGCATGGCAGGAATTTAAGGCGAGCAAAGCTTTAGCTAAGCCCGCTCGCAAAATTTAAAAGTTGGTTAGTTTTTGTACATAAGATTAGGCAACCAAAGCGAAATCTCCGGGATATACGTCACTAAAATAAGCCCGATAAATAGCGTCAACGTCCACGGTAAGCATGAGACGATGACGTCTTTTAGATTCATGCCCGTTAGGCCGCTCGCGACGAATAAATTTAACCCGACCGGCGGCGTGATCATGCCGATTTCCATATTTACGATTAACAGGATACCAAAGTGCACCGGATCCACGCCTAGCGCGGTTGCGATCGGTAGTAGCAGCGGCACCATGATCATCACGACCGATGAGGGCTCCATAAACTGTCCCATGATAAAAAGTAGGACGTTTACGATGATTAAAAAGCCTATTTTGCCGATATTTGCGGCTAGGATGCTGTCTGCTATCGTTTGCGGGATGTTTTCGCTAGTTAGCAGATACGCAAACACGACCGCGTTTGCGATGATAAAAAATATCATAGCCGTCGTGATGGCAGACTCTAGGCAGATGTCCCACAGGTCTTTAAATTTGATATCTTTATAGACAAACAGCGAAATAATCAGCGCATATATCGCGCTAGCCGCCGCAGCCTCGGTCGGTGTAAAAATGCCGCCGTAGATACCGCCGATAACGACTACTACGATTAGCAGCGCCCAAAATGCTCTGAAGAATTTTTTTATCCGCTCGCTCCAAGGCTCGGGCGTAGTAGCTTTAAATCCAAGCCTCTTTGCTCCGATATAAGTCTGCGCTATCATCATACCACCCAGCATCAGTCCAGGCACCACGCCCGCCATAAATAGCTGCGCGATACTGACCTCGGCCGTCACGCCGTAAACGATCATAACAACCGAAGGCGGGATGAGGATGCCTAGTGAGCCCGCGGTCGTGATGCCGCCCACGGCGTATTCTTTCGGATAGCCGGCTTCTTTGATAGCGACAAACATGATAGAGCCTATCGCTACGACAGTAGCGGGCGAACTGCCCGAAACCGCGGCAAATATCACGCACGCAAATATCGCGCTCATCGGCAGGCCGCCCGGCAGATGTCCGACCATGGATTTGGCAAAATCTATAATGCGTCTAGCAGAGCCGCCCTTGCTCAGTAAATTTCCGGCTAAGATAAACATCGGGATCGCCATAAGGGCAAATTTATTGATACCGTCAAAGATAAGCTGAGGCATCGCCGCGACGTCAAGATCGGTAAAAAGCAGCATCGTTAAAACCGTACTAGCTCCAAGCGAAACGGCGACTGGAACGCCTATAAGCATGAGACCAAACAGCGAGATAAATAAAAATGCGATGGTCATAGGCTCTCCTTAGCTTTTCTTGACCGAGTCGTGTATCATCTCGGCTTCGTTATTTACGATGACCTTATCGGCCGGCGTCATAGCGATCTGGAAAATTTTCTCTCCGGCGCGGTAGCTAGCTCCTAAAAAAGCGATCGGAAGCACCAGCATAGGTATCCACTGCGGCACGCCTAGATCCACGCTCATGAAATCAAGCTCGATCATCACCTGTAGATACTGCACGCTATAAACTACGATAAACATCAAAAATGCCGTCGTTAGTATATTTGCAAAGATGAGATAGGCCTTTGCGACGATGGGCGGAAATCTCTCGATCAAAATCGTAACCGAGATATGAATGCCCTTTCTAAAGCCGTATGCTGCGGCAAAAAATGCCGACCAGATAAAAAGGTAGTTGGTTAGCTCGCCCGCCCACGACCAGCCCGTGTTAAAGCAGTAGCGCATAACGACGTTAATGAAGGCTAGCAGCGTGCCTGCGGCGATGCCTAGCACCGCTACGGTTTTGTTTACCGAGGCGATGCCGACATCTAAAATCTCAAAAAATTTACCCATAAAATCCTACTTCGTATTTATCGTTTTTTCTACTAGGTCTTGACCGATTACGTTGTAGAAGTTCGGATAAATCGGCTTCATAGCCTCTGCCCATTTGCCCTTTTGATCGGCATTTAGCTCGATGATCTCAAGCTTTTTGCTTTCGCCGGCAAATTTTTTAAGTTCGCTTAAAATATGCTCTTCTTCCTTAGCCGTCTCTTCGCGCTCGTAAGCCGTAGCCTCTTTTAGAGCTTGCGTTACGTGAGCCTTCATATCATCAGGCAAGCCTTTCCAAAATTTCTCGCTCATAACGACTAAATATCCCAAATATCCGTGGCCTGATAGCGTTAAAGAGCTTTGCGCCTCGTAAAATTTGGAGTTATAGAAATTTGAAAGCGGGTTTTCGGTCGCATCGACTACGCCTTGTTGAAGAGCCGGATAAACCTCTGAAAACGGCAATACTTGCGGGTTGCCGCCGACTACTTTGATCTGCTCTTCAAGCACTTTTGAGCTTTGGATGCGGAATTTTTGTCCCTTAGCGTCCGCAGGCTCTACGATAGGCTTTTTGCTTGAGCTAAAGTGCTTAAATCCCGCGTCCCAAAAATCAAGCGCGATGAAGCCTTTTTTAGCGATCATATCTTTTAGAGCTTGTCCGACTTCGCCGTCTTGAACAGCGTAAAGATGGGCGTTATCTCTAAAGATAAACGGCAGGTCAAATAGCTGAAACTGCGGCACTATCGGCGTAAATTTAGAAAAACTAGGCGCAGCCATCTGTACGTTGCCAAGCTTTAGCGCGGCAAAAACCCTATCGTCGTCCATTAGCGACGCAGCAGGATATACCTCGACCTTGATCGCTCCGCCGCTAAGCTCGCCGACGCGTTTGGCAAAAAAGTCCGCAGCCTTGCCTTTTGGCGTAGAGGCGGCCACGACGTGGGCAAATTTGATCGTGTATGTTTTACCTGCGGCAAACGCGCTTCCGGCTAGCGCGCAAGAAAGAAGCAGTGCGGAAAGTAACTTAAATTTCATCTGTGATCCTTTTTAAAAGATTAGCTAATTCAGCTAGGTGCAATTATAATTCATAAAAAAGCGGCTGCGTTAAAATGTTTCGACTTTTTGCAATAAATTTCAAATTTATGTGTAAATAAGTAACAATGTCTCAAATTTGACCGTCAAATTTGAGAGCACGCCAAAGTAAAATATAACGCTAAAAAGACTAAATGTTACGAAAATACACATTATTTTTATAAAATTTGACCTTTTCGCGCGGCGAGACGAGTCAAATTTGATAAAACGGAAGCATCGGCGGGTTTGTTTGTGCGTTAATAAATTAATTACTTTTTTATTGCTATAATACGGATAAATTTTATTACAAAGGAAAAATTATGTTTGAACTTAGAAAACTGCCTTTCGATCCGAAAGCAAACGCCGTCGTCAGCGAGGAAACCTGTAGTTACCACCACGGCAAACACCACCAAACCTATGTCAATAACCTAAATAATTTGATAAAAGGTACGGAGTTTGAGAGTGCTAGCCTCTTTGATATCTTGGTAAAAAGCTCGGGCGGCGTGTTTAACAACGCGGCTCAGGTCTATAACCACGACTTTTACTGGGATTGCATCGCGAAAAAAAGCCAAATGAGCGATGAGCTAAAAGCTCGCCTAGAAAAAGATATTCCAAATTTTAAAGAGGAGTTTTTAAAGGCTGCGACTACGCTTTTTGGCTCAGGCTGGGCATGGCTAGTTTACAATCCAAAAGAGGACAAACTACAAATCGTACAAACTAGCAACGCGCAAACTCCTGTAACGGACGGCTTGGTGCCGCTTCTAGTCGCGGACGTTTGGGAGCACGCATACTACGTCGATCACAGAAACGCGCGCCCTGCGTATTTGGAGAAGCTGTTTGAAAATATCAACTGGGATTTTGTCTCAAGCGCTTACGAGTGGGCGTTAAAAGAGGGGCTAAATTCGGTTAAATTTTACGTTACCGAGCTTCACGGCGACGCGAAGTCTTGCTGCGGTTGCGGCTGCCATTAATGCGAAAAATTTGCCGATATCGCGAGTTTTTTAAGAGCGGCGATAAATTTGCGGCGACTTATTTTTATAAACAAGCGTAAGTCCGCGAGTAAACTTAGCTTTGAACGAGGACTCCTTCTTGGCTAAGTTTACTTTATATAAACTATTTTGAAGTAATATTCGAGTCTCATTTCACAAAAAAAGGACGAAAATGAAGAAGTTTTTAGTTTCATCTTTGGCGGCTTTTGCTGCAGTTGCTATGCTTAGCGGTTGTCACGCGCACAAAAGCGAGAGCGCAAACAAAGCACAAATCACCAAATCAGAAGCTGAAGTGATTAAATTTACGGGCGTAAACGACCCGAAATACGTCGTTAGACTAAGCTCTACCGATAAATTTAACACAGCCTTGCTAGAAGACAGCAAAGGTCACAAAATCAACCTTAAAAACGCAGTCACGGCAAGCGGCGTAAGACTAGCGAACGACGATATCGGTACAGAGATAACGTTTAAACGCGGCGAAGGCATCCTAAACCTTGAAAAAGGCGGCGAGGATATTTTCTTAAGATACGACGAATAAAAACTTTCCCGCCGAATTTTACGGCGGGACTTTCTCCCCTTCAAATTTACCAAATTTAACTCCCGCAAAATCTCGTCAAATTTGAACTTTCGCTTGTTTTTGAGCTTGCTTTCAAATTTGCTCAAATTTAATACCTCTTATCAAAAACGGCTTTGTCTTAAAATTTATTAGCCCTTTATAAAATGCCCAAGTATACGCGATTTAAAAGCGATTTTAAACTTAAAAATGACATTTTTAAAATGCCCGGAGAGCAAATTTTAGTCACTAAATTTTAAGCCAACTTTGCCTATACTTTCGTCAAATTTATCATCAAAATTTAACGTAAGGAATGAAATGAAATTTATCCTAAAACGCGACGGCACGAAGCAAGAATACCTCCCGTATAAAATCCAAGACGCCATCAAAAAAGCCTTTGAAAGCGAGTCCAAAGAGTACGATGACAAGGTCTTTTTAGACGTGATGGGGCACGTGTTTGATAGCGAAGTTTTGAGCGTCGAGGACGTGCAAGACTACATCGAAAAGGCGCTTTTTAACGCGGGGCACTTCGACGTGATGAAGAGCTTTATGCTCTACCGCCACACGCATAAGCTTCAGCGCGAGCAAATTTTGGGACTAAACGAAGACACCACCTACATCAACTCCACCCAAACCATCAGCGAGTACATCAACGGCACCGACTGGCGCATCCTGGCAAACTCAAACACCAGCTACTCAAACGCCGGCCTCATCAACAACACCGCGGGC
This sequence comes from uncultured Campylobacter sp., assembly GCA_937965895.1. Lineage (GTDB taxonomy): Bacteria > Campylobacterota > Campylobacteria > Campylobacterales > Campylobacteraceae > Campylobacter_A. Next base: position 6,386 of record CALCKS010000087.1, read on the forward strand.
AAGGTCATCGCCAACTACTGGCTGGATAAGGTGTATAGCAAAGAAGAGGGCCTCGCACACCGAAACGGCGACTATCATATCCACGACCTAGACTGCCTCACGGGCTACTGTGCGGGCTGGAGCCTTAGGGCGCTACTAAACGAGGGCTTTAACGGCGTGCGCGGCAGAGTCGAGAGCAAGGCTCCGAAGCACTTCCGCGAAGCGCTATATCAGATGGCAAATTTCCTAGGAATTTTACAAAGCGAGTGGGCGGGCGCACAGGCGTTTAGCAGCTTTGACACCTATCTTGCGCCTTACGTTTTTCGCGACAAGCTAAGTGATAAAGAGATCAAAAAAGCGATAACGAGCTTTATCTTTAACCTAAATGTGCCGGCTCGTTGGGGCCAGAGTCCGTTTACCAACGTGACGATCGACATCACCTGCCCGAGTGATCTGCGCGATCAGATCCCGACGCGCGAGGATAGGCATATATTTAGCGACCTTGAGGACGCAGAGCTGGCGCAGGAGGCTCAAAAACGCGGCTTTAGCAAGCTAACGGATATGACCTACCGCGCCTTTGAGCCTGAGATGAACCGCATCGACAAGGCGTTTTATGAGATCATGACCGAGGGCGACAAGTGCTCGCAGCCCTTTACTTTCCCGATACCTACCGTAAATATCACCGAGGATTTCGACTGGGACAGCGAGGTGGCGAAGGTGCTTTTTGAAAACACGGCAAAAATGGGCTCGAGCTATTTTCAAAATTTCGTCGGCAGCCAGTACACGATCGATGAAAACGGCAACCGCGTCGCAAACGACAAAGCCTATAAGCCGGGCCACGTGCGCTCGATGTGCTGCCGCTTGCAGCTAGATTTACGCGAGCTGCTAAAGCGCGGCGGGGGGCTATTTGGCAGCGCGGAGATGACCGGCAGTATCGGCGTCGTGACGCTAAATTTAGCTCGCCTGGGCTACCTATATAAGGGCGACAAAAAAGGGCTCTACACGCGCCTTGAGTATCTGCTAAATTTAGCCAAATCCACGCTCGAAAAAAAGCGCGCCTTTATCCAAGAGATGTACGAACGCGGCCTGTATCCGTACACCGCGCGCTACCTCAAGCACTTTAACAATCACTTTAGTACCATCGGTATCAACGGCATGAACGAGCTTTTGAGGAACTTCACGAACGACAAGGAAAACATAGCGACCGATTTCGGGCGAGAGTTTGCGATCGAGATGATAGAGTTTTTGCGCGGTAAAATTCGCGAGTTTCAAGAGAGCACAGGCAACCTTTACAACCTCGAAGCCACGCCTGCCGAGGGCACGACGTATCGCTTCGCCAAAGAGGACAAAAAACGCTACCCAGACATCATCCAGGCCGGTTTTGGCGAAAATATCTACTACACCAACTCCACGCAGCTGCCGGCAAATTTCACCGACGACGCGTTCGAGGCGCTCGATCTGCAGGACGAACTGCAAAGCTCCTACACGGGCGGCACGGTGCTGCACCTATATATGAAAGAGCGCATCAGCTCGGCCGAAGCGTGCAAAGACCTCGTACGCGGCGTGGTAAATAACTACAAACTGCCATACATCACGATAACGCCGGTCTTTAGCGTCTGCGCCAAGCACGGCTACATCAGCGGCGAGCACGAATACTGCCCGAAATGCGACGAGGAACTTTTGGCTAAATTTAAGGCTGAAAATAGCGTAAAGTAGGCTAAATTTGAGTGGCGAAGCTGGGTTTTGCCCAATGGTGTTTATTGTGTTTGGCTTTTGGTATATTTTAGCCCCATACAAGAATCCGACTTATTGTTTTGCAAAGAACAATCTTTTATAGAATAATAGTATTTTTGTTAAGGATAGAAATGGATTTTGACGATCAAATTTTAAGAACTTGTGAAATTATAGATAAAAATCTTGCGAATAATAACTTGTGTGATGAACGAGGATTCGTTAGTCAAGTTATCTTATCTCAGCTTAGAAATTTAGTAGAGTATATTTTTCAAAAAATTCACTCCGGCGAAGAAAAAATAGATACTAATGAGTATCAGCAGACAATTAATGAAAATGCTATTAAATACATCAAATCAAAGGGCGGAAATTTTACTTTTTTAATTCGTTTCCATAATTTTTTAGATAAATCTGTCTCGCATTACACACTTAGTGAAAATTCATCTGAACGTTTAATGCTTAAGTATTTTATGTATTTGGTCGAGTGTAAAAATTTTTTAGGAGAGCGATACAATATTGAAGTACTTAGAAATCTTGACAAATTCCCGCTTAATTTAGATAAGAAATTTATGGAATATTATGAAAAGATTGCAGATAAACTAGAAAATCAGGGTATTTTAAATAATTATCATAAAGAAAACGGCGTTTACTACATAACAAAAATAAAGCCATTTATTGTAAAAGGACAAATTTATTATGAAGTAACTTTTGTTAATGCAGTAGATAATTTTAGTAAATTTGATAAATTAATTGCATTTTGTAAATTTAGAGTTTTTGATAATTATGCCGTTAATCTATGGATTCATAATGAAAATATAGAAATTTTAGATAAATTAATGCAAGTAAAAATAATTGATTCTTGGGAGGTCGCCATTAGGCCGGCTGAATTGGAAAATTTTGGTAAGATATTTGGGCTTAGTCAAAAAATATATAAAACAAATGAATATAAAGAAATAATGCGATTTTTGACACATAAGAAAATTAGCCTAGTCGATTTGATTGATAGTTATGATTACCAAGATATAAAAAGAAACATTATTTCTAAAGGACAAGTTTCGCATATTTTTGATATTTTAGATAAGGCAAAGGCAGTTACCAAAGATGGTAGAAATACAATTAGGTATTTACTGCATAACTTACGTAATCAAGTAATAAAAAAGCAACTTCCAAATAATGAAGATAGATGCCTATCAGATTTAAAGCTAAATTCAAAATGCTTTCCCTTTGAGGAAATGCCGTTTGCTACATCTTTGATAAATCACAACCCTAGCTTTTATGATTTGTTAGAATGCATATATACAAGCGGAAGAGAGCATGAATTATTTGCTAGAGCGGTCAAAAGCAGGATTGAAGATGGCGGAAGCCTATTTATTGATAAAAAGGAATTTAATTTCAACAATATAGATGGTCTAAGATCTCATTTTAACTCAAAATTATGGACAGGAAACGAAAAGAATCTAAAAGGACATACTAGTAGGAGAATTGAGGAATTTCAAAGTCACTTTTATATCAAAGAATATGTCGAAAAATCTATCGAAATTATTGATGGGCTTGACAAATTGACGCAGGGTGGTATTCAAAACTACTCAAATTCTGCAAAAGAGTGGATAAAGAAAAATTCGACGCTAATTGATGATAAAGAAAAAGAAAATATTGTTATTAATCTATTTGAGAAATCAAAAGTCGCCTTGATTTATGGCGCAGCTGGCACAGGCAAAACAACTTTAATTGATTATGTCTCGCGCTTTTTTAAAGATCATAGTAAAATATTTTTAGCCAATACAAATACTGCTGTAGATAATTTAAAAAGACGTATTACTGCGAGCCTAAATAGTGAATTTAAAACAGTCGCTAAATTAATAGCGGGTACAGACACAAAATGCGATGTTCTAATTATCGATGAATGTAGTACAATAAGTAATGATGATATGCAAAAAGTACTCAATAAAGTAAAATTTAAGCTCATTCTTTTAGTAGGAGACATATATCAGATAGAAGCGATATCATTTGGCAATTGGTTTAAAATCGCTCAGAGTTTTCTTGATAAAGCAACTTTTACATTAGAAAAAACATATAGAACAAAAGACAAAAAACTTTTAAAACTTTGGGATGAAGTAAGAAGTTTTGGTGATTGTATTAGTGAAATTTTACAAAGAGAAAGCTATTCGCAAAAATTAGAAGATTTAAGTTTTGAAGCTAGTGATGATGAGATTGTTTTATGTCTTAATTACGATGGATTATATGGTATTAATAACCTAAATACTATTTTGCAAGAAAACAATAAAGCAAAAGCTGTAGAATGGGGTCTTCATAGATATAAGATCGGCGATCCCATTTTGTTTAATGAGGTAGAAAGATTTAAACCGCTTATTTACAATAATATGAAAGGAAAAATTATTAATATCGAGCCTGAAGAAAAACAAATTTGGTTTAGCATCGAACTTGAAAAATCAATAACTGGACTAGATGCACAAAAGTATGATTTTGAGTTATTGGAGAACAGCGATAAATCGGTGATAAAATTTTATGTTAATCAATACGGAACGGCTGATGAGGAGGGGAATCCTGAAAATAATGATGAAGAAACTATCGTACCGTTCCATGTGGCATACGCTATTTCAATTCATAAAGCACAAGGTTTGGAGTACAAAACTGTAAAAGTAGTAATAAGTAGCGAAGTTGATGAAATGATAACGCATAATATTTTTTATACAGCAATAACTAGAGCGAAGGAAAATCTACAAATATATTGGTCGCCTGAAGTCGAAAAGAAAATTTTAGAAAGCTTTAAAAAAAGAAACAGCAATAAAGATATTGATTTTTTACAGAAATTAAAGAAATAAAAGCCGCCCAAAAGACGGCTTAAATTTTATCTCTCAAAAACGAAAACTTTATTTGCTCCGTTTTCTCTCGTCGCGACGTAAAATTTTCCATCCTTGATAGCTAGCGTATGCGCGTCGTTTGTGCCTTTAAAGCCATAAACTTCCACGATCTCTCTGCTGCGCGGATCGAGCTTTAGGATGCTTGAGTATTGCTTCGAGAGTAGATAAACAAACCCGCCTTGCGCATCCATGCCCGTGACGTAGTAGTCGCTTACGTCTCTGCCATCTTTTACACCTAGAGACTCGTCGAAGCTCGGCACGAACTCGGTCGAAAGCAGATTGTCGGCATCGCTAAAGCTTGCCGCGCTTCAGCTCGCTTTGATGTCGTCGGGCACGCTGGCGATGAAAAACTCGCCGTAGAAATCCGAGTGATCCCACGAGAGGATAAACTGCTGTTTAGCGCGCACAGTGGAGTAGCGGTCCTTGAAATCGAGCGTGAAATTTTCATATCCGTCGTGCAGATAGCGCCATGCCTTGTTCGCTTCCTCTTTGCTTTGATTTGGCATAGGCTTGAAAACTAATGGGTTTTATGTGGACAATTGGACTCTTGTTAAATTCTTCCATTTGTCTTGCTGGACCAAATTTTAGCGTATCAAAGAAGCGCTTCTGCTTGCCCTATTGTGGCAGAGCAGATTTTAACCAAGTTTCTTGCCCAGTATCGTTAGACTCTCGATTCTGCCGCTCATGTCGCAGACTTCGGGCAGTTCGCCCCAGCGCGCAAAGCCGAATTTTGCAAACAAATTTAGGCTAGCGGCATTGCTGGAAAATATCAGCGCGACGATGTTTTTGATGCCAAATTTAGGCGCGTTTTCGAGTATAAAATTTACGAGCCGTCCGCCAAGCCCCTTGCCACGAGCCTCAGGTGCGACGTAGACGCTGATCTCGGCGGTGATGCGGTAGCCCTCGCGCGGATGATAGTCGCTGAGGCTGCCCCAGGCTAAGATTTCGCCTTTTGGGTTTGTGACGCTCGGCTTTTGTGCACCCAAATTTGCGCCCTTCGAGTCAAATTTTCTCTCGCAATCAGCCTCAAAGGTTTCGCCGTCCTCGCTCGTCAAATTTGCGTCGCAAATCTCGCGCAGCACGTATATCGGGCGATTTGCCGCCTCGTGCGCGTCAAACCACGCTTCGCGCT
>CALCKS010000088.1 GCA_937965895.1 uncultured Campylobacter sp.
CGACGTTTTCGAGCGCCGGCGTCACGTATGAGCGCAGCATCCTGCAAAGGCCGGTGATGTTTTCGCTAAGCACGGGATTGCGCTTGTGCGGCATCGCGCTAGAGCCCTTTTGGCCGGGGCTAAAGTATTCCTCTGCCTCGTAAACTTCCGTCCTTTGGAAGTGTCGCACGGCGACGGCGATCTTTTCGCAGGTGGCGGCTAGGACGGCGATCGCGCTAATGACGTGGGCGTAGCGGTCGCGCTGGATGACCTGATTTGACGCTGGGGCGGGTTTTAGACCAAGCTGCTCGCAGGTTAGCTCTTCAAACTCGAGCGGTGCGTGAGCGAAATTTCCCATCGCACCGCTTAGTTTGCCGTAGGCGGCGACCTCTTTGGCGTCCTGCAGCAGCTTTAGCGCGCGCGCAACCTCGTCGTACCAGACCGCAAGCACGAGCCCGAAGGTGATCGGCTCGCCGTGGATGCCGTGGCTACGGCCGACCATCATCGTATTTTTGTGCTCCTGAGCTCTGGTTTTGATCGCGCTCATCAGGCCTTTTACGTCCTCGATAATGAGCTCCATGCTGCTTTTGATCTGAAGCGCGACGGCGGTGTCAATGCAATCTGAGCTAGTCATGCCGTAGTGTACGAAGCGGCTCTCCTCGCCTAGGCTCTCGCTCACGCTCGTTAGAAATGCGATCACGTCGTGCTTGGTCGTCTTTTCGATCTCGTCGATGCGCCGAACGTCAAATTTAGCGTTTTTGCAAATTTTCTCGCAGTCCGTATCGCTGATAAAACCTAGTTTATTCCACGCCTTGACTGCGGCCTTTTCGACCTCCAGCCACGCACTGTATTTTGCCTGCATATCCCACTTTTGCGCCATCTGCTCACGCGAATATCTCTCTACCATTTTGCAACCTTTGCTTGAATTTTTGTATAATGATGCCAAGATTATATAAAAGCGGGGCTGAAAAGGCGGTTAGTATCCGCTAAATTTGCCCTTAAATTTTAGATTTAAAGAGTGAAAATTGCCTTATATTCATAAATTTATCGCGCATGCCGAAGGGCAAAAAGCGTATGAAATTTTGCTGCAAAACGGCTATAAAATGCGCGAAGCCCAGCGCCTAATCGACAAAGGCCGACTCATCTGCGACGGCGCAGTCATTAGCGAGAAAAACGCATTGCTAAGCGGTGAAATTTGCCTGATAGAGTACGAGACGAACCCGCGCGGGCTAAAGCCAATTTTTGAGTGCGATAAATTTGCGGTTTTTGATAAACCCAGCGGCGTACTCAGTCACCCAAACGGTAGGCATTGCGAGTACTCGTTAAATGACGAAATTTGGTCGCTCTACGGCCGAGAGGCCTCAGTCGCGCACCGTCTAGACTGCGAAACGAGCGGACTCATCGTCGTAGGCAAAGACAAAAATGCGGTCGTAAATTTGAAAAAACTTTTTGAAAACAGACAGGTTTATAAAAGCTATGTCGCGCTCGTGCACGGAAAGATAAGCGAAAATTTGTGTATCGAAGCAAATATGGATCTAGCAAACGACTACGACGATGTGAAAATGCGAATGCGAATTTGCGAGGACGGCAAAAGCGCAGTTACGGAGATTTTGCCGATAGAGTATTTTGCCGATATCGACGCGACGCTGGTTCGAGCCGTACCGCTCACGGGCAGACAGCATCAAATTCGCTTGCATTTGTTCCACGTGGAACATAGGATTTTAGGCGAACCGCTCTACGGTCTAGCGCGACCGCAAATCGGGAAAATTTTAGATAAAGAGATGAGCGAAAGCGAGCGAATTTTGATAACCAGCGCGCCGAGATTGCTGCTGCATTCGGATGAAATTTGCTTTAAATTTGATGGTGTAGAGTATAAAATTAAATCCAAATTTGACGCTAGAAAAAAGTTTTATAACCTCGTAAAATCAAAGTAAAATATAAGCAATGAAGTTAGATATCGAGCAATTAAAATCAGAATTTAAAAAGCGGACTAAATACGCAAAACCGGTTTAACAGCGTTGGCAAACACTCGCTAGATGCCGATAAAATTTTCGCTCCGTTTAGCGTCAAATTTGCAAAATTTGAGCAGCTATCAAAGCTACTAAATCAAACGAGTGGAGCGATATCGATCTTGATGTTTTTGCCGAAATTTGCCCTTTTAGCTATCAAATTTTACGACAATACTCGCTTACGGATGATCTCGCAGTTACTGCACGAGAGATTTTGTCAGCTAGAAAAGCGCGTTTGATTCAAGATACTCAGACATGCGGTTTGCCGGCCGAAACTTATGATTATTCGGTGTTTCCGATTGTTCTGCGTGCATTTCAAGAGTACGGCATACGTAAAATTTGCCTGAATTTCCGCATTGATTTCAATACAAATTTGCTAAAAATATTAAATTTAGGCTATCTTCCTTGCGGCTGGAAGCATAATGCGCCAAAGCTCCGGCAGACTTATAATCCGATCACCTTTGTGGGCGATAGCGTAAAGCGGCAGGATAAACTTAGCTACGGCGACGGAGCGTTGTATGTTTATTAAAAAATAAAATTTAATCGCAACTAATAAAATCTAGGGTTTTACTTTAGCGCTATTGTGTTATAAATTTTCTACTGATTTGCCTTACAGTTTGAAAATAATCGCCGAATTTTTCCTCGACCTTTTTGAAGTTTTTTATCTTATACACATCCTTTTTGTCGCGATGACAGAGCATCAGATAGGTCGTAAAGTGTAAAATATCTAAAATTTCGGCTCGCAAATTTTTATCTTCTATCTCGGTTTCTAGGCATATTTTTAGAATTTTCTTAAAAATTTTCTTATCAAAACAGCAAAAATCATAGAGCAAAACGAAAAAAGAGTCGTCGTTATTTCTGTCTATTTGCTCTCTTAAAAATGCTATATCATCGGTTTCGTTCATCATAAAAAGCCGTCTTTATGATTAGACCGAGCCCCGCAAAAACCACAACGCAGACGAAAACTATCTGGGATATATCAAGTAGCGTCATTTTGCCGTCTTGGCTAGCGTTTTGCCGCTTGTTTGGTTGTCGCGCTCTTTTAGCTGACCGCACGCCGCGCTGATGTCAAGACCCTTGCTTTGTCTGATAGTGCAGGTCACGCCGTGATCGCGTAAGTACGTTTGAAATGCCTCCATATCGGCCGTGTTCGGGCGTCCGTATTCGCTGCCTTCGTGCGGATTAAAGTAGATCAAATTCACCTTCGCCTTGATGCCGTGCAGTAGTGAAACGAGCTTTTTGGCATCTTTTATGCCGTCGTTCATGTCTTTTATGACGAGGTACTCAAACATCACTCGCTTACGCATATCGATCGGAAAGTCCCTCACTGCCTCCATAACGGACTCGATTTTGTAGGCGTTATTTATCGGCATCAGTTTACTGCGGAGCTCGTTAGTAACGGCGTGCAAAGATATCGCTAACAGCACGCCCAGATCCATCTCGCCCAGCTTTTTTATCTGGCTACCTAATCCGCTCGTGCTAACGGTCTGGCGACGCGGCGCGATAGCTAAGCCGTCATTTTCTTTTAAAATTTTTATAGCTTTACTAACGTTTTCTAGGTTATCTAGCGGTTCGCCCATGCCCATATATACGACGTTTACGCGGCGTTCGTAGGGGATTTTATTTTCTCTTTTTATCCACAAAATTTGCCCTACGATCTCGCCCGGCGTTAGGTTTCTCGTTAGTCCGCTCTTGCCTGTTAGGCAAAACGAACAGCCCATGCGGCAGCCTACCTGTGAACTAACGCAGATCGTATAACGAGCGTGACGCGCCACCTCGCCGTTTTCATCGCTGATCTCTTCTTTCATCGGCAGTAGCACACTTTCGATCCGCAGCCCGTCTTTGAGCTCGAAAAGATACTTTATAGAGCCGTCGGCGCTCTGCTCGAATTTGACGCATTTTAGCGGATCAAGGTAAAACTCCTGCGCCAAATTTGCACGCAAATCCTTCGGCAAATTTAGCATTTCATCAAAACTAGTTGCGTTTTTCTTATATAGCCACTCGAAAATTTGCTTAGCGCGAAACGGCGGCGAGAGCTGCTCTTTTAGCTCGTCTAATGTAAAGTCAAGCAAATTTTTCAAATGATTTCCTTTTGTTTTAAGTATTTTTCGAGCTCTTTTTTTGCTTGCTCATGATTTTTGATAAAGTCCGCATGTGCGTTTTTATCGCAAAAATTCGTCGCAACGAATATGCCGTAAGCGGGGATTTGAAATTTTTGCGCGACTTTTAGGACGGCGAAAAATTCCATGTTTTCTAAAAAATATCCGCGCGAAAAAAGCTCGTGAGCTAAATTTGGATCGGTCGTGATAAAATTTGAAGAATTTACCTTACATGTTCCACGTGGAACAACAGAGGCGATTTCACCCTCTATCGGCGAATAGCTCTTGTTTTCTAGGCTTGAAATTTCGATATTTGCCGCGGCTGAGCTCTCGTAAATTTCAAAAATTTCACCTTCCTTGTAAAGTCCTGCCGAGCCTATAAAAATGATTTTACTCGGCAGCGCATTTAAAATTTTATCCGGATTTTGTGCGGATTTCGCACTTTTTAAAACCGGCGAATCTATCAAATTTAGCCTCTCGCCAAGTTGCTGCTTGGCCGTCAAATTTTGCTCGTATCTACCGCAACCATCAACCATAGCTCGCTTTTGCAAAAGCGCCGTCAAATTTATACTCATATCCACTAGCCCTACGCCCATCGGTAGCGCGAATGGAAATATCTCGTTTCGTCCGGCTGAAATAATCACGTCCTGCCCTTTTGTGTGCTAAATTTGAGCTCAAATTTCACAGTCTGACCTCGATGCCTTGCTCCCGCAAATACGTTTTAAGCGCCCTTATCTCAATCTCTCTAAAATGAAAAATGGAGGCTGCCAAGCACGCGTCCGCACCCGCTAAAAATGCGTCCTTAAAGTGCTCCATTTTGCCCGCGCCGCCGCTTGCGATCACCGGGATATCAAGCGCGCTAAAAATCTGCGTTAAATTTAGCTCAAAGCCGTTTTTGACGCCGTCACAGTCCATCGACGTGAGTAAAATTTCGCCTGCGCCGCGCTCCTGCGCCTCTTTTGCCCAGGCAAGCGCATCCTTGCCCGTATCTAGTCTGCCGCCGTTTATAAAAACGCTGTAACTATCGCCTGTTTTCTTTGCGTCGATCGCGACGACGACGCACTGTGAGCCGAATTTATTTGCCGCTTCGTCTATCAAATTTGGATTTTTTATTGCAGCTGAGTTGAGGCTGATTTTATCGCAGCCCACGTTTAGCAGGCGTGAGATATCGTCGATCGTACGGATACCGCCGCCTACTGTTAGCGGGATAAAAAGCTCGCGCGCTACCCGCTCCACGACGTCCACGATCGTATCGCGCTCAAGGTGCGACGCCGTGATATCGAGGAAACACAGCTCGTCCGCACCCTCCTCGTTGTAGCGTTTAGCTATCTCGACCGGATCGCCCGCGTCCACGAGACCTACGAAATTTACGCCCTTTACCACGCGTCCGTCTTTGACGTCTAGGCATGGGATTATGCGTTTTGCAAAATGATTCATCGCTCTTCTTTAGCTAAAATTTGGCTTTATTTTAGCTAAATTTGACTTATCTAATCATTACATAAGATATTTTTGGGTAAAATCGGCGAAAATTTAAGGTAAATTTACACCGATGCCGCAAACATCGGTGTGCTTTAGGTGGGTGCAGGGAGCTTGCTCCCGCCCGTAAAGAGTGGCTTCATTACTCTGCGGAGTTAAAATGGAAAATATTAAAGCAAAAAAATGCTTCGGGCAAAATTTTTTACACGACGAAGCGACGCTAAACAAAATCATCCAAGCGATTCCCAAAGATACGCGAAATATCGTTGAAATTGGGCCTGGCTTAGGTGATTTGACATTTAGAATTTTGCGGATTTGCGGCGTAACTAGCTATGAGATAGATAGCGAGCTTTTTGCGTTGCTACAGAAAAAATTCGCAAACGAAATTCAAAACGGACGATTGAAACTTTTTTGCAAAGACGCGCTGGATCAATGGAGCGAAGACGGCCTAAGCGATGAGCCGTATTTTTTAGCGGCAAACCTGCCCTACTACGTCGCTACTAAGATGATCCTAAATGCGATCGAAGACGAGAAATGTCGCGGCCTGGTCGTGATGATACAAAAGGAAGTCGCGCTCAAATTTAGCGCAAAAAGCGGCGATAGAGATTTTAGCTCTTTGGCGATTTTAGCCTCGCTTCAAGGCGGCTGCGAGCTGCTTTTTGACGTGGATGCGAACTGCTTTAACCCGCCGCCGAAGGTAACTTCCTCGGTTATAAAACTGCAAAAAAGTAAAAATTTAATAGGCGAAACGGGTATATTTGAGAGTAAATTTGAATACGAAAAATTTAAAACTTACCTCAAAATCGCCTTTAGCGCGCCTAGAAAAACGCTGATGAAAAATTTGAGCTCAAGCTACGAAAAGCCCGAAGTCGAGCGAATTTTCAGCATGCTAAATTTGAGCGCAAACATCCGTCCGCATGAGCTAAATGTCGATCTTTATCTAGAAGTATTTAAAAATTTAAAGGAAGATAATGAACGACAAAAACGAAGAAAAAGCGGTAGTTTCTCAGGGTAAGAGCAATAAAAAGCGCAGATTTCGCCCGAGAAATAAAAATAAGCAAGAAAATTTAGACCAAAACACGCAAAACGGCGAGCAAAAAGCTAGCCAAAGTGTGATAGATAATTTCTTTTTAGAGCCTTTTGACGGCGGCGAACAGCATGCCCAAAACGGCGAGCAAGCTAATACTAACAAACAAAACGGCAAAAGAAATCGTAGTAAAAATGGCAAACAAAACTCCCAAAATAGCGCGCAAAGCGAAAACAAAAACGCTAACAAACAAGCTGCTAACACCGAAAATCAAACGAACGAAGCCAAACCGAAAAAACAGCGAAAGCCAAAGAAAAATTTACCCGCCAAGCTAAACGGAAACGAGCAGTGGCAGCAAGATATCGCCGCGTCTATGGAGGCAAACAAAGTCGTCCACGAACTGCGCCTGGAGCCTATGAAATACTTAAACTCGACCGATCACAGGATCCGTATCACGCCTCTTGGCGGACTAGGCGAGATCGGCGGAAATATGACGATATTTGAGACCGATACTAGCGCGATCATCGTAGATATCGGCATGAGTTTTCCTAGCGAGAGTATGCACGGCGTGGATATCCTGATCCCCGATTTTGACTATGTGCGTAAGATAAAAGACAAGATAAAAGGCGTCGTTATCACGCACGCCCACGAGGATCACATCGGTGCAGTGCCCTACTTTTACAAAGAGTTTAAATTTCCTATTTACGCCACGCCGCTGCCGCTTGGTATGATAAATAATAAATTTGAAGAGCACGGACTAAAACAGGAGCGTTTGCTTTTCCGCTCGGTTGAGAAGCGCAAGCCGTATCTGATAGGAGATTTCGAGGTCGAGTGGATACATATCACACACTCTATCATCGATGCCAGCGCGCTTGCCATCACGACAAAGGCGGGCACTATCATCCACACGGGCGACTTTAAGATCGACCACACGCCGATCGACGGCTACCCTACCGATTTGGGGCGCCTAGCCTACTACGGCGAGCGCGGCGTACTGTGCCTCATGAGCGATAGCACGAACAGCTACCGAGAGGGCTTTACTAAAAGCGAAAGCAGCGTGGGTAAGACTTTTGACGCGATATTTTCCAAAGCCAAAGGCCGCGTGATAATGAGCACGTTTAGCTCCAACATCCACCGCGTCTATCAGGCGATCGACTGGGGACTAAAATACAACCGCAAGGTCTGCGTCATCGGCCGCAGTATGGAGCGCAACCTCTACACTGCGATGGAGCTTGGCTATATTAAGCTCGATAAGAAAATTTTTATCGACGCTAACGAAGTCGGCAAATTTAAAGATAACGAAGTGCTGATCGTCACCACCGGCTCTCAGGGCGAGACGATGAGTGCGCTGTACCGCATGGCTACGGATGAGCACAAATACATCAAAATAAAGCCGACCGATCAGATCATCATCAGCTCAAAGGCGATCCCAGGCAACGAAAGTAGCGTCTCGACGGTGCTAAATTTCCTCATCAAATCAGGCGCTAGCGTCGCGTATCAGGACTTTAGCGAGATACACGTGAGCGGTCACGCCGCACAAGAGGAACAAAAGCTGATGCTGCGCCTGATAAAGCCTAAATTTTTCCTCCCGGTTCACGGCGAGTACAACCACATCGCAAAGCATAAAGAAACGGCCGTGGCATGTGGCGTGGATGAGCGAAACATCTATCTGATGAGTGACGGCGATCAGATAGAAATTTGCCAAAAATACATGAAGCGCGCCAAGACGGTAAAAACTGGCAAGGTCTTTATCGACAACCAAATCAACAAGCAAATTTCAGACGACGTCGTGATCGATAGGCAAAATTTGGCCGAAGCGGGCGTCGTGATGATCATCGCGCAAATTTCCCGCCACGGCGCTAAGCTCATAAATAAACCTCGCGTCATCAGCTACGGACTCGTGGGTGACAAGCAAGACGGCGAGTTTAGAAAAGAGATGGAGGGCGTGCTGGAGCAGTATCTAAGCAACGTCAAAGAGGAGCTTTTAAAAGACGGCAGGATACTCGAAGGCCAGGTGCGCCAAGTCATCCGCAAACATATATTTAGAAAAGTCAAAAAGTATCCGACCATAGTGCCGATCATATACCTGATGTAAGGGTGCAAAATGAGCGATACAATCAAAATAGCCGCTAACGTGCTAAAAACGGAAGCTAACGAGCTAACGAGAAATGCCGAGATTTTAGACGGCGAATTTGAAAAAGCGGTTGAGGTTTTATACAAAACCAAAGGCAAAGTCGTGGTTACTGGCGTAGGCAAGAGCGGACACGTCGGCGCAAAGATCGCCGCGACGCTTGCTAGCACTGGTACGCCTAGCTTTTTTATGCATCCGACCGAGGCGATGCACGGCGATCTAGGTATGATCGGCAAGGACGATACGCTACTAGCCATCAGCTTTAGCGGCGAGAGCGAGGAGCTAACTAAAATCCTACCTCACGTGCAGCGTTTCGGCGTGCCGATAGTTGCGATGGCGAGGGATAAATTTAGCACGCTGGGTAAATTTAGCGACGCCTTTGTGAAGCTTGACGTTAGCAAGGAGGCCTGCCCGCTAGACGCCGCACCGACTAGCTCGACGACGCTAACGTTAGCCCTAGGTGATGCGTTAGCGGTTTGCCTGATGGAAAAGCGAGGCTTTAAAAAAGAGGATTTTGCAAATTTTCATCCAGGTGGAAGTCTTGGCAAGAGATTATTTTTAAAAGTAAAAGACGTGATGAGAAGCGAAAATTTGCCGATAGTCCGCTGGAATGCGAGCCTAAAGCAGGCGATCGATACGATGACGCACGGCAAACTCGGCACCGTCCTCATCGTCGATAAAGACGGCGTTTTGGACGCTATTTTAAGCGACGGAGACCTTAGGCGCGCGCTGATGAGAGAGGATTTTGATCTAAACGACGCTGCGATCAAATACGCGACGCTAAAACCAAAAGAGCTAAATGATAAAGAGATGTTAGCGATAGATGCGTTAGCGCTCATCGAGCGTTACAAGATCCAGCTACTAGCCGTCGTAGAAAACGGCGTTCCGGTCGGTGTTTTACACATACACGACCTTGCAAATTTAGGACTATAAAATGCAAAAAAGCAGACTAAATAAATTTATATCGCATAACACGAGTTATTCGCGTAGAGAGGCTGATGAGCTCATAAAACAGGGCAAAGTTAGCGTAAACGGCCGCGTCGTTAGCGAGCTAGCCACTAGCGTTAGCGATGAGGATAAAGTAAAGATAAACGGCCGCATTGTGAGGCTAAAAAAAGAATTTACGGTGATCGTTTACCACAAACAAAAAGGCGAACTCGTTAGTAAAAAAGACGACCGCGGACGCAAAACGATCTATGATAGTTTGGACCGACAGTTTGCTAAATTTGTTAGTATCGGGCGACTTGACTACGCTAGCGAGGGACTACTTTTGCTAACGGACGCTCCTGCTATCGCAACTGCGCTGATGAATAGCGACGTAGAGCGCGAATACTATCTAAAAGTAAAGGGCGAGATAACGCCTGAGGTTATAACGGCGATGAACGAGGGCTTTTTCGCTGCGGACGCTACTAAGGGCGCGCATGCTAAAACTGCGATAAAATCTATGGAATTTAGGCCGTTTTTGGACTATAAAATTTTTGGCTCGAGCGGCGGTTTTACGAAACTAAAAGTCGTGATAAACGAGGGGCAAAACCGCGAACTACGCAGGTTTTTCGGATATTTTGACCTTGAGGTGATGGATCTAAAGCGCGTTAGTTTCGGGCGCGTAGATCTTGGTATGCTAAAGCCCGGCAAATGGCGATATTTTGAAAATAGCGAATATGAAGCGCTGAGAGATTTTCTAAAGGTAAATAACGTTAGGTACTAACCTTTTATAAAACGTTAGCGATTAATTATGTAAAATTCATAGTTAAAAATTAACGTTAGCCAATAATTCATCAAATTTTCAAACCGGCGGAAAAATTGATCAAATTTTTGGAATACGTGCAAATTTAACCGACAAAGATCAAATTGCAACATTTACCGTTAATAAGTCATCTCCCGTAGCAGTAAATTTACCAACGTTTAACGCCTGTTTGGACGTCAAATTTACAAACTATGAGGAGACTTATTAAGTTTTTTACTAAATTTTAGCCGTAAAATATAGGCAAATTTAAAATTAAATCCGTCAAATTTAACTATCTTACTTTGTAGAGATAATTTAGGAGAATAAAAACAAACAGGCTTTAAAAGCTAAATTTTATTCTCCGAAAGCAAGATAAAAATGAGCGGATTTATCAGCGTTTCTCCGCGTGCGGCGTAGAGCATGACATCCTCGAAATAGTTGTCGTTGATGCCGTAAACGTGGTATTCGTACGCTCCGATGCCGTATCCCATCGGAGTGATGTCTACGCGCGAGTACCAGGCGTTTTTAGCTAGGATGTAGCGGCTTGTGTCTTGCGAATACACCCACAGCACGACGTCGTCTTTGTTCTTTTGCCGCATGAGCCACGTAAACGAGTTTGAGATGTCGTAGAAAAAGTACGTATCGCCGTTTGGCATCACCGCCTGAGCCGTATTGTTTAGGTCGCTAATGAGCACCTTGCTCTCAAAGCAAAGATATTTGCCAAGCTCGATTTCTAGCGGCTTTTTTTCTATATTGCCGTGGCGAACGACGATTTTGCCCTCGCTAGTATCCACTGAAAATGCGAGCAGCGCCACCACGCCGATAAGTAGCACGGCGGCGAAAATTTGCTTTATCATAATAAAACTCCTCGCAAAAGGTAGTATTTAGCGACGAAAAAGCTACAAACAAGAGCATTTACGACGAGCCAAAAAGAGGAAATTTTGAGCAAATGTTCGTAAGGTTTTTTCACGATTAGCTCGACCAAAAACGCCGATATACCGTAGAATATACCCAAAAACAGCGAGCCCCAGATAAAGTAGCCGACGTAAAAATACTCGCCCTTTAGCATGCAGTACGGGCATTTGTGATTTGGCTGTTCGTAGACGTAAAGTCCGAAAAAATAAGTAATCGCGTAGTATGCGATAAACAAAAAAAGTAGATTGCAAACAAAGCTCGCCATCGTCTGTTTGAGTAAATTTAGCGTCAAAATGACCGCAAAAACGGCGTAGTAAAAGACGACTAAATTTAACTTCGTATAGCCAAACGGTAGTTTTGGCGCCTGAAATACGACAGAGCAACAAAATACGGGTACTTTTAGCGGTACGTTGCTAAAAAACAAAATCTCAGCGGCAAATTCGATTAAAACGCCGATAAAAAGCGCGGTGAAGATGATGTATTTTCGCTTTAAATACGGAAAATTCGTCGCCTTTAAATCAAGCGAATTTATGATGAGCCACAGTCCAAAGCCAAAGATAAGCAGCAGTTTTAGCAGTAGCAAAATGCCGCCAAATTCGTTTGATCCGATGACGCCCGCCGAGCACATGGCGCCGGGCACCACGTCTGCTAGCTCGTTTAGAGATAGCGCGAAAAATACGAACAAAACGATCTTGCAAACTACGGCGAAAAACAAAATCGTATTTACGAGGTAGTTGCGTTTTTCGAGGTCGTATTGTAAATTTGACGTCGAGTTAAAGTCCCACAGCCGCATAATGCGTACGACGAAATACTGCGAAATGCCCATCAATACGATGATAATAAGCTCGATCAGTAAAAACGCGATGACAACGTCCGATAAAAATACGCTCACAGCATCTCTCCGTCCTGCATCCTTACGTAGCCGTCCACGAAGTCCAGATCGTCAAACAAAATGTCGTGCGTGGCGACTACGACGGTCTTTTTTAGCTCCTTAAATTTTTTCAGCATTTCGATGAAGATAAGCGAGTTTTGCTTGTCCAAATTTGCCGTCGGTTCGTCGGCCAGTATGACGCTAGGATCCATCGCTAGAGCCCTTGCTATCGCACATCGCTGCTTCTCGCCGCCGCTTAGCTTTGAGATGATTTGATCTTTTTTGTGCGCGATGTTGGCGAGATTTAGCGCGCGATCGATTTGCGAATTTAGCTCGGCTTTTTTAAGTCTTGTTAGGCTTAGCGGCGCTAGCACGTTTTGATAAACGCTAAGGCCCTCGATCAGGTTAAAGGACTGAAATATAAACCCGACCTCGCTATGTCTAAAATTTGAACTCATGATGTCTGGTAGTTTTGAGACGTTGCGACCGTTGATTAGCGCTTCGCCGCTGCTTGGTTTGCTAAGCGCGCCTAGAATGCCTAGTAGCGTACTTTTGCCGCTACCGCTAACGCCTTTTAGGATGACTAGATCGCCGCTTTTTACCGTCAAATTTATATTTTTCAGCGCGTGAAATTCGTTTGGTTTGTTTTGATTGTAAATTTTACAGAGATTTTTTACTTCTATCGCGTTCATTTTACTGCCTCGCTCATGTCGCTAACGGCGATGCGCCACGACGGGATGATGACGAATGCCAAAAACGGAATCACGCTAAAAACAAAGATCAAAAACAGCATGTTAAAGTCGATGATCGGCGTAAAATCTGTAAAATTCGCCACCTCGCTGCCTAAAAATATATCGCGTAAAAACGGCGCGCCGAATAAAAACACGTAGAGATACGCTCCCGCGACGCCTAGCAAATAGGCGCTAAAAGAAACGACGATGTTTTGGATAAATTTAAGCGCGATGATATTTCTTACGCTAAAGCCGATACTGCGCAATATCGCGATCTCCTTTTTCTTCTCGCCGTAAGCGAGCGAAATTTGATTTTTCAGCAGGATGAAAAACGAAACCATCGCCACGACGTAAAGCACCATGAAAATGCCGCCTTTGTAGTAGTAAAGGTGCCTTATTTTGGCTACTCCGTCCTCGATGCTCGTAACCTCGGTGTTTGGATAGACGTTTTGGATCTTTAGGGCCACTTCGCTGATCTCGTTTACGTTTGGCACTTCGACGTAGAGTCTTGTGTATTCGCCCTCTTTTAGACTTAGTACTTCGCGCGCGGTGGCGGGATTCATGTAGATAACGTCGTTTGAAACGATACCCGTTTCATGCGGCGCGGTTTTGTTGATCTTTATCGGGATCATTTTTTCTTCGGTTAAAAAGTTAAAAACGTCCTCGTAATAAAGCTCCGCCATCTCTTTTTTCACGCCTTCGCCAACGATCATCTCGTTTTCGTCCAAATTTTCATCGCCTACGATGTGAAACCAGACTCTTTTTTGCGCGAAATAATACTCTCCCTCTACCGCTCCCTCGACGCTAGCAACGCCTGGGATCTTTGAGACGTCGTAGATGTAGCCGTCGTGTATCAGGTCGCGTTTGCCTGCGCGCAGAGCCTCGACGACGACTTCCGGTTTTGAGCGGGTCAAATTTGTAAGGTCGCTTTGGATAGAGCTTGAGACGAAAAGAACCGCGCTTAAGATAAACACGATAAAAGCGAAGATAAAAAAGCTAAAAGCGTGATCGGCACGGTCTTTATAGAGCAGCGTAACTGCGTAATCGATAAAATTTTTACTCGGCATAGACAAACTTCCCGTACTCTTTTGAAATAAAATTCGTCGAAATTTGCGCGTCTTTGACGGATTTTTGGATCAAATTTAGCTGAGCCTCCTTGCCCGCTCTATCAAAGCCTAGATAATGCGCCCCGATACAAACGTAAAGGATCGCAAAAAAGCCCGCTAAAACGCAGATGAGTCTCACATCAACCTCTCAACCAAAAGCGTAGTTATCTCGTCAAATTTGACGATCTGTTTGCCGCCGTGATCTTTGGCGAATGTTTTAGCGTCCTCTTCGTTTGCAAACGGTATGAGCTCGTTACCCATAGGTCCGAGTACATTTGAACCGGTTACGTAGTAGGCGGTTCTGGCGTCGATTTTGTTTAGCTTGTAGTAGTCGCTAACGTAAATTTGATCGTCCTTTTTGCCTTTTTCGAAATAATACTTCATCATGTCCTTGACGCCGTCAAAGTAAAGCTCCTCTTTGCTTGTTTTCATCATCGTCGCCCACTGCGGGTTTTTGCCGATTAGCATACCGCAAACAGGGCAACGCGCACCTTTTGGCACGACGATTCTCTCGGCTTTTTGCGCTTTTTGTTTAGATTTTGAGGTTTGATCGCTAGTGCCTAAATTTGCCGGAGCGTCCCATAGATATAGAGCTGCCGCTTGCAGGTGTTTGTCGTATTCAGGAGCCTTGCTAGCACCCTTTGCGTCGCATGTTTTTTTGAGGTGGGCTTTTAGCTCGGAGATGGCTTTAAAGCTTTTTGGGTCGACTTTCTCGCAGTTTGCTTCGTAAAATTCCTTGCCGTGCGCGTAAACGCCGCCTTCGCGTTTGGCTTTGATCATCTTGTTATCGCCCTCAAAGTCCTGCCCGGCGATCTCGTAAGCCTTAGCGAAATTCATTATCTCGCCGCCGTTTTCAGCCTGGAACTCTTTCGCGTCGGTCTCGGTTGAAAAGGCGTATTTGCTATTTCTAGTCATCGTGCCCCCTATTTTGCTACCGACGACGTAAAAGGCTTTATTTGCATCGATCAAATTTAGATTTTTCGTATCGACGACCTGTGCGTCGCTTGGGATTTTTCCTTCCGTTAGTTCGTATAGGCAGTGCAGTGAGGCTACTTGTTTGCCGTTATAAACGTGGTTTGTTTTATAAAATTTAACCAAATTCATTCCGCAAACGGCGCAGTACTCTTTATCCTCGCCGCTTCCTACTAGCGTAGCTTTGCTTGGATCCACGCTTTGAAACATCGGCTTCATCTTGCCGGCTTGCTCGTTTGCTTCGGCGCCGAAAAGTAGTGCCGCTAGTAGCGCCGAACTCAAAATAGAACGTAAAATCATATTATCTCCTTAAATTATTTAGTTTTATTTGTTTCCGCTTTTAAAAACTCCGCATTCTCGCATGCGACTTTTAGACCCTTTGCGCAGCTTTTGTCAAAGAGCTCTTTAGCCTTAGCAGTGTCGGCCGCCACGCCTTTGCCCTCGGCGTACATTATGGCTAGGTTGTTGCAGCCTTTGTCGTAGTTTAGGTTACAGGATTTTTCGTAAAATTCTTTAGCCTTGGCGTAGTCTTGCTCCGTGCCTTGACCGAATGCATATAAAAAGCCGAGGTTATCGCAGCCGATACCCACGCCACCCGCGCAGGCCTTTTCATAAAATGATTTTGCTTTAGCGTAGTCTTTTTCTACGCCCATGCCTTCAAGGTGCAGGTAGCCTAGGTTATTGCATCCCATCATATCGCCGTAGTTGCAGGCTTTGATGTAGAGCGAGATGGCTTTTTTGATATCGGTTTTGACGCCCGCTCCGTTTGCGTAAAGAAGTCCTAGCGCGGTGCAGCCTTCGTCGTCTTGGCAGGCTTTTTCGTAGTATGCGGCGGCTTTAGCGAAGTCCTGAGTCGCGCCGTTGCCGCTTTCGTAGATGTAGCCTAGGTTATTGCAAGCAAGCGCAAATTTGGCGTTACAAGCTTTTTGGTATAAATTTATCGCCTTTTCGTAATTTTTCTCCACTCCGCCCGTGCCTTCAAAATACACCACGGCAAGGTTGTAGCAGCCCGAAGCCTTGTTTTCCTCGCGGCAGGCTTTTTCGTAGATTTCTATCAGCTTTTTATGATCGCCGCTTTGCTGGGCTTGCATGCCCTCTTGGATAAAGCCCGCGTTTGCGCTGGCGCATAAAACCGCCGCCGCTAGTAGTTTTTTATACATTTTTTCTCCTTTTAAATCGTTTTTACGTCGCGCCCTCTAAAGGCTAGCGCGGTTATCAAAAGCATGCAGCCAAGCGCGATATAGACGCTAATGTGCACCGGTGGCAAATCTCCGCTGGCGTAAGAGTGCATGCCCGTTAGGTAAAAATTTACGCCAAAATAAGTCATCGCGATCGAGGCGTAAGAAAACACCGATGCGATCAAAAATACGTAGAGCGAATTTAGCTTCGGTATAAAGCGCAGATGTAGCGCGATCGCGTAAACCAGGATCGAGACGTACGACCATGTTTCTTTGCTATCCCAACCCCAGTAGCGCCCCCAGCTCTCGTTCGCCCAGATTCCGCCGAAGAAATTTCCAAGCGTTAGCAAGCAAAGACCGATGATGAGGCTTGCTTCATTTATGGCCGCGATATATCTGATCTGCTCGTTTAGTCTCGCCTCGTTTGCTTTGTTTTTAAACGCCATAAGCCCTAGCGCGATAAGACCCAGCACGCAGCCAAGGCCTAAAAATCCATAGCTAGCAGTGATAACCGATACGTGGATACTGAGCCAATAAGACTTTAGCACCGGGACTAAATTCGTTATCTGCGGATTTACGAAGCTCATATGCGCCACCAGCATCACGATGCCAGCTAGTAGCGCGGCCGCCGCAAGCGCAAGCAACGAACGTCTAAAAAATATCATCCCAGCTAGCGCTCCAGACCAGCCGATATAGATCATTGATTCGTAACTATCGCTCCAAGGCGCGTGCCCTGAGACGTACCAGCGCAGAGCTAAGGCCGCCGTATGCACGGCAAATCCAAGCGCAAACGCCGCTAAAATCGCTCGCTCAAGCGGTAAAATTCGCCTCGATAAAAACACCGAAGCAAGCCCTAGTAAAAGCGCAGCAAAGCCCAAAATCCAGTAGAAATAAACCAGCTTTTTAAACACCGAAGCGCGGTTGTAAAATACCTCGGCATCGACTCTGCTAACGCTAGGTAAAATTTCGACCGAAGCCGTGCGCTGATAGTTTCTTAGCGCGGCTAGCGCAGAGTTGGCCTTGCCCCAGTTATTATCCGCGATACCTTCTTGTAGGCCAGTTATATAGTCGTTTAGCATGCTTTTTGTTTCTAGAGCGACTCGCTCGTCGCCAAAGGCGTCGTTTGGCGAGAGCCACGCGTGTTGCGGGTCGTTTGCTGCCGGGATAAATTTAAAAAACGTGCCCTTAAACGTGAGATATGCGATGTTTAGCCGCTCGTCAAATTTGATGAGGTCGTTATCTAGAGTGCCTCGTTTGGAGAGCGGTTTTTCGTTCGCGGCTTCGACCTGCGCGGCTAGTTTATACTCGCCGTTTGCGTCAAACGCATCCCTAAAACTCGCGTAATCTCCGCTTAAATTTAGCATTTTTTTGATTTCGCCGTTTTTTATTTTGACGATTTTGATATCTTGCCACAGCGCGGGGTTTAGATTCATCCCTAGCACGATTTGTTCGGCGCTTAAGCCGTAA
The DNA here is from genome assembly GCA_937965895.1 of uncultured Campylobacter sp. GTDB lineage: Bacteria > Campylobacterota > Campylobacteria > Campylobacterales > Campylobacteraceae > Campylobacter_A. The sequence continues at coordinate 17,688 of CALCKS010000088.1, forward strand.
AGCGAGTCCGTGCCCGAGATTTTATTTACGATTTCGCCCGCTTCGGTGCTGAGGGGCTTTATCCTGCCCGCGTAGTCTTGCACGAGAAGCTTTGCAAATTCGCCGTTAGCGTGAGCGGCGGTGTTTGCGGCGAAAGTTTTTAAAATCTCGCTCTCGTTTTGCTCGGCCGCGTTTGCGTTAAAATTTAAAAAACCAAGTGCTATAAATGCCGCAACGAGAGAAAATCGGCTGTTTTTGATGAAATTTATGAGCTTTAAAAATCGGCTGTTTTTAGTAAAAAAGTTGCCGATGACTCCGACGCAAAGCAAGAAATATCCGATGTAGGTCGGAATTTTGCCCGGATCGCGGTTGACCTCTAGCACCGTGCCTTGCTCGTCCGCGTCATAGGAGGACTGAAATAGCTTAAAACCTTGCAAATTTAGCGGATGATTCATGTAAATTTTATACTTTGCTAAAATTTCTCCCGCGTCTGAAAGCGCCTCTACGTCGCTAGAGTATGAGGACGGGCTTTGCGAGCCTGGGTAGCGTTCAAGCTCAAATTTAATAAGCTTTATCGAAAATGGCAAGCTAACTAGCTTCGAGCCCCAGGTTAGCATTATCTCCTCGCCGTCAAAATTTAGTATACTAGGCTCGCCCAGCCAGCCTACGCCGCCGTGGATTTTGGCTGTTTGTTCGCGCTGCCCTTCAAAGCCCGCTTTTACTACGAGAGTACCGCGCTCGCCTTTGGGTGCAGGTTTATAGGAGTCAAATTTGACGGTGAAATTTTTGGAATTTATACTTTGCGTGAAGCTAAAATTATTATCGCCGATTTGGGTTAAATTTAGCGGATACTCGAAAAATGCGTCTTTGGCGCGGATCTGCAGATACGGCTTTACGCTCACCATCTCGTTTCCGCTCTCGCCAGCTCTTACGTGCAGCACGCCCTCAGCGCCCAGATAGCGCGTCAAAGCCGCACCGATAAAGATAACTATAAATGCAACGTGAAGTACGAAGGAGCCAAATCGGCGCCACATTTTTGTTTTTATGATTATGCCGAGCAAGCAAAGCGCGAGTGCGCTCATGACGCACTCGTACCAGCGCGCCTCGTAGACTAAAATTTTAGCCGTTTGAGTGTCATAAATGCTCTCTAAAAAGGTTGCGACGCCGGCACCTGCGGCTAGGATAAAGAGAAGGCAGAGCGCAAATTTGTAAGAAGTTAAAAATCTAAATAAATTTACGCCCAAAATTGCCTCTCCGAGTTTTTTACATTATTATATCGTAAGTTTGACCTGCGTATAGTATAAACATTCTAAGAAGTAATACTCCGACCACGCTAGCAAGCGCGCTAACGTAGAATGCAAACGCAGTATGAGCGATCTTTTTGCCCAGTGCGAAATTTAAAACTAGCGGTACGCAAAATCCTACGCCCACGACGCCGAGCCAAAATAGCTGAGCGTAAACGCCCTCGCTAAATGCGACACTCGCGGCTTTTTGCACGTCGCTTCCGGTGATTAGCGAAACGAAAATCATGCCGATTAGTAAAATTTCCATCGCCAAAACCGGCCACTCGGCGGCGTGCAAGGTTTTTAGATCGCCGCCGTGCGGGTCTGCTTTAAAGAAAAGCGCGGCTATCAGGCTTGAGCCCGCGATGCCGGCAGATAAGCCAGACGCAACGAAAAGCGCAGGTAAAACAGCGGTATTAAGGATAGGAAATCTAACTAAAACCGAGATCAAAAAGCCGGTATAAGCGCAGATCGCAACCGCAAAAACTAGCGTAAGCGCAAGAAGCAGCGGACGAAGCGCGTTTAAAATTTTCATCGCAAGCTCGAAAAGCCCTTTTAGAAAGCTAAGATTGCGCGTCAAAAACTCTCTAAGGCACTCTTCAAACGCGTAAAGGCAGGCTACGAAGGTAAGCGGGATATAGACGCAAAGCGCCGCCACGCCCACGGACATAACCGAGGTGAAGTTGTAATTGATCAAAATTTTCCAGAAAAGAAGCGGCCGCTCCAAATCGGCTACCAGGCAGACCATACCGAGTAAGATCGCTACGAAAGATAGCAGCGACGCGGCTTTAAATAGCGGCGTGCTCTCGGTCTGTTTTTTGTAAAATTTAATAAGGATCGCGACTACTAAAGCGCCGCCGCTCATACCCGCTAGCAAAAGATAAACCGCGATCGGCCAGCCCCACTCTACGCCGTGCGAGAAGGTCGCAGTGAAATTTATAGCTCCGTTCATATCACACCCCCAATTTAACCGCAGGAATATAGCGCAGGCTCGGCTTCGTGCCGCACTCAGGATGCATGCGCAGGCTGTCTTTTACGCGCAGTAGCTGGCTGATGTGCGACTCTTCGTCGTTTAGATCGCCAAATACGATCGCCTCGTATCTGCACGCCTCGATGCAGGCCGGCTCGTGGCCATCTTTTAAATTCGTATCCAAGCAGAAATTGCAGCTCTCTGCGGCTCTTGTTTCGTGGTTTATGAAGCGCACGTCATAAGGACAGGCTACGATGCAGTATTTACAGGCGATACAGTCGTCGGTGTTCATTGTCGTGATGCCGGTTTTTTCGTCCTTGTGACAGGCTTTGGTTGGGCAAACGGTCACGCACGGCGCGTCCTCGCACTGCTGGCAGGAAACCCTGACGTAGCGCTTTTCTTTCAAATTTAGCGGATCGGTTTTATCCTGGATAAAAAGCCTCATTTGGCCTTTTGGGACCAAATTTACCTTTTTGCAGGCGATCTCGCAGTCGGTACAGCCGACGCATTTGTTCTGATCGAATATCATGCCATAGTGCGGCTTTTTGCCGTTTTCCGTAGGGGCGTCTAAATTTATACTCTTGCCTAGTACGCTAGTCGCTCCCGCAACCGCCGCGCCCGAAGCAAGGAATTTAAAAAACGTCCTTCTTGTATTTTGCTCTTTCATATTCTTCTCCATCCGTATGGATTAAATATCCTAAATTTATCTACCAACGCTACTTCCGTGGCTATGCGCGCCATGGAAATTTCGCGGCTGAGTTTCGCTTAGTTTTTTGGCTGCGCCGGCTAGCTCGCCAGGTTTTAGCGCCTTTACCAACTCGACTTCAAAAATCAGCGTCGAGCCGCCCGGTATCTCGTCTGCGCCCTCGTCTCCGTAAGCTAGGTGAGATGGGATAACGAATTTATACTTTGAGTTACCGTTCATCATCATGAGGCCCTCTTGTAGGCCGTCTATCAAATTTACCATAGAAAGGATCGCAGGCTCGTTTCTAGAGTACGTATCGTCAAAAACTTTACCGTTTATGAGGTAGGCTTTGTAGTTTAGCGCGACTACACTCTCAGGTCTTGGCTTATCGCCGTCGCCGACAGCCATGACTTCGTACTGAAGTCCTGATTTAGTCGTTTTGACCTTTTTGTTTTTGGCGTTTTTCGCCATAAATTCTTCGCCCTCTTTTAAATTTTTTTCAAGCGCTTTTTTTAGCGCGTCTTGGGTTAGCTTATTTAGTTTTTCGTCTCTTTGGTTTAGTAGAGAGATGATCTCTTCGTCAGTTAGTTTTTGTTCTTTTTTAAAGGCGTCGGCAAAGCCGTCTAAAAGAGCCTTGCTATCAAATTTAACGCCTAGGCTTTCTTGTTTTTTTAGTTGTGCGGAGATATAGGTTCCGGTTGAAATTCCGATACTGTATGATTCTTTTTGCTCTTGCGTCATCGCCTCTTTATCCGCCGCACTTGCGCACAAAACGCAGCCGGCCGTTAGGCAAAGAGCTAAAAGCGGGTTTTTGCTAAATTTAAAACGCATAAATTTTACCTTATTAAATTTGGACGCCGCAAAATCGCGGCGTCCGTAATTGCATCATAAATTGTTGTTTATGATTCTTTGGGCTTCTTTGATGTACTCTTTAGAAGCGTCGAGTCTTTGTTTTGTATATTTAAAGCCGTGCATACCCCATGAGCCGTCTTTTTGTAGCAAGTCAACTGTGTCTTGCGCTTTTTCGATTAGCTCATAAACTCTTGTCTTATCGCTAGGGCTTAGTTTCTTAGTTTCTAAGATAGCGTAAAGTCCCTCGATACCGATTTTGACTTGAGAGAAGTCGTTTTTAACAGGGGTTTGCCATCCCATTACTTCGTCGTAAACCTGTTTTTGATTCTTGAAGTGTAGGGTAGGTTTTAGCTCAGATAGTACAGGGCTGTGGCAGCCTTTAGTATCTTGCATATCTTTATCCGCCCAAGATGTTCTAGCGCACGCCCACATTAGGTCAACGAAGTTGTGTCCGTTTTTATCTCTTTGGAAGTGCCAATCTTTAGCGTCTCTTGGTCCTTTAGCAGCATCGCCCGCAACTAGAGATTTTCTAGCAGGATCTACGTCGATCTTCCAGATGTGAGATCTTCTTTGAGTATCAAATCCCGCATTGTCTTGGAACTGGATAGCGTAGAAGTTCTCGCAGCTCATCATGAACGGCATATGGCAAGATGCGCAAGTGTTGTCTTTGTGCGTATCGGCTCTTGAAGCGATATATGCTTGCTCTTTGTGGCAATCTTGACAATCTTTTCTGATTTTTGGTTTAGTGTAAAGCGCACTTAGGTAGCCTTGCTCTGAGTTATAGTTTATGCCTTTGATAGTCTTATCGCCTACAACCGGACCTGTGTTATCGTGAGGATCGTGGCAAGTGGTGCAGCGCATGCCTTTATCGTAGTGAGCGGTAAAGTATGATTGTGAACCCTCAGATCCGCATCCTGGTCCCATTGATTTAAATTTAGAGCTTAGAGATAGGTCAAGCTTGCCTTGGTTTAGAGGATTGGCTCTAGCTAGGTCTGGGCTGTAGTTAAATCTTTGGTGACAGCGTTCACAGTTTGATGTTCTAAAGTTTGTAGCTCCGTCAAGGTGACCGCCGGCTCCGTGACACTCCTCACAGCTTACGCCTTTAGAGATAGTGTGCTTTTGAAGCTCTTTGGCATTACCAAGAGCCGCATAGAACTCTTTCTTAGTTTTAAAGTCAAATTTGAACGGGTGGCAAACTTCGCAGTAAGAGCCGTTTGCTTGGAAGAACATTGACTTTTTGTATTTAGCCGCGTACGAGGCTAGACCTCTGACGTATCCGCCGTTATCGCCGTAATCAGCTAGAGTTTCTGGGAAATCAGGAACGAAATCTTTGATTTTCTTAACTGTTTCAGGAGTTAAATTTAACGCCCAAGTTCTTTGGAACTGGTTACCGCCCGCTACGATCTGACCCGTGCCGTCTCGTAGCAAACCGCCCTCTACGTGGTAAGTTCCTCGCAAAAGCCACGCGTCTACGTAGCCGAATTTGGTTCTTAGGTGTCCTACGGTCGCGTAAATAACGTCCGGAGTAATACCTTGAGGCAAGATAGACGCAGTATCCGGGCTAAATACCGGATCGGTTAGGTTGTTGTTAACCTCTGGGTGCTCGCCAGGGAAGCGGATAGTAGTGGCGTGGCGCGATCTGCTCCATACTTCGTACTGCGCAGGGTGGCACTCGCCGCACTTTTCGGATCCTACGAATTTGTTAGGAAACTGCAAAGACGAACCCGCAGGTATCCTATACATCATAGAGCTGTAGCCTTTACCGCCGTCTCTTTTACTAGCTTTTGACATGTCAAAGCCGTGACCTTCGGCAAGCCACTCAAGTCCACGGTCGTGAACATCTAGTTTACCGACTGTTTTACCGCCGTATTTTGTGAAAATCGGGTGGTTTTTAAACAGCCACTCATACATCTCTTGCTCTTCTACGATGTAGTCTTGCAAGGATATTACGCCTCTGGTTTGAAGCGTACCTTTTGGGTTTGCTATGACGTCTCGCGCTTGTTGAGACATCTGCATGTTGTGTTCTTCGCAACAGGCTTGCGATGCGAAGACGCTAACGCCCATAAGCAAACCTAATAAGGTTTTACTTAAATTCCTCATTGCGCCCTCCTTATAAATTTTGGATCTAAAATCAAAAAGATTTCATACTGATAATGCTATCGTAAAAAGGGGGCGAAAAAAGGGGAAATTTAATAAATTATGAATTTTTAAATTTAATAGTAAATACTACGCCATTATTTATATTTTGCGCGTAAATTCGGGCGTTATTTTTTTCGGCTATTACCTTGCTCATATATAGCCCAAGCCCGCTGCCTGATTTTTTTGTAGTAAAATGCGGCTTGAAAATTTTATTTATCACGCCTTTATCTATATTACCGGCGTTATTTTCGAGCGTTATCGCGCGTTCTCCGTTTTGCAAAAGGGCGGTTATTAAAATTTGCCATCGGTTTGCTTGCGCCCGCTCTTGCGGCACGTTTAAAAATGCTTCTTTGGCGTTATTTATAATGTTAATTAAAATTTGAATAAGTTCGTTTATGTTGCCGTAAAGCGTAAAATTTTCTTTTATTTCGACTTTTACGTCGATGACGTGCTTTTTGAGCGTCGCGTTTAAAATTTTACAAGCCTGTTCTATGGCCTGTTTTACGTCAAATTCGCTCTTTGGCATATTTGGATTAAAGAAATTTTTAAAGTCCTCGATAGTGCTGGACATAAATTTGACCTGCTCGTTTGCTTCCTCGATGGCCTCTTTTAGCCTCTGTTCGCTTAGTTTGCCTCGCTCGGAGTAAAGCTCCAAATTTACCAGAGTCGAGCTGATCTGCGCTAGAGGCTGACGCCACTGGTGCGAGATATTGCCGATCATTTCGCCCATCGAGGCTAGGCGGCTTTGATTTATCATCAAAAGCTCGTTTTGCATCTTGGTTTTTTCGTTGCCTTTGTGGATTTTATAAACGAAAAATAAAAACGCCGCAAAGATCGCCGTGATCGCCACGCCGCTAACGATAAATTCCTGTTTATGATAAAGCAAAATGCTTTTTACCGGGATTTTAAAGCTCACCATCGCTATCGTGTCGCCGACTTTGCCCTCGAAATTATTTAAATTTCCGTATTGTTCGAGCATTTTTTTAGGCGCGCTATTTATGTTGTGGCACTCGACGCATGACGGGTGGGAGTTTTTGACAGGAAGGCCTACGAAAAAGTATGAGGCGTTTTGGTCTTTGATTACGTCAGAGTAGACCTCGTATTTACCCTCCTTAAATCCTTCTAAAATTTCATTTTCAAATTCCGTGCCCTCGTGTTCGGGATTTAGCGGATTCGTCGCCGTTAGCCTGTAGTCGTAGTTTATGTTTTTTTTAGCGAGCTGGATTTTGTAAATTTGACGCGTGATGTAGGATGAGGACATGAGTCTGGGGTCAAAAAGGTCTTTGTCTATAGCGCCGTGATCTTTTAACTCATCTATGAGCGGGCGCTGGACGGTAGAGATGTAGTCGCGTATGCCGTTCATCGCATCTAGCACGTAAACTGCCTCCTGCTTGGCGTCTTTTAGTGCGAGATCGCGGTAAAAGTTAAAAACCAAAACTGTAATGGCGCCGTACAAAACGACGAGCAGCAGGATGATAAATTTAAATTTGGACTTCACATAGATATCCTACGCCGTATAAATTTCTGATCGTGTCCTTGCCGATTTTTCGGCGCAGTTCTTTTACGATGGTTTTGATGGCTTCTTTGGTCGGCTGTTCAAATTCCCACATGTAGTCAAACAGCTGCTCGTAAGTGATCGTTTGATTTTTGTTGTTTAAAAAATACTCCAAAAGCTTGCTCTCGCTTTTGGAGAGGCGACAGGCCTCTTCCTTTATGTATATGATTTTTTTACTAAAGTCGTATTTGAGGTCGTCGTTGATACTAAACATCGGCGTATGATCGATGAGCTCCATCGCGACGTCTTCTAGCGCTTTTATAAACGTGTCTTTATCGTAGGGCTTTGAGAGATATCTCGTGATCTTTAGCTCGACCGCGCGCCACAGATACTCTTGCTCAGTGTGGCTTGAGATGATGACGATAGGGATTTTGCGATTTACGGAGCGGATCTTTTTGGCTACCTCTAAACCGTCCATGTGCGGGACGCTGACATCTAGGACGAGCGCGTCGTATGAGCCGCTCATAGCCTCGTCTAGCGCCTCAATGCCGTCGCTTACGCCTTTTACTTCGGCAAAAAACAGCTCGAGAGAGTCGATCATATTTTTTAATATATAAGGTTCATCCTCTAAACAAAGGACTTTTTTATTGGATAAAACGTCTAAAACGGAGTAATCTTGCATCTTTTTCCCGTACTAAATTTCGCCGATACTAACACAAGCAAGCTTAAAATACTATTTTCAAGGATTGAGATATTAACTATAAAATATAAATTAATCAAAGTTTTTTGATGAAGCAGAATTTGGGGAGAAATTTCAAAGATGGTGGAGTTAAGCGGGATCGAACCGCCGACCTCTTGAATGCCATTCAAGCGCTCTCCCAGCTGAGCTATAACCCCAATCGTCGAAAAGATTTTGGAATTATATCATTTTTATCTTACGAAATTTTGAAATTTGACGAAATAAAATAAAATTTTAAGCAAAAATCAGCTAGAATCTCATTTTTAAAACAAAATGCGGGAATAGCTCAGGGGTAGAGCACAACCTTGCCAAGGTTGGGGTCGCGAGTT
>CALCKS010000089.1 GCA_937965895.1 uncultured Campylobacter sp.
CTTTAACAAACTGGTCAAAATTATCTAGCCACTCCTGACATATTGTTATCCCTTTTAGTTTATGGTTCTTGTTATTATCGCCGCCAAACAAACATCTGCCCCTCATAGCTCTCCAACTGTTATAGGTGGCACTTTGTGTTGAATTTATCCATTTGGTTTTTGGCATCTTAGCTCCCTTTCTCGCACGTTTGCCACGCCCCGTTTTTATTTTTGGTATAAGATACTATGCTATCAAGCGCGCCGTCTTGCGTGCTTAGCTCGCCCCTCGCTAATTCGATATAAGCCGCCATATCCCGCCAGCTATCTATGTATTTTGCATTGCCGCTCAAAATCCTTGCTAGCTTATGCAGGCTCATTTCAATGGCTTCTTTTTGAAAATCTTGCAAATTTGCCCAATTCTTACTGCTTCTAGCCACCTCTTTTAGATTTTGGCTAAGCTTTGCGTGGTCTTTAAAATCGCCGTGTGTTTTGCCGCGCTCGGCTAAAATTTCGTTTATGTTCATTTTTCATCCTTTATCCTAAATCCAAGTGCGTAAAGCGGGGCGATTTCTACGCTCTCGCCTACAAATGCCTGCGCCTGCGCTCTCGTCATCCTCGTTTGGCTGATGTGCCAGCCGTCGGACATCTTGAATTCCCAATACCAAAGCGTTTCAACGGCTTTTGGCTTTACGCGATATTCAAAACTATTCCAATCCCAAAGCGGGTGCTTTATCTCGCTCCAATTGCCCGCGCCTTTGTCGCTTACCTCTATTGTTTCGCCCCGCGCGTAGGCTTGCATTACTTCGATCATTTCATCCGTATTCATCGTCTTATCCTTTATGCTATTTTTTTGGGTGCGTACTTAGCCCCTCGTTTTGGTTTAATGATGAGTATTTGAGTTTTTTTGTCGTACCAATCTTTTACTAATTTGGTTGTGAAAATATCATCTCGCGCCACCAGTATATCGATCGCATCACTGAAAGATATTTGGGTTAATTCGTTTTCATGCTCACATAAAATCTCGTGCGCTGTATTGGAAAGGTGATTGCCGTACTCCCAATAGTAGGTATCTAAAAAATCGAAAGCATATTTTGCAAGAAGCTCGGACTGCTCCTCAAAAACTTTAAGGTTGTTTTTTGTTATACAATATTGGGTAATCAAATCGTCAAAAGAAATGCGTCTTCTTCCTTTCGCGCTCTTTGTCCCGTTCATTTTCTTATCCTTTCTATTATCTCTCTAATTTCTTTCACGTCCTCTATCCAAGACTTGTACGGCTCTCTGTTTGCCCCGTGCGCCAAATCTATCTTTAGCTTTAGCGCGTCGAGCCGTT
>CALCKS010000090.1 GCA_937965895.1 uncultured Campylobacter sp.
TCTTGCAGTTTAAGGATATAAGCAGGGACGAGCGGGGAAATTTGACGCGTAAAACCTCGGTCAAATTTAAGCCCGCGGACAAATACTACGAAAACGGCGACATAACGGAAATCGGCCTATATAAAAAGCTGGAAATCAGCTACGAATACTACTAGGTAAATTTTTGAATGATAAGGCTATTTTTCCGAAAAAATTTCGCCGTTTATTATAGATTTAATCGTTAAAAATCCGACTATCAAAATCGAAGCGACTAGGGCCGCAAAAGCGCCGACTCCTAAAACTAAATAAAAATCGCTTTGCGTAATTTCGTAAGCTTTTAAAAACGCTATGGAGCTAGCGGCCGTCGGGAAGGTAAAAGCCCACCACGATAGGGCGAATTTGAGTTTAATAAATCTTTTATACGAAAAAAGTATAAGCGCCGCGAAAAACACGTTTATATTAAGCAGTATCGCCGCAAAAGCGTCGAATCGCTCGGTTAGTTTTACGTATCCCAAAAACGCCATAGCCGGCGGCGCTAGCGTAATGACTAGCGTCGGGACGAATTTGTCGGCTAACTTATCGCAAAAAACTAACCTATAAAATATAACGGCGAATAAAATAATCCAGAAAAATAGCCCCAAACTAAAATAATACCAGATCGCTTGAGATTTTTCGGCTATGATCGGGATTAGCAAGTTGCCCACTACGGGGATAAACCATGCCGGATTTAGCATCGCGATATCGAATTTTTCGTCGATCCAAAAAGAAATTACGTAAAGCGTAAAAATCGTTTGCAAGCCTAAAGCCGCGTAAAAAAGCGAGTAGTATAGTCGCGGCGCGTCTTTGTAGGCTAGAGCTAAAAGAAAAAGCGAAATAATAAACCCGCCGAAAAAATTTATCTTTATAGGGTGCGAAAATTCGGCCTTTACCTCTTCTTTAAATTTTAAAAGCTTAAAGATGTAAAACGCCGAAAGTAGGCAAAATACCGTGCAGTCTAGCGCTCTAAGCGCCCAGAATATCTCACCCGGTAAATCAAATATCTCGCTTAATTTCTTATAAGCCGCGCAAAGCCCTCCAAGCCCCATAGTACCGGCAAAAAGCATAATCGGCAGCGATTTTATTTTGCTTTGCGAGTCGTTTTTCTTAACGTCGTGCATTGTTTTTCTTTTCGTATTAAATTTTTATGCAATATTACCTATAATAAGGTTAAATTTTTGTAACGAAGTCACGAAAGGGCAAAATGCTAAGCGAAGAGTTAAAAGAAATTTTGCGCGAGAGATTTACGAATAATTTCGATCTAGCAAGCGAGGATCTAAATGCGATCTTTGATAACGCGTATCTAAAAACCGTAAAAAAGGGCGATATATTTTACTCCGGAAACGATTGCTTCGGATTTATCCTTATACTAAAAGGCGTTTTAAGGGCGTTCGTATCGTCTAGCGCAAAGGAAATAACGATATTTAGGCTAACTAAAGACGAGAGTTGCGTGCTGTGCGATACGTGTTCTATAAATTCGCTAGAAAATAAAGTAAGCGTCGAAATCGAGCAAGATAGCGAGATTATCGTTATTCCGGCGCGGATTTACAAACCTCTTAAAGAAAAATATCCGAGCATTTTAAATTTTACTCTAAAAATCGTAGCCGATCGGTTTGCCAGAACGATAAACGTTATGGAGCAGGCTTTGTTTTCGCCGCTTTCGGCGCGGATTATGAATTTTTTATCCCAAAGCATCGAAAATCTAAACGAAAATTTTATAAAAATAACTCACGAAGAGCTGGCGAATCATCTAGGAAGCGCTAGAGAAGCGGTATCTAGGGTGCTAAAAGAGCTTGAGAGAAGCGGGCAAATAACGCAAAGCCGCGGCGAAATAAGGCTAGTTTCTTAAAATTCTCGTTTTAAGGTAACTTTGTTACGGAGAGGACGGCCGTTTTTAGGTAGCATTTCATAAACTCGTTTAAAAGGAGAATTTATGAAAGGACTGCAAAGAAGAGACGCTTTAAAGCTAATGGGGGCCGCGGGACTAGCCGCGAGTATGAGCGGTTGCTCGGCAACGGGCGGCGAAAACGACGATATAAATTCTAAAATCGTCATAATGGGCGCGGGACTTAGCGGTATCGCGTTGGCGGCTAAACTTAGAAGAGATATGCCTAACGCCAAGGTAATTCTCGTGGATAAAGACGAGAAATTTTACTACCAGCCGGGCTTTACGCTAATCGCCGTCGGAATTTACGAAGCTAGCGACGTCGTTTATGAAAAAGCGGATTATATCCCGCAAGGAGCCGAGTGGATACGCAAAAACGTATCGGAAATAAAGCCCGAAGCCAATCTACTCGTCCTAGACGACGGGAGCGAGCTTGGGTATGATTATCTAATCGTAGCAAGCGGCGTGGAATACGACTTTGAAGCCGTTAAGGGGCTAAGCTTAGAGGATATTAACGATACGAGCGGCAATATATCCTCCGTTTACACTCTACAAGGCGCCGTAAAGAGCAACGAGCTGATGAAAAAATTCTCTCAAAACGGCGGCGCAGCGGTATTTTGCGATCAAAAAACCCCAATGAAATGCAGCGGCGCTAATAAAAAAGTAACATGCATGAGCGAAGATAGGCTGAGGTTGGCCGGCAACCGCGATAAAGGCAGCGTTAATCTTTACGTCGGCGGCGGCAAGCTTTTCGGCGATCCGACTTATGCCGCGGCGATGACTCAAATAATGATAAAAAGAAAGATAAATTTTAATCTCCGCCACCAAATCGTAGCCGTCGATAAAAGCTCAAATACCGCTACTTTCGAGTTTTGGACGGCGTATAGGCAAAACGGCGAAGATAAAATCGCGTCCGAGCTAATCGACGTAAAATACGACTGGCTTCACTTGCCGCCTAAGCAAAAAGGAAGCGAAATTTTAGCTCGCGCCGGCCTAACCAAAGAGGGCGACAAGCTAAATTTTTTAGCCGTCGATAAATACAGCCTGCAAAGTACAAAATTTAAAAATATATTCGGTATCGGCGATATTTGCGGATTTGCGGCCGGCAAAACGGGGGCTAGCGTTAGGAAAATGTATCCGATTTTAGCTAAAAATTTAGCCGATACGATAAAAGGACGAGAACCTAGCGAGAAATTTACCGGATATACGGCTTGCCCTTTTATTACCAAATACGGCAAGGCCATAATGGTAGAGTTCGACTGGGAGGGAACGGCTCCGACGCTAGAGTGCTTCGGCGCTACCAGAGAGAGCTATATGAGTTGGCTGGTTAAAATTTACGGATTTAAACCTATGGTTATGAACGGAATGCTAAAAGCTTTAGCTTAAAGGAGATAAAATGAGCGTTTTAGATAAAACTATACGTTTGATTATAGCGGCGATTTGGTTTTTTATTTTCGGATTTATTTGCGACTGCTGGTTGTGGACGGTCGGGCTAATTCCGCTTTTAACGGGATATTACGGTTACTGCCCGCTTTATAAAATTTTTAAAAAAAGGTAAAAATATGGTAAGCGTAAAAAGTAGAATTATTAGGGTCGTACTGGGGCTGATTTTTACGGTAGCGGTTTGGTATTTTTACGAGAGCTACTGGGCGTTAATCGGGTTAATCCCGATTATCGTCGGCGTTACGGGTTTTTGCCCGGCGTGTAAATTCTTGGGCAGGTGTTCTTTAAATTTAAAAAAATAAAAAGGGCGTTAAACGCCCTTTGCCTTGTCCTTTAGCCGTTTGGGCCGCAAATTTTATTCGCCGTTTGATGAATTATTTAGCTACTTTTGGCTAAAATCTCGAAAATTTAAAAAAGGCGAAACGATGAATAAAGTTTGGAAATTTGGCGACAATATCGATACCGATATAATTATCGCCGCCAGATACTTAAATACTTCCGACGAAAATATCTTAGCAAAACATATAATGGAGGACGCCGATCCTAATTTTAGCTCCAAGATAGATAAGGGCGACATTATCGTAGCGGGCGAAAATTTCGGCTGCGGTAGCTCTCGCGAGCACGCTCCTATCGCGCTTAAAGCTGCCGGTATAGGTGCGGTGATAGCTAAAAGCTATGCGAGAATTTTTTATAGAAATAGCTTTAATACGGGACTTTTGATACTCGAGATCAAAGAAACGGACGAGATAAACGAGGGCGACGAACTAAAAATAGACGTAGATAACGGCGCGATCGTAAATCTAACCAGCGGCAAAGAGTATAAATTTAGCCCTATACCGCCGTTTATGCAAGAGCTTCTAAACGCCGGCGGACTTATAGAATACGCAAAAGTAAAGTTGGATTAAATAATGAGAGAATATAAAATTTGTGTTATAAAAGGCGATGGCATCGGCCCTGAGATCATAGATGAGGCGATAAAAATTTTAGATGTTGTTAGCGCTGAGTTTGGGATAAAATTTGAGTACGACTACAAGCTTATGGGTGGTGCAGCTTATGATGTATTTGGCGTGCCTTTGCCAGATGAGACGCTTAGTTCTGCTCTAAGCTCAGATGCTGTGCTTTTTGGAGCGATTGGCGGCGAGAAATGGGATAGCCTGCCAAGACATCTAAGGCCAGAGAGTGGGCTTTTAAAGATTAGAAAAGAGCTTGAAGCTTATGCGAATTTACGCCCAGCCATTGTTTTTGATGAGCTAGTGGATGCTAGCACGCTGAAGCCAGAGGTTTTAAGAGGCGTTGATTTTGTCGTGGTTCGTGAGCTAACAGGCGGACTTTATTTTGGACAGCCACGTGAAAAAGGCGAAGATAGAGCGTTTAATACGATGGTTTATTCTAAAATGGAGATCGAGCGCATCGCAAAGATCGCTTTTGAAACAGCAATGCTTCGCAAGAAAAAGGTCTGCATGGTCGATAAGGCAAATGTGCTTGAGACAAGCCAGTTTTGGCGCGAGGTGACTAGCGAGGTGGCAAAGGGCTATCCTGAAGTAGAGCTTAGCTTTATGTATGTAGATAACGCAGCTATGCAGCTAGTAAGAGCTCCAGCAAATTTTGACGTCATACTTACTGAAAATTTATTCGGCGATATTTTAAGTGACGAAGCGAGTATGGTTTGTGGCTCGATAGGACTTTTGCCAAGCGCTAGTATGGGCGGTAAAGTGGGAATTTATGAGCCAATACACGGCTCAGCTCCAGACATTGCAGGGCAGGGCATAGCAAATCCAATCGCAACAATTTTAAGCGCAGCTATGATGTTAAGATACGCATTTAGTGAAAATGAAGCTGCAGATGCGATAGAAAATGCTGTGAAAGAGGCGCTTGCAAAAGGCTATAGAACAAAAGATATCGCTGCTTTTAACGCAGTTGAGGTTTGCTCAACTAGCGAGATAGGCGATGTTATCGCAGGATTTATTAAAAAATGAAAAACACAATCACTGAAGCACTGATCTACGAAGCTCAGGGGCTAAAAGATGATGCACTTGAAATTTATAAAAATATCTTAAAGCAAGATCCGTCAAATAAAGACGCTCTTAACGCGATAAACCGCCTGAGCGGACTTCGTAAAGAGCGAGCGATAAAAAACGAGCAGATGAAAGAGTTTTTTATAGCGATGAAAAGTGATGAAGAGATAAATGAATTTAAAAGGTGGTTGATAAGATTATGAAGCTTGATGATATCGCTAGAATGGCAATCAGTGAGGTTAGCGCTGAGCTTGAGAAAATAGAAGCATTGCAAAGTAAAAAGCAAGAAGAGCTTGAGCGAGAGAATTTAAAAAAAGAGCTTTTGGCTATAGAGACTAATGAAAATGCACTGAATAACGAGCTAAAAGTTGAGGCAAATTTACAAAATGAGCAAGCGTTTGAGGTAAAAGAGGAGCCAGTAAGTCCAATAAAAAGTAGAGAGGTGAGCGAAGAGAAAATTTTCTTAGCAAACCTTGCTGAACGCATAGAAGTGCTTTTTGAAGGGCTTAAACAAACTAGTGAACAAAATCTTGCTTCAAGGCTTGAGCTAACTACAAAATTTTTAGAATTTACCCTTGCAAATATCGAAAATAGACTCCAAAATCTCTCAAAATAAGCCATTAGACGGCTCAAAAAATGAGATAAAAATCAAAAATGAAATTTATAAAAATAGCGAGCTAGACTTTTTTAGATTGCTATTTGCCCCATTTACTTCACGTGTTTATCTAGTTGGTGGCTGTGTGAGAGATGCGTTCTTGGGGCGAGAAATTTATGATTATGACATCGAAGTTTATGACATTGAGCCTTTAAAATTTAATGAGCTAATGGCTAGCATAGGCGCTAGCGGAGTTGGCAAAAGCTACTTTATCTACAAATACAAAAACTACGACATTGGGCTTCCAAGAAGCGAGAGCAAAACTGGAAATTCACACAAAGACTTTGCAGTAAGCTATGTTAATGATCCCAAAATAGCGAGCCTTAGGCGAGATTTCACGATAAATGCTATGATGATGAATATTTTTAACGGAGAAATTTTAGACTTTTACGGCGGGAAGCAAGATTTAGTAAACAAGACATTAAGGCACATTGATAGTGAAAAATTTAAAGAAGATCCGCTAAGGGTGCTTAGAGGAGTGCAGTTTAGTGCGAGGCTTGATTTTAGCATAGTTGATGAGACGCTAGCTCTTATGAAAAGCCTTAGTTTGGAGCATCTAAGCAGAGATAGGATAAATACTGAGCTTATTAAATTTTTTCGCGCAAAGCATCTAGAAAAGGGAGCTTACTATCTTTTTGAGCTTGGACTTTTTAAAGAAATTTTTGGTGTGCAAATTTATAAAGATGATGAGTTTTTGGCTGAGCTAAAAAGTGCTAGAGAATTTGTGGATGATGAGAGATTATTTTTATATCTACTTTTTGGAAATTTT
>CALCKS010000091.1 GCA_937965895.1 uncultured Campylobacter sp.
TTATCTCAAATTTAGACTGCTGATTGCTGCCGTCGCCGTAGCTCCAGCCCGTTATTCTGCCTCTACTATCGGTTACGACCGATTTTACGCGCGCGGCGTAGTCTTTAGCCTGCGTAGCTATAGTCGAGGCGTTGTCAATCTTTACGTTTTGACCGCTTACCGTCGCGCTTAGCCTGCTTAGGTCGCTTGTTATCGAGCTTGTTTTCCCGTCTACCGCGCGATTAATCTTTGTTTCTACATTGCGCATTATTTGCGTAGAGAGGTTGTCCGCGTTAGGCAAAGTCGCCTTTAGCTCCTCGAATTTTTGCGCCAACGCCTCATCTTTGCTTGCGTAGCTTTGTTTTAGCTCGTTTATGCTAGCGTTGATTTCGCCGAATTTCGCGTTTATCTGTTTGATCGCCTGTGCTAAGGCTTCGTTATCGGTAGTCACGGCGACGTCTTTTGTAGTGACGATAGCCTGTATCTTGTCGTTTACCGCCTTGACCTCGGTTTTTAGCTCTTTTACGTCTTTGATTACACCTTTGAGCTTATCGCGCAAATTAACGTTATCAAAGGTGTACTCTTTGTTTAGATAGTCCTCGATTATTTTTTCAAGCTCGGTTAGATGATCCCATACGTTTACGTCTCCGCCGTTGCCGCCGCCCGTACCGCCGTTATTGTTCCCCCCGTTATTGCCGCCGTTTGGACGCACCGCCCAATAATCAGGCACCAAATTTGCCCTCATATCCGCTCCTTTTACTAATTTTGCTTTGCCGCGTAAAACGCAGTATTTGTCGTTGTTTTTATTTCGTATCCATACGCTATACGCGTGCCACGCTCCGCCGTAGCCGTATATGTCGCTGATGTCGTTTTTAAAAAATCCTTTTGGCGCGCTTTGCCATATTTCGCTACCGCACCGCACTAATATCTCGTTCCCTCTGATCGCGCCTACGCCCGTGGCGTAAAACCCGACGTCGTTTTCGGTATTCGTAAAGGCGACGAATACGTCGTCGTACTCGGGGTTGAATCTTATCTCCTCGCCGTTTTCGCCCGTGTATGCCACTTGCAGGGTAAAAGCGCTATCTATGATAAAAGTTTTGTCGTAGTATAAGTTCATACTATACCGCCAAAGCCCTATTTCTCCAGCCGTTGGCGTAAATCCTAAATTTCGGATTTTTCTCGATCAGACGATTGTAGTATTCAAGCTCGGCGCGATCGAATTGCTTGTCAAATCGCTCCTCGTCGTATCGGTTTATCGCCGCCACTGTCTGATCGCCTACTATGCCGTCGTTCACTACGCCTACAAGTTGTTGTGCAACTCTCACGGCAGGCTTTACGCCGACGTTCACGGCAAAGACGAACATCTCATTCGCCTTGACTTGACTCGCGACTTCGTCGAGCCTCATGCGGTCCCAGTATGCCTCTTTGTAGAATGCTCGCACCTGCGCGCGCAAATTCTCTCTGCCGTAAAGCGCACGAGATATTTTCTCGATGTCGCCGCCAAGAGCCACCGTCCCTAGTATCTCATCCCAGCCAGCCCAGTGCGGATGGGCGTTTTGATAAATACCCATAAACGTCCAGCCGCTCTCGGTCGGATTTTTATCAAGCGCGTCCCCCGGCTTAGAAAATTCTAGCCTCATCAAAATTTGGAATGCTTCGTTAAAATTTGCCATTTGCTATCCTTTTTAGTTTATTTTCTTTGAAAAAGGCGCGCTCTTTATGCTCGCCCTTTTTGCCGATGTTAAAACCCTCAACGGGGCGGTGATAGCCCATTACGCGGCTCCAAACGGTGCATTTTGTGCGCTTTTCTTGCAAGCTCTCTAATATCTCGCTATTTGTCATCTTTCCACTCCTCGTGTCTGAAACTTCCGCCGTAGTCGTCATACCCTCTACCGTAGCCACCGTCGCCCATCCCCTCTATCTTCCTATCCGCGGCTTTGTTTATTTTCCGCCTTGCCCATTCAGCGCCCATAAAGGCGATAATACCGCCAAGAGCCAGCGCCCCCTCAACCTCGTGTATAAGGAGTTTTGAGATAGCAAACGTAGTCCAACATAGAAACATCGCCGTCAGAGTAGCGATGGCAAAAGCCAATCTCGTGCGATGTTTTCTCGGTTTTCCGTCGTCGTCGAGCAATCCCAAGACGCCGCCGATAGCACCTACTACAAATACCCAAAGCAGGTATAGGTATTCTTGGAAATTCATCTTATCGCCGCCCCGAAAATCAAGGCCAGGAGGATGGATAGAGCTATCTCTAGCGCTCTTTTTTTGCTGATTTTAAAGCCCATGATCTTTCTAATCACCATTTCGCTCATTTCGCACCTCCCACGCATTGTTTTAGCAGGTCCTCGCAGGCCTTAAAATACTCTGCAATCTTTTTTTGATTGTCGGGGTCGCTTCTGTCTCGCTCCGGTTTTTGCGGCATCTCGTCTATACAAGACACAGTGACATACACGTCTTGATATTCCGTTCGCGTGATGATCTGCGGCTCTTTTGCGCAGCCCAAAAATAATATGGCGATACAAAAAAGGCCGATCTTAGCGCGCAAGTTCATCAAATATCCTTTCGCATCGCTCCAGCTTTTCCTCGCAGCTTTGCGTTGCGAGCGGCTTTATGCTCTCAAATTTGCTTCTAGCCTTTTCTTGCGTCTTTTTTACATCGGGCTTTTTTACTTCAAGCTCCTTAAATTTTGCGTTTTGTAGGTCTATTTTTGCATTGCACTCGCTTAAATTTGCAGCCGAGATTTGCAAATTTGCTTCTTTTATCGCCAGCTCTTTTTGCGCCTGGGCTAGCCCTGCTTTTGCTTCTTTGACGTCGCTCTTTAGCCTCCAGATTTCAAGCCCGGCGCCGCCTAAAGCTATCAGCATAGCGACGCCAATGGAAGCTAGAAATTTTACGTTTAGAAACCACATTTCACGCCCCCTTTAGCAAATTTACCGTGATGACTACGACCAAAATAACCGTCGCGATAACCGCAAATTTCATTGATGCGCTCATTGTTTTATCCTTTTAAACGGATTTACCGCCCAAACCGTCTGGAGCACCTTTTTGTCGTTCTCGTCCATATACGTGTGTTTGTTGTCGGCACGCATTCCGATGACGTCCATAAGTTTCCAGCCTAGATAGATACGGCAGTACCATTTTGATTTGCCGTAGCGTATTTCGCGGTAGTAGCCGAAACGTTCGCGTCCGTCTTTCATCTTGCAAGTGACTAGGCACTCTGTGTTCTTTTGCCCTTTGTTGTATGTCGCAAATACATCGCCTTGAGTGCGCACCGTATTTGCGTCTATGTCCTCGACTTTGACACCCAGGTACTTTGCGCTGAATACGCCTATTCTATTGCGGCATAGCCAGCAAAGGCGCGCAAAGTACGTCCTGTTCTTGCCGTTCGGGAAGTGTTCGCCCTTCCACCCGTCGTCACCATTGACCCCATAATCGGGGTCATCGAACCACGCCGCCCATCTCGGCAGCTTTTCGCTCTCTTTGCCGCAAAAAAGTAGTGCAAAAGGCACTACGAAAAACTGCAAAATTTCAAGCGGTATCTCTACCGCTACGTTTTTCAAAATTTGAAGTTTTTGTTTTGCCGTGAGTTTCATCGTCATGCCTTTCTGATTTTGCTTGCACCTACGCTAGATTTGAGATAGTTTTCGCTACCATAATTTATCTCCGCGCTAACCACTATTTGACTTAAGGACGTTAAGCCTTTAAAATTGTTCCCCACGCTAATTTTTACTAATTTTCTCATCGTTAAATAAGATACGTTTGGTAGGTTGCAAAAATTGCCTTGGTTGCGTATGGTGTGCAAACTCGGGAATGTAAAATCATTGACTACGCTATTGTTGTATGAAAAGCAGTTGACTCCAATAGTTGCCAATGAAGGCGCGTCTATCTTTGTTAGCGCAGTCGTAGAAAAACTGTTATCCGCTTCTCTTAGCAGGGGAACTTTCAAGGTTTTTATATCCCCGCTTAAGTTATTAAAGCAGTTAGACCCAAGCGTCTCCAGCGCTTCTAAATTTAGCTCCGCCATATCTCTGGCGACCAAAACAAGAGAAAAATCATTAAAATTATTTTGTCCGATTTTCGTAAATTTGCTAAAATCGAGCTTGTTTTTGTGGTAGTTCGGGGCTTCGCAAATGTTTTTATGCGTCTGCGTAAAGCCTGCGGGAACTTCCTTGCCCCACAAAACATAGTTTATATTGCCTTCTTTTACTATCTTCGTTACTTCGGGATAGGGTTCTTCGCCCTTGCCCCCGAAAAAAAACGCTCCTTTTAACATTACGCGACCTTTATAAAAGAAATTAATACTTTATTGTCGCCCGGGCGCACGAAGTAGCTAAAAAATACGTATCCTTGCCCGTACGTCGCTTCGCTCGGGTTAAGGATAACAAAGTCGCTCGAAAAGCCCGTCACGCCGTTACCGCTTAGATATACTAGTCCGCTCTGACCCGCTTCTCTACCTCCCGCCGTTATTTGCCCGCTTACGCTACCCGTGAAATTTACGCCCTGCATAAAATCTATCGTATTGCTTGCGATGTTTTGCGCTTTGGTATATTTGCTTAGCGCGTTATCCAGTTGCCCGCGCGTGAGATAGTTTCCTAGCGAGCTAGACGTAACGTACGCACCTAGTTGCGATTTGAGCGCAAACGTCGCTTTGTCGCTCTCATATACGGTCGTAGTGAGCTTGTCGTATAGCTCGTCTTTCGTAGCTAGCGTCGCAGTTTTTGCCGCGATTAGCTCGTTAGCTTTCGTCTCGTCTATTTTCGCGCCTAGCTCCTCTTTCGTGGCTAGTCCGCTCACATCTACGCTGCCCGACGTCTCGCCTT
The DNA here is from genome assembly GCA_937965895.1 of uncultured Campylobacter sp. Classification (GTDB taxonomy): domain Bacteria; phylum Campylobacterota; class Campylobacteria; order Campylobacterales; family Campylobacteraceae; genus Campylobacter_A. Next base: position 4,801 of record CALCKS010000091.1, read on the forward strand.
TTTTGGCGTATGTTTCGTCTATTTTTTTGCTTGAATACGTCTTGCTTTCGCTCTGCTCGCTATCGTCGATAGGCGATGTCACGCTTTCTAGCTTTTCCTCTATTTGAGATTTTAGAGCAGTTAGCTCCTCGTATTTGCGTTCAAAGCTAGTTTTGACTTGTTCAAACTCCTCTGTTTTTCTTGTGAGCAGCGCGCTAAAAGCCTCTGTTTTGAGGTTGATTTCGTCTTTGGCGTTTTTGCCTGCGCGCTCTACATCGGTCACTATTGGGGCAAGATTGTTTTTTGCCTTATCGATCAGCTCTTTTGACTTCTCTACATCGTCGCTTAGCCCCTGCATCTTGTCGGCTAGATAGCGAAATTCGCGCAGTTCGTTCACGTCTATGCTTTTTACGGCAGCCTCCAGGTCTTTGATTTGAGATAGTAGAAATTTTAGCGCTTCTAGTTTTTCCGCGCCCATTTTGAGTTCGTATATGCTTGTCATTTTATTAGTCCGCTTTCTTTGATAGTTTTCGTCGTATTTGCAAAAAATTCGCTCGCCTCTTTGAAAAATGCAAGCAAATCGACCGCAGCCAAAACCCGCGCGCTTAAGATCGCGGGAAATAAATCTCTATTCATAGCCCATATTCCTTTCCGTAGTTGGCGTTGTAGTCGGCGATGATTTCAAGGGCTAGAGTGCGGTAGTACGTGTCTTGATTGAGTAGAAATGCCACCTCGTTGATGACGGCGTAGGTTAGCGCCTCGTCTATCATCAGGTGCTCGTTTTCGTCGCTGAAATTTGGACGATCAGGGTAGGTCAAAAACGCGTTTTGGTCCACGTTTCGATATACCCGCTCGTTGCTTTCTACGCTGCGCAAAAGCTCGTTTGGTATGCACTTGTTTGCTACGTATAGCATAGCCTCGAAAAATACGTCCGCCAGCGTCTCGTCATCGGGGATTTTCTTATCCCCGACGCACTTAAATTTCAAGACCTTTTTTACTTCTTGGCAGCGCATTTTTACGCCTTTAGCCCGACTCCGATCGCAAACGCGTCGGCATTTCTAACCTCTAGGCAGCCTTCGGTGTAGTATCTCTTTTGTATAGCCGTTTTTGACGTAGTAACGTCTTTTAGCTCGGTCGGTACGAGCAGGCCGTTTTTCATATACTCAAAATCCCCCGCGATTAATACGTCGCCTAGTCCGAATTTTGGAGACAAGAAACGGTGTAGCCTAAAATTCACTTTACCAAAGTCGGTATCTAGGCTCACTACGCTTGAATTCACGTGTTTTTCGTTGCCAAATTGTCTAGTAGCAAATCTATTGATCGCAGGCTTTAGCCCGGCGCCGACAAATACATCTTTCGCAGTTGCGCCGACGTCATAGATGTTTTGCAAAAGAGTATGCAAAATTTCCTCAGTCAGTACCGTTTCGGTGCCACTCCAGTTGTTCGTGCTGTCAAAAGCTACCACGTTTCCTCTTTTGCCGCCGCTCCACGCGCCCGCGCCTTTAGCGACGTAGTAAAACATTCCCGCCATTTCGCCCGCTGTCGTATCTGTTCTTACCGCAGGCCCCATAAATACGGATTGTTTTGCGTTTGCGTGGCGACCTAGTCCAAATAGCGCGTACTCCATATCCAGTTTATGCTCTTTGGCTCTTTTTGCTATCTCGCGCGGCAGCTCCTTGCCGCCGTATGTAGCGACTGCCTGCATACTTCTTGACACACTGACGTTTGTCGTGAAAATTTGCGTTGCATTTGACGTTTTTTGAACGGTACTTTTTCTCGTATCGTTAAAGTCACTGATCTCTAGTTGCGCGTTCTTCCCCGGCGCCGCTAGCGTATCGGTTAGCCAGCTATGCTCTATGCCTTTGACTTCAGACGTACCGATCATACTTAGTATCGGCGTTTCGTCCGCGCCTATTAAAATGATTTTGTCGTAGACCGAAGGTTTTAAACCTTCTCTAGATGTTGCAGGGGCTTGATAGCCCGTACTTGTGATTGCCATAATCGCTCCT
>CALCKS010000092.1 GCA_937965895.1 uncultured Campylobacter sp.
ATGGTTTTAACGCCGCGTTTCGCGCTCACGGCAAATCAACCCCTAATCATGAAACGGTTAAGGCGTTAGTCGGGCACCCGCTTGACGTTATGTTTGCAGGACTCGGCGCGCCGACGCAGCTCGTACCTGATTATATCGCTGCATATAAGGCGCGTTATGAACAGATTTTTTTGGAACAAACTTCGTTACTCGAGGGTGCTGCGGGAGCACTGGCGCTTGCTAGCGAGTTTGCAGACGTAGGCGTCGTAACTACTAAAACATCGAAGTTTTCCATTATTTTGCTTGAACATTTGGGTGTTATGGGTTTTATTAAAACGGTAATCGGTAGAGACGACGTAGTAAATCCAAAACCGGACCCCGAACCTATAAATACGGCTCTTGATCGCCTAGGCAAAACGAGCGCGCAAGATAAAGCCAGAGCCTTTATGATCGGCGATACGACGATGGACCTGGAGGCGGCTAGGCGTGCAGGAGTAGTCGGCGTCGGACTGGTTTGCGGATACGGTAAAGAGGCTAGTTTGCGCGAATATTCAAATTTGATCTTTAAAAACGCGTTTGAGGCGGTTAAATTTATAGCGGGTAGATGAGCCTGGCTTGCGGCCGTATCGGTTAAATTTATAAATTTTTGTAGCAATCAAAGCCTATATCTGGCTTACTAAACGACTATTTTTAATGTTTTGCTGCGGTTATAAATTTAGCCACTCGCAGGGCAAAAATTAAGTCAAATTTGCGGCAAGCTCGTAAGAAAAAGGCAAATTTGACTTATCTGCGTGCGCTTTCTTTTTCAAAGTGTTCAAACGCATCAATTATATCAATATAAATGCCGTCAAAGCTTGCGTCAAGAATTTTTTGATACGACTCGTAGTTTCCCGTAATGATTTTTTGCCAATCCGCATCCCAGTGTTTGACGACATAATTCCCTTTCCAGCGCAGATTTTCCTTCATGAGCCAGGCAGGCTTTCCGGTTTTCCAGGCGTCACTTTAATAATACCGATAATCCTCTGCCTCGCCAGCAGATTACGAGCAGCTTTCTGCCGTTGCGTTTTGTTTTGAGCTCTCTTGCTTCGGACGCGGCATAGGCTTTTACGAAGTGAAACAAATCCATTATTATGATATCGTAATCCGTATTTTTGAGCGCACCGATAAACTGCCGTTTTGTTGAAAATTTTTCGCTGTTAATCAGATACAAAAAGTTTTCGGCGTCTGCAACTGTTTTTATATCTTTGCTGTTTGTGTTGTGTGGAGTGTTTGGATGTCTTGGAGCGGCGGTCAGATTGCGTTTATCCGCTGCAGCTAGCCGCTAGCAGGGCCGTCTTTGGTGATTAGCTCAAGGCCGTTTTACTGGCTGATGATGAAATTTTTATCAAATTTTTGCCGTA
>CALCKS010000093.1 GCA_937965895.1 uncultured Campylobacter sp.
AGCGGGCGATTCAGATTCAGGCATAACATAAACAGCAGGCAAGAAATATACATAAGAACGGTCATTAGCACCGCTATGCTTATCACTAATAACAGTAGCAGAACCGCCCGTATCAAGAGGAACAACACAATAAAAAATCCCAAAATCACTTTTAGAGATTTGAGCCAAAAAACTAAAAGCGACTTGATAAACACTTTTATCAATAGTGCAAACAACCCTAGCACCATCAAAAAAAGAACCATAATCGCCATTCAAACTAAAAGAACGAACATCTAAATCAATATTTGACAACGAAGGCATATTTTTATCCTTTATTATGAAATTATCTTGTAGATTTTATCCCAAGCCGCGTCAATAGCTTTTATATTTGCCGACGCTTGCTCCAAAAGCTTAGTAACCTCGTCTTTATTAGGCTCTTTGCCCGTTTCAACCTGCTTTAAATAATTGTCTAGAGCCTCAGCCGTAGCCGTAAGCCCTAAAACCTCACTTTGCGCTTTTTTGTCATCAATTTCGGATAATTTTTCAAGCACAGAACCGGCAAGAACCGCACCCGCCTTTACTTTTGGAAAAAAAACGCTTAAAACAGGCGACAAAGCTCCAAGTATATTATTAGCCGCCTCGCTTGTTTTAGCGATTACTTCTTTTATATTATTCGACATTCTTTAATCTCCTTTAATCAAATAAATTTAAACTTTGTTGTTTAACGGCAAAGAGATAAACCCTACCGCGCCTCAATTCAAAATCCCGAGCTTTACAGAAAGCTTTTAAATCCAAATTTTTACAATCTTCGTCATACTCCTTAAATATTTGTGAGCCAAGCCAATTTTTAGGCGTGGCCTTTAAATTTTGCGTTTGATAAATAATTTTTGCCTTTTGCTCAAAATATTCACGCTTAATTTGATAATGCGCCAAATCAATACAAAACTTGTTATTGTTTTGCAAATACTTATCTAAAATTTGCTCCAAAATAGTCATCTATAAATACCTAAAACCAGAATAACCATATTTCTTAGCAAAAGCGTCCAATAAATCAACGTCATCATCATAACCGTATAACTTTTCACTAGGAAACGAATAAAAAGAATTAAAAAAAGGAGCGGAATAAACGTTATCGCCGTCCTCAATAGCAACCCTAGTCTCATCAACAGTAAGACCAAAACCGAGCTGAGGAAACTCCAAACAAGGATAATGCTCTGCATTAACTAATAAAACACACATAATTCTTAATCCTCCAATCTTTGCGCTTGTAGTATTTTCAAAGCGTCTTTTATAGGTTTTTTATACTTATCGCTACGTATTTCTTTAAGAGCGATGATAAATTCATCCAAACCGAAATACATCGAACTAGTAAGCGGATTATCAATATAAACACCACAATCATTTATAATTTTTTCGTTTTTGTTAAAATTACCCGCTAACTTAGATAAACCGTATTCGTGTAAATTTAAGCCCTCACTCTCCAAATCTTTTTTGACTTCATCAAACACAATCAAAAAGTTATGATAATCGTAGCCCAAATTTGTATAAACGGCAGACACAAACGCCTTTAAAGCCTTTTTAGCTTGCTTTAGGTCTTTTGATTTAATAAAATCGTGCTTTGATAGTTTAGTAAAACGGTTTTCATCCCAATCGGCAAGGAAATCCCAAAGCTGAAAACGTTTTTCATCTAAATCACAACGATAATAAATAGTCCTAATGC
>CALCKS010000094.1 GCA_937965895.1 uncultured Campylobacter sp.
TACGACCCCGAAACGGGCGGAATGACCGAACAGACAAGCGAATACAAAGTAAAGGCGTATATCGATAGCATAAAAAGCTATTTAGCACCAATAGAGCGCGGATTAATAAACGAGGGTAACGTCGTGATCTTGGTAGCCGCTAAATCTCTGCCTTTTATGCCGCAAAACAACGACGTAATAGAGTTTCCTCACTGCTCCTATACTATCAAATACAACGACGCGGTATGGGGCGGCGAGGATGTGGCGCTACATCAGCTAATCGGGGTGGCGAAGTAAAAACCGAACGCCACAACACGGCAAAAACGCTCAAATTTAGCGCAATTAAGCCCTATTTCGCAAATACGGACGAACGAAAAACCGAACACTAATCAAACCCTAAGCCCTAAGCGGTTAAAATGGCCCATAGGATTTTAAAACAAAGGCTAGGATATGCAAACTCTAACCATACGAGCAGACGAAACGCTAATAAGCCAAATAGTGGCGATAAGTAAAGCGTTAGCTAATACGACTAATCAAAAGTTGATCATCGACGAGGATTATCCGATCTACGACGACGGTAAGACAATGGAGCAAAGGATAGCCGACTACAAAGCCGACATCGAAGCGATCAGACGAGGTGAGCTTGAAACCTATCCGCTAGAGACGTTAAAAGCTGAGATGGAAAAATGGTAATTAGACGCACGGCACGCTTTAACCGCGAGCTAAAGGCAGTGTTTGACTTTATCGCAAAGGATAGCCCGAGCAGGGCGCGCGATTTTAGAGACAAGCTGATCGCAAAACTACAAACAATAAGCGACAGCCCTTTTATGTGCCGCAAGTCCGCAAGCTTTGACGATGAGCGCGTTAGAGACCTTATTTTTAAAAGCTACGTGATACCTTACGCGATAGAGGATGACGCTATTTATGTTTTAGGCATTTACGGCGCGAATAAGTGGCAAGCGTGAAACGAATAAAAACGGCTTTTGTTTCACATTTTAACCTTAATTAAGTTTCGAGCCAAAAAAGCCGTGAAACATCTCAATTCTTAAGAAAATTTAGCCGTTTAAGCGTTTGAAACTTAAAAACGGCGAATGCTTAAATCACAAAGTGCCTATTTTAGGGCACACCTGCGTTTTTTGTATTGAAAACCAAACTTTTCATTACCGATTTTTTACCGCCGAATATCTTAAATTTTATATTACATCGCAAAATAACTCGGGTGTGTGTTTAAGTGTGTAAAAATTGTCTTTATTTTTTTACAAAATACTATAAAAAAGATATTTAAAGTAAATTTTCGAACAACCTCGCTTCCACCAAGTGTCATTTTCACAAGATTTCAAAATCCACTAAAATACAAATTTAAAGACATTTTTACCTTTATCATACTTTTAAAAAATAAGCCCGATCAGACCAAAGATGCTACTATCAAATCAAATTTTTATTAAAGCAAAATTTGACGTTTTTGTATGTCCATGTTTTTATAAGGCATAGAACATCAAATTTGAACAAATTTAACCAAATTAAAAAACAAATTTGACGCTAAAATTTGAGAGAAGTAAAATAGAGATAAAAGTAAAATTTGAAGTTAAATTTAAAAAGGGGTCTTACGACCCCTTGGCTACTTTACCGCAGCCATCTTTCTGCGCATATACGCGATCCTGCTTTGTAGCGGGAGGTGTTTAGGGCAGTTATCCTCGCAACCTAGCAAAGTCATACAGCCAAACACGCCGTCATCGTCGCCGATAAGCTCATAAAAGTCCTCGTCGGTTCGTTTATCTAGCGCGTCGATTTTAAATCTAGCTACGCGGTTAAGTCCGACCGCACCGATAAAATCAGGCCTCATGATAGCCGTACCGCACGCAGCTACGCATATACCGCATTCGATGCAGCGGTCAAGCTCAAATACTTCCTGCGCCACTTCAGGCTCAACCTTTTCCTCAAGCTTAGAGATATCGGTCTCGTGGTCGGTGTGTATCCAGCTCTCCACGCGCTTACTCATCGCGTTCATCCAGTTGCCAGTGTCTACGCTTAGGTCTTTTAGTAGCTTAAATACCGGCAAAGGCATAAGCTCGATCACGCCGCCTGGATAGTCTTTAGTTAGCGTACGGCAAGCAAGCTTTGGCGTACCGTTAACTAGCATACCGCAGCTTCCGCAGATACCGGCGCGGCAAACGAAGTCAAAGCTAAGATCCGGGTCAAATTTCTCGCGAATTTGGTTTAACGCTATAAAAAGCGTCATGCCGTCGGTTTCCTCTAGCTCATAGCTCGCAAAATGCGGCTTTGAAATTTTGCTTAACGGATTATATTTAAATGCTTTTATGGTTATTTTTCTACTCATATCCTATTCCTGCTCTTTCGTTTGGTGCTTTATATTTAGGCTGAAGATCATAGTGCATTAGCGCTTCTTGGATCTCGTATCTGCCTTTGCCTTCGGCTTCCATTTTGGCGCGGATCTCATCGACCTGCGCTTGGCGCACGGCGCTGTCGGGGTGCTCGATGATGTTACCCTTAGCTCCGTATCCGCGGAATGCCGGCGGAATTTCCATCTTCATGATGTCAAGCGGCTCATACACGATAGTCGGTAGCGTATCGCCCTCTTTCCAGCTAGTTAGAGTTCTGTTTAGCCAGTTTAGGTCGTCGCGTTTCGGATAGTCTTCGCGGCAGTGCGCTCCGCGGCTCTCGGTGCGATCAAGCGCGCCTTTTGCGATACAAAGTGCTAGTTTTAGCATCTTTGGTACGCGGTAGGCTTCCTCAAGCTCAGGGTTACCAAATAGCGCCTTGTTTGCGACTTTGACGTCTAAAGATTGTTTATAAAGCTCTTCTAGCTCTTTTACGGCTACGGCTAGACCTTCGCCAGTTCTAAAGATCGCCACGTGCTCCCACATGATGTCTTTCATCTTGTTTTTGATCTCAAATACGTTAAATTTGCCCTCTTTTTCGACCAGGCTCTTTAGATAATCTTCCTCTTTTTTAACGAATTTCTCGATATCAGCGGTATTTATCTCGATCTCGTGACTACCGCAGTAGTTGGCAAAATAATCGCCCACGATCATACCTGCGACGACGGTTTCAGAAACGGAGTTACCGCCTAGGCGGTTAAATCCGTGCATATCCCAGCATGCAGCCTCGCCGGCGCTAAATAGACCAGCTAGTGTCGGGCTCTCACCTGTAGGCTTAGTTTTTATGCCGCCCATAGAGTAGTGCTGCATAGGTAGGATCGGCGCCCAGCCTTTACCGCGCTGTCGTCCGTTCTCGTCGGTATATACTTCGGTATCGGCAGGATCGATGCCGTTAAAGATTTCGCAAATTTCTTGAACGTCGCGTAAATTTTTCTCGATATGCTCGCGTCCTAGGATCGAGATATCTAGCCAAACGTGATATCCGTATGGGCTAGGTACGCCTTTGCCTGCGCGGATATGCTCCATGATGCGGCGACTTACGACGTCGCGGCTAGCTAGTTCTTTTTTCTCAGGCTCATAATCAGGCATAAATCGATATCCGTCCACGTCGCGTAAAATTCCGCCGTCGCCGCGGCAGCCTTCTGTTAAGAGAATGCCTGATGGAACGATCGGAGTCGGGTGAAACTGCACCGCTTCCATATTTCCTAGTTGCGCAACTCCCGTCTCAAGAGCGATAGCTGCACCGATACCTTCGCAAACTACGGCGTTTGTAGTGTGTTTATAAACCCTGCCGTAGCCGCCCGTAGCGATTAGCGTACCCTTTGCGACGTATGCCGTGATCTCGCCGTTAACTAGATCGCGAACGATCGCGCCGTAACAGCGGTTGTTTGCGTGGATTAGCGCGATAGCTTCTTTTCTGTCATGGATTTCTACGTTATGTTTTAGCGCTTCGTTTGCTACGGCAAAAAGCATAGTGTGACCGGTGGCGTCCGCCGTAAAGCATGTTCTCCATTTTTTAGTTCCGCCAAAGTCGCGAGAGTGGATGAGTCCGTGGACCTCTTCTTTTTCTACGATAGTCGTTTTTTGAGCGTTGATGATAGCGCTTCTCTCGCCTTTTGTTATACGAGTCCAAGGCACGCCCCAAGCGGCTAGCTCGCGGATCGCTTTTGGAGCAGTTTGGCAAAACATACGTGCAACTTGCTGGTCACAGCCCCAGTCGCTACCTTTTACGGTGTCTGCAAAGTGTACGTCCTCGTTGTCGCCTTC
>CALCKS010000095.1 GCA_937965895.1 uncultured Campylobacter sp.
GGCAAGGGCGATGCGTCCATCATCGAAAAGCGCCTAACGACGCACGATAGATTTAAAGACAAAATCGAATACATGCCTATCGACGAGAAACTCATCCCGCCGGGACCGCTTACCTTTACGCTAAATATTATGAAATACGTAAAAGACGAGAAGCTTGCCGATGACTTTGCGGACTTCGTCTGCTCGGACGGGCAGGAAATTTTCGAGCGGCACGGCTTTACCTCCATCCATTCGGCGCGTGGGCTTGAACTCATAGAAAGGTTTGGTGTAAAAGATGTTTAGTATCGTAAATATGGCAAAGATGAAAAAAGTCTCTAGGCTAACTAAAATTCGTCGCTTGGTGCAGCTGATTTTTATAGGCGCGATCGGACAATGGGCGTATTACGGGATTTTTAGATGCCCATTTATCGTGCCTTTCGTAAACTGCCAATCCTGTCCGATCGTTACGTGCTGGGGGCGGATCGCGACCGTGTTTTTCGGCTTTTGGCTGTTTATACCCGTGCTGGTTATTTTCCTAGGGCGCGCGTTTTGCGGCTGGCTTTGCCCGGGCGGATTCGTAAATCAAATGCTCGGCAAATTTGCCGCTTTCAAGCTCAAGCTAAAAAACAATAAGAAGCTACGATATGCGCAAATAGGCATGGTTCTAGCCGTTTTGCTTAGCGCAGGCGTGTATTTTATCTACGGCAATCCTCGCGTTATGATTCCTATCCGCACCAGCGACGAGTATCTAAACGCCGTTATCATGTCCTTTAAATTTTCCGACTGGTACTGGGCGGTTCGCACTGCCGTCGTCGTAGCTCTTATCGCCGCATCATTGATCGTCGCAAATTTATGGTGCCGCTTCGCCTGTCCTAGCGGCGGCATAATGGAGCTGCTGCGTAAAATTTCAATATTTCGCATTTATAAAACAGACGCCTGCGATAACTGCAACGCCTGTTTGCGTAAATGCGAAATGGGCACTAGACCGGGCGAGATGAACTGCACGAACTGCGGCGATTGTATGGATGTTTGCCACGCGGACGCCATCAAATTCGGAAGGAAAAAAGATTGATGAATTTTTTCGCCAAACCCTCTTTCGACAACCACCCCTGCTTTAGCAAAAAAGCGTCCGCCGCCTACGGGCGCGTGCACCTTCCCGTAGCGCCGCATTGCAATATCCAATGCAATTTTTGCAACCGCATCTACGACTGCGCCAACGAAAATCGACCCGGCGTAACGGGGAGGGTGCAAAGCCCTGACGAAGCCGCGCTATACGTGGAAAATCTATTTAAATTTAGACAGGATATCTCAGTCATAGGTATCGCAGGACCCGGAGATCCTATGTGCGATGCCGACAAGACCCTAGCGACTTTTGAAAAATGCAAAGCCCGCTTCCCTCGCGCCCTACTTTGCCTATCCACAAACGGCCTGTCCCTGCCCGAGCACGTGGATGATATCGTGCGCATCGGTGTGAGCCACGTGACGGTAACGGTCAATGCCGTAACGCCCGAAGTGGGCGGCAAAATTTATGCGTGGGTACGTCACGGAAATAGAATTTACCGCGGCGAAGAGGGCGCTAGAATTCTTGCGGAGCGCCAAGAGGAAGGGATCCGCAAGCTAAAAGAAGCCCGCATGATCGTAAAGATCAATACGGTCGTAATCCCGGGGGTAAATATGGATCACGTCCCCAAAATCGCAAAAAAGGCCAAGGAGTGGCAGGCTGATATCATGAACTGCATGGCGATGATCCCCGTGCATGACACCCCTTTTGCAAATATCAAATCGCCCTCGAATGAAGAAATTCGCAGCATGCGAAAGCTCATCGGCGGCTCCATTCATCAAATGACTCACTGC
>CALCKS010000096.1 GCA_937965895.1 uncultured Campylobacter sp.
ATCATAAAAGATCGGATTATAGTCAAATTTTGGAGGAAGCACCTCTTTGCCGTTTTTATAGATGACGCCGTGTCTTGTTTTGTCATTTGTTTTTACCCACGTTACCGCAAATCCACTTTCCTTAAATTCTTCTATCATATAATACTTCGGAGCGATCAGCTCCTTGCCATCTCTTGCATAGATACCGTATTTACCGTCTTTGGCAGCGATTATTATCTCTTCTTCTAGTCTTGCATCGTCAAATTCCATATTTAAAACCATATCCCCAAAGCGATTTACCGCACCCCATTTTTTATCTAAAAACACCAATGCCACGCCGTTTCTAAACTCTGAGCCGTTGTCGTATTTTATCGGTATAACCACCTCGCCTTTAGTATTAATAAATCCCATTTTTGATTCTTTTTCGTTAAGGATAGCAACAGCCGCGAGCCCGTCTTCAAATTCGCCTACCTTGTCGTATTGCGCTTTTATTACTATATTGCCGTTTTCGTCGGCAAAACCGTATTTTCCGTTTTCTTGAACGGAATTTAGATATACTTCTTCGCCGATACCGTCATTTAAGTCATATCCGTTGAGTAAAAGACCCGCAAAAACTAGCGAGCTAAGTAAAATTTTCTTCACGTTTTGTCCTTATTGATAAATTACGATTTTATTCTACAGTTTTTACTAGAACAAGAAACAAATTTGCTATCCAAGTTAAATTAAGCCGTTTAAATTATTATCGAGGCCAAAAAACGAAACAAGACGAGTTTTTTAGCATAACGACCTTTACAAGGATATATTTTATGATTTTTTACTTTGTTTTCATATAAATCTTGTTTTGTTGCGAGCTCGCCTTGCTCAGGCACGAGCCGGATTAACTCCGCTCATAGCTAGATTGCCGCAGTAGACGGCGCTTTCATCAGCGCCGACGTTTCGGCCGCGGTAAATATCAGATGCGAAAACACTAAATTTATCCGCTCGTACGCCTTTTAGCTCAAATTTGCCTCCGCTTGGGATGAGCGCGTAAATTTTACTCT
>CALCKS010000097.1 GCA_937965895.1 uncultured Campylobacter sp.
CGGTATGTCGATGAAAAATATTTTCTCAGCGACAAAGCCCTTGCGTATTTCCACAGCAAACATCCAAAATTTAACGGCAAATTTGAGCCTACAAACGGAAATGAAGGTATCGCAACCACTATAACAACGAATCCAGGCCACCGCAGGACGGATACTTTTATCAAGGTCGGCGGCAGTCAAGAGTCTAAGATACTGCAAGAGCCACGCATACGCAAGCTCACGCCTAAGGAGTGCTTACGCTTGCAAGGCTTCCCCGAGAGCTTCAAAATCGTAGTAAGCGATACGCAGGCGTATAAACAAGCGGGGAACGCAATGAGCGTAAACGTCGTAAAAATGATTTTAGAGCGGATAAAGCTCGCAAAAAATAAAAATTTTAGGCTAGGAGCGTGAGATGATCGCCCAAACTTCGTTAAAAGCATACCGCGCCATAAAGCCGTTTCTAAACGGCAAGCGGGCGCAGGTATATGAATGTTTTAAACTGCATCCAAACGGCGCGACGCGGCAAGAAATAGCGCGCTGGTACGGCGAAACATGTAAGTTCAAAGAGTGCGGCGTATGCGGTCGCGCAAACGAGCTGATAGAGCGAGGCTATCTGGTAGTAGTCGGCACGAAAAAAGACGCCGTTACGGGCCATAGCGCGGAGATTTTAAAAGCCGTTGAGAGGATAGCGTAATGCCTAGCATTGAGTTTGCGATCGTCTCTTTTGCGATCGGCATTATTTTATTCGAGCTTATTAATTACTTCAAATTTAGGCTGTGACGATGAAAAAATTTAAGGGGGATGAGGAATGAACGAAAGCGAAAAAGCGGTATTTGAATTTATCAAAACCGAAATAAAAAAGGCGGAGACGGATGAGTTTGTTTATATTCGGTCTCAAAAGATTATAGAAGCTGCGGGAATTAGCCGTAATACTTTTCATAAGGTCGTCAAGAGTCTTAAGCGAAACGGCGTATTGATCATAGACGATTATACCTTAAGTTTCGGCTACAAGTTGCCTAAGGAGGAAAAACAATGAACGAAATTTTAACCTTGATAAATCTTTTGGGCGACTATAAACGCGCTTTGCTCTACGCGTATTTGCAAAGCAAAGGTTGGGGGCTGGTAGTGTCCGACTACGACATTTTAAGCGATCTAAAATTTAGTGCGATTGATCTAGTGAGAGCTAGAGGCGAGCTAATGATAAGCGGGGTAATAAAGGTCGAGTATCTGCCCGACAATATGGCTAGACACGAAATAAGGGGATAAGATGATAAAAACTCACAGCGTGGATGTTGAGCTGGCAAAAAAAGTAGGGTTTGATGAAGCTAATATGCTTGGCTTTGTCGCCTATTGGGTTAAAAATAACCGCGATAATAATAGAAACTTTTATGACGGCAGGTATTGGACCTATAATTCGGCGCAAGCCCTCACGGAGCAGTTTCCGTATTGGACGAGACGCCAAATTTCAGGTCTGCTTGAAAAACTTGAAAAAATGGGCGCAATAGTAAAGGGCAATTATAATAAGAATAAATTTGATAGGTCATCTTGGTATGCTCTATCGGATAAATTTATGTATCTCATCGGCGCGGAAATGGATGAAACAAATACGGAAATCCATTTTACAAAAACGGAAATGGATGAAACAAATACGGAAATCATAATAGGTAACAATTACAAACCAATAGATAAACCAAATTCTTTTAGCGCACGCGAGAAAAATCAAACTTCGCTAAACGCTCCGACTCTAAAAGAAAATCCGAACGAGAATTTTAAAAATCGACCTCTAAACGAAAATCAAGTCGGCTATGGGGTAGAAAAACCTAACGTAGAAACTAAACCTAGCCTAGCAAGCAAACCTACGCTAGAGGCTAAACCTAGCCTAGTAGCTACAAAATCAAACACTACTAGCGATTACATAAGCTATACGAGCCCTAAAAACTACGCGACCGAAAAGGAGTGGTACGCGGCGCTTAAGATGACCGACCTTATGGGCTGGAATATCGAGGGCATACTCTACACGCACCTAATCCCATACCTAGAGGATAAACGAGGGCGACCGCTACAAGATTTTGAGATCAGGCGCATAAGCGCAGAGTTAGCTAAATACGTCGGCGTTTCTCAACTAGAGATCGTAAGGCGTTGCATAAAAGGCGGTTTTCGCGAAATAAAACCTTTCGGCACGGACAAACTACGCAAAGATTATCCCGATATGTGCTGGGAGCTAGGAGATAATTATGAAATTTAACGATAGGCTCGACCTAGAGCAAACGCTACTAGCTACCGCACTATACGATAGCCCCGATAGTGAACTAGCCCCGCTCTTGAGACAAGGGCTAGATGAAAGCTTATTTAGCGGTATAAGAATAAAAATCGCAAGGATGATAAACGCCAAGATCAAAGAGGGGCTAGACTTTGAAAGCGTAAGTAGGGCTGTGGTAATGCAGTGCGAGAAAGACGCTGTTTTATCAAGAGAGTGCGACGAGATTTTATCGCACAGCTCCTTATTCGGCGAAAAGGGGTATTTGTGGCTC
>CALCKS010000098.1 GCA_937965895.1 uncultured Campylobacter sp.
TCGATCTCGGTCTCGTAGGTTACAAGTTTCATCTCTACTCCTTGACTTGATTTATGGTCACGATCACGCGGTTAAGCTTGCCGTCGTCCAGTTTTTCTATCTCGCGCATTATCCACGCTATTTTGGCGCGGCGCTTCGTTTCGGTTTGCGCGACTTCGTTTTGGCGTTTACAAAATTTATCAAGCTCGGCTAAGGCCGCTTTTTCTTTTTCTCTGTCGGGGCTACTCATTTTCATCCTTTAATCTGAATCCAAGCGCATAAAGCGGAGCAAAGTTGTGGAAATTTGATAATTTTTCAATCTCGTCTCTAGTTGCGCGGTAATCTGATTTTTCCCAGTGACCGTCCACGTCTTGATACTCCCAATACCAAAGCACGTCATCGACGCTTATGCATTTGCCTTCGTAGAGAAAAATTTCAGTATCTATTAGTTCCGCGATGTTGCCTAGCTGCTTAGATATGAAATGCTTGTTTAAATTCTTATCAATCGTTACTTTTTTTGCGGGCCTAACGCGATATTCAAAACTATTCCAATCCCAAAGCGGGTATTTTATCTCGCTCCAGTCATCCGCGCCTTTGTCGCTTACTTCTATTGCCTCGCCCCCAACATAAGCTTGCATTACTTCGATCATTTCGTCTATGTTCATTTTTTATCCTCCTCTATAAAAACCCCGTTTTTTTGGGTTAGATATGCGCTCAAAACCGCATCTTTTAATTTTGGAGCCCTTAAAATTTCAAAGAGTTTCTCTAAAATTTCATCTACTTCGGATAGGGGAGCCTTTTCCTCTATTTCAAAAACGATCATATTCCCAAGTTTAATACAATGTCTATTGCTATTCATAGCATAAGCCAAGATGCAAATTTTAAGCTCCCAGCCGTCATTAACACTACAATGTACCCAAGCGCTTTTCGTCCTTATTCCGTTTAGTCTGCCTCTTAAAAGCCTTAAACGGCCTAGTGTCTCGCGTAGGCCATCAAGGCAGATAAAGCTATCCTTGAGTATTTCAATTCCGCCAGCCCCCAATTCAAATATCCTCTCTGTAGAAGCAACTCCTGTATTCATCATCTTATCCTTTCTATCGTTTCTTTGATTTCTTTTATGTCCTCTATCCAGGACTTGTATGGCTCTCTGTTTGCCCCGTGCGCCAAATCTATTTTTAGCTTTAGCGCGTCGAGCCGTTTTTCAAGAGTGGCTAGCTCTGCGATTATTGCTCGCAAATCGTCTGCTATTTCTTTCATTGCAAAAGCTTTGGATTTTCGTAAATATTGCCGACGACTTCGCATGCTTCATTGAGTCTTACCCTTCCGCCTTGTTTGTTTCTTATATCCGGCGGCAGGTATTGTCCAATATAATTATTCCACTCATCTCTAAAACCGCCATCTTTAAAAACTACTTGGAATAAATCCCTTTTCTTGTTAAAAGGGTTTGCGCGCAATTCAAGAATATCGCCCTCATAAATTTCTACGCCGTATTTATCTTTTAAGCCAGTATATTGCATAATCACTAGATCATCAATCCATTCATAGCTATTTCCTGCAAACTTACTCCAAATCGTCGCCTTTTCATCTACAAAATCGAGTTCTAAAATGGGATACATTACTTCAATATCTTTTCGCCACGCCCTAAATTTAATTATTTCCAATGTCAATCCTTTTAAATATTGTCTATGTAAAAATACGCTAGGCGTTGGCTATCCTCCGCCTCTTTGCGGTATTCGGTATCGTAGCTCTTGTTTGAGATATACGCTATCTTTTCCTTATTTGCCGCGTAAAATTCCGCTAGTATCGGCGCGAGTTTTTGCCCCTTGCGTTCATTTGGCGCGAAACGCAGATAAAGCAGGTCGCAGGCTAGCTGCGGCGCGGTAGTGCCGAAGTTTTCTTTTCGCACGGCCGCTTTGTTATCAAGTGCGCTAATTTGCAGGTCGATACGTTTCTTGTATTCGTGGTAGTATTGGATGATAGGAAACATCGCCTTTAAAAGCTCGTCGATAAATTTGCTCGCTTTTTTGTTGATGAAAAGCCCCAGCTCCTCGGTGCTGTCCATTTTGAGAAAAGAGTACGCCATTACGAATATGGCGGCATCTTTGAGTTCGTTGGTAGTCATATTTTGCCTTTCTCTGGCTTGCCGACCCGCTTGATTATAGTGCGCAGTTTGGTGTCTTTCGTAGTCATCGCCGTGGCTTCTAGCCCCTTTTGCGCCAATTCCTTAATTTCTAGCAAACGCTCTATCACGCTAGGCGGCAACGGCTCTTTTTTGCGTCGCTTCCTTTGCGTAGGTTCTTGCGTAAGTTTGCTAGGCGGCAAGCTAGCCCAATATTTATCGAGCTTCTCGCCGTAGTATTCAAACGCTTCCGCCTCGCTTAGCCTCACATGCTCGGGCAACGGGTCGCTAACCCACCGTCCGTTTTGCATACGCATTGTCGATTTTTGAAACATTACCGCTTCGCCGTAGGTCATTAGCCCCTCCCATTAAATTTTGCAGAAACAGTCTTTCAGCGGGGCGTCTGTAAAATCGAATAGCCCGCCTTGCTTGTCGGCTTTTATGAATTCTTTTTCCATATCCTCACAAGTTCGCTGACGGCTGAACCAATACTTGTTTTGCACGCGCTCGCCCTGTTTTTCTAGTTGAAACAATTTCGCTTCGATCTGCTTCATATACTCCCAATCTTTGAAAAAATATTTCCAGACTTGAAAAAAACTTCTATCGCTTTGAGCCGGGCAAAAACTGCACCCCGTACGCGTGAAATATCTATACAGCGGGTTTTCCATTTCGCGCTCTTTTAGATACGCCGCGCAATCGGTTTCACTCATAGAAAAATCGTCAATGAGCGGATAAAGAAACTCATTGCCAGCCATTTTGCGATGAATTTCGCTTGTCGTGTAACCGATGTAAATTTTATATTCGGTTATGCCTTGCTCTTTTAGCCAACGCTCAAACGGGCGGGTTTTACTCTCACGTCTCCATGTGCAAAAACCCATAGCCTGAGGCGCGGGTAGCCCTCTGATCAGCCCCTCGTTTTCGCCTTTTGAAATTTTGCCAAATACGCTATCTTCAAACGAAATTTCGGGTTTTAGCGTGATAACCTCTTTGCTGTAGCGCGCTTTGAAGTATTCAGATAGCCGCTCTACATAGCGATACATCAGATCAAACTCGTGAAGTGTATCCTTGAATACGATGTAGTCCAGCGGTCGGCCGTGCCTTAAAAGCATATCGACCATCGCCGTGCTGTCTTTACCACCCGAAAGTGTTGCTATGTAGGTCATTTCCCCTTCCTCGCTACGTCGCTATCGTTATCTATCCAATGTATAGTCGGCGCGCCCTTGTGTCTAGTATCGAAAATATACCAAGCATATACCATCATACCTGTTTCGTATTTGCCGTCCGGGCGTATCTGGGCGGAGAGCAAAGGGTAGCGCGCGAAAACGTAGATTTTCTCTAAAATCTCGTGCGAATAAATTTCGTCTAGCCGCTCTTTGCCGTGCAGATAATTAAGCGGTAGCAAAAACGCAAATCTAGGCGCGATTTCGCACGCTTTCAGGATAAACTCTTTGGCGAGGCTAAATGGCGGATTTGTGACGATCGCGTCAAATTTGCGCGTTTCGGCTAGAAAATCTTTGCCGTTTAGTAGCAAATCGTAAGCTGTAATGTCCTCGTATCCCGCCTCTTTCAAAATCGCCGTTATCGCGCCCGCACCGCAAGCAGGCTCTAGTATGCGCCCGCTAAACTTCTCTACCTCCAAGAGACGCCGCGTAATAGCGTATGGCGTCTGGTAGAAGTCGCTTTTTGAGCGCTTCTTGTTCGTATTGCCGCTAAAATTTTTGCCCATTTTCATTCCTAAAACGGTATCGTTTCGTCGCCGTCGTCGTATTTGTCGGCATCAATGTCTATTTCGCGGTCGTAGTCATCGGCAGGCGGTTTTTGCTGCTGCGGCTTCTTGGGCACGCTTTGTTGCGAGTGCGAATATCCGCCCTGATAGCCTTGATTACTACCGCCCTGTTGTTGTCCGCCGCCTAGCATTTCCATATTTTCGACGGCTACCGTATGTTTTGAGCGGTTTTGCCCGTTGCTATCCGTCCATTGGTCGAATTTTAAGCGACCCTCTACTAAAAGCTTTGAGCCTTTGCTGAGGTATTGATTTGCTATCTCCGCGTGTTTTCCGAAAAACGTTATGTCGATAAAGCACGTTTCTTCGCGCTTCTCCCCATTTAGCGTGTATTTTCGGGTTACGGCTATACCCGAACTGCCTATCGCCGCGCCGCTTTGGGTGTAGCGCAAATCAATATCCCTTACTAATCTACCCAATAATATGACTCTGTTCATCTATGAGCTCCTTATAAATTTTTCTATGATATATTTTTAAGATTTGATTTTTAGAAACAGGCATAGTTTTGGCCACTGAGTAAGCGCTAGCCCCTTGCTGTTGTAATATAAGGATTGTTTTGATCTGGTCTGGCGTCAGCTTTCTTTTTGCTTTGCCGTTTTTTGAGGCAGTGGCTCTGCCTATTTCTGATCTATTCCATTTGTCAAGACGAATAGCCGACATTCTTATGCTTTTTTCGCTCGCTTTGGCAAGCCCCGTTTTATAAGAGTGGACTATATTTTCTTTGGCAGTCGCCCACTCTAAATTCTCAAGCCGATTATCGGTTTTTACGCCATTTTTGTGATTTATTTGCGGCTTGCGATCAGGGTTTACCAAAAAGGCTTCACAGACCAACCTATGGACGGGCTTTTTGCTTTGTTTTCTATTTTTGTGTAAACTAACATAATCATACCCATTATTATCAGTTACCTTTTTAAGCCATAGCCCTTTATGGTTTGGGTTGTATTTGTTGGCCTTGGGGTGGCTAAAAACCATCCCGCCATCAGTAATAGAATAAAGACCCTCATATCCAATAACTGGTTTTATTTTCATAGTACGCCCCCACGCGTGAGATGCTCGACTAAAACTATTTTGTTAAACATCTCTTAGCCTTTCGTCTGTTTGCCCTTATTCTTTGGCTCCTATCATAAGCGCCTTTTGTGCGTCTTGTTTTTGAGCGAGGCATGCGGGACTTGCTCTTTTTTGTTTGTGGCGTACCTTGAAAATCATCTATGCTATTTAACCCCGCAAATAATGCACCTAAAATTCCTAATGCCTTCATTTTTTAACTCCTTAAATTTTCCATCAACGCATCGATCGCGTTAGGGTCTGCTAAATACGCTCTCGCCTCGTCGGGCGATACTCTTTCTAAAAGCTTTTCGGCTTCGTCCTCGCTCGCGCCTCGCTTTACTAGCTCGCTTTGTAGTAGGTCGAGGGGCATTGGCTCAACTGTCAAATTTTCTTTTACAGTTGCGATTTCTACTTCAACGGGTGCGGCTTCGATGTATTCGGCTTCGTCAACTGTCAAATTTTGGTTGACAGTTGAGCTGTTCGGTTTTTCCGAACTACTCAAAAGCTCATTTAAATTTTGAGTTTTAGGAGTTTGCGGTTTTGATTGCTCGGCTCTTATCGGCTCGTCCTCTAAACTCAACGCTTCGGCTAGGCTATCGTTTATCGGCAGGCGCGAAGCAACGTATTTTATGGCTTTGGCTTTATACATCTCCTCTGCCCATTCGAGCCAAATGTGAGCTAGTTTGTCTTGGCTTTTTTGATTTTGGCTTTTTAGGCGTAGTTTTTCAAGCTTTTTCTTGCTGACGAACTCGCTAAACTCCGCGCCTTGCTTATCTACCGCGAATACCAAAACGCCCCTTAGGTTATCAAACACCCATTTGCCGTCCGTTTCGTCGCGCTCGTCGTAGCTAGGAGTAAAATTTATCTCGTCTTTTATGCCTGCGAAATTTATCTCGAATTTATCGCAGCTATACACGGCGATAGCCCTAAATTTCCAGCCGTTGCGGTAGCCTAGGCTAATAAGCCCTTTGTAGCCTATTTGAAGTTGCGCTACGCCCCCGTAAGGCACGACATAGGCTTGACCGAAAAGCTTATTCGGATGCAGGCCGATCTGGACTATTTGCATTGCCGTATTTACTATACTTTCGACGTTGCAGCCTCTTAGGTCTTTGTCGTTAGCGATATTTACGATAGCGGAGGCAAAGATCGAAGCCTTAGCCTTATCTCCGCCTAATATCGTTTGGATTTGGCTCATTTTTAAGCCTACCAAATCCCTTGCGTTTTGCTCCCTAGTTTGTAGTTGGTTCATTTTGTCACCTCCTGATTTTTAAGCCTTCTGTCGTATTTTTTTGAATAGTGCATAAGCCTAGCTAGCACATACCCAGCAATTTTAGCGCTATCTTTATCCTCTTTCATTTTTCTTGCTCCTCTTGTTTGTTCTCGCCCTGCCAAGAGCCTGCGGCAAAGAACTCAATATCAAGCACTTTTTTGTGCTGACCTTTTGGCGCGAAATATGCGCCGACAATTTTTACCGTGGCTGTGCCGTCAAGATTGTGGACGTGTGCTACTACGTCATAGCCTTTGGTGAGTCCGTCCATTGCGCGAGCTGCCAATACGGGGCTAATAGCCCACTCAAACGCTTCCCCGCCGTTTTCGTGAACGGCTAGTATCGTTGTTGTTATTTTCATTTTTTATCCTTTCAAATTTCAGTCATTATTCCACGCGACACAGATTGTGCCGTTTATTTCATATTGGGTTAAAATCCTAATTAGCTCATCTGCGAACTCTTTGCTGCCACAAAAAAGCGTTTTCGGTATGTCAAACATATGCCACTCCCTCGCTTTTAATTTATTGGTATCGGCACAATTTTGGTGAGTTTCTTTTAAAAGCTTTAAATGCTCGTCGCTTAATTCAAAACCAAAATATTTTTTAAATTCCCAGGGCTGTATATTGCCTAAAAATATATGCGCCATCTCCTCCCCCCCCCTTTTTTTTTTAAGCTATTTGTTCGTAAAACTTCCACGTCGGCAGGCTTAGCGTCTGCACGGCTTCTATTTGCTCGCTTTGCGGCTCAAATTTGGCGTATCCCCACCACTCGCCGCGCGCTAGGCAAAGCTTGTAGCGTTCAAGCAGGG
>CALCKS010000099.1 GCA_937965895.1 uncultured Campylobacter sp.
ATAGCAATACTAACTCAGTCGGTCATACAAATAATTTTAACAAAAAGGATGGAAAATGAAAAATAATGAAGTTGTTTCAAACAATCTTAGTTTTGAACAAAGACAGGCTGCTGCCTTTGCATTTTTAAAGGCATTTTATACCAGAGAAGAGTTGGGCTACAGCGTAGATCGCTATAGCTATACCGATGTGACCGAGGATATCATAGATATCGTAAATCAAATGGGCAAAGAGATACTATCTAATGCGAGAATTTTGGTAGCTGCAAGTATCTTTAAAACCATTGCGGAAGGAGCAGGAAATATATTTGAATTTATATCTGCCTTGATCCAATTGCTATATGCAGAAGACATTCCAACCATAGCAAAACTTTTAATCTTAACGCAGGAAAAACTTGCAAAAGAAAAAGAAACGATTAAAAGCAATAGACTAGCTTATACCGCCCTAATTCTGATACTAAACAGAGAAAAGGGTAATATCGAACTAAAATTCAACGGATTTTAGTTGTAATCGAGAGGTTTTAAAACCTCTCGAGACTATCACAGCTTAGTTTATAGCCCAAATCGCAAGCCTTTTTAAAATAGTTTTTTGCTTGATTTTTATACTCTTTTTTAGACTTTTTATTGCTTTCGCCATTAAATTTACTTTTGTATTCATCGCCTACGGCATCACAACTTGTTGCATCTCCTAGCTCACAAGCTTTTTTACTGTATTCAAAAAAAATCTCTTTATTCATGTCAATGCCGCCAAAACCCAGATAATAAATATTTGATGCCGAAACACAAGCATCCTTTTTGCCAAGTCTGCATTGCTCTTTATAATAAGTCAATGCTTCAACCGTATATTTATTACAAAGCTCTTGATCCGCCGAGTTATCATTTCCAAAATTTACACCCGCCTTATGGTTTTTTATGCAAAACTTATAAAGATCGTCGATACTATCCGTCGCGGGATCAAATTTAAATTCATCTGCAAATGATATTCCCATACTCAAGGCTAAAATCAAAAGAATTTTATTCATTCGTCGCTCCTCTTAAAAATTTCTGTATAATTATACACAAATCTGACCTACATCCCCAACCCCCTATCCCTATGTATCGTCTTTTTAGACTCCATAGCCTTTAATCTAGCCCGTATTTTTGCACCAATTCGCTCAAATGTTCGCTGTATTGCGTTTTTAAGCTCTCGCAGCTGTACTGCAAGTCCTCTAGCGCCGTCATAGAGAGC
>CALCKS010000100.1 GCA_937965895.1 uncultured Campylobacter sp.
TCTGGCTGATGTCGTCTATGTTTAGCCCAAGCTGCGCGAGCTTAGCCGAAACGCCTGCTACTATGCCAACTTTGTCCTTACCGATCACCGTTACGATCGCTTTCATCGTCGTTCTCCTAAATTTGTAAATTTGCGAGAGTTAAAGCCCAAATTTGATCAAATTCGGACTTTAGATTTTAAATTTTACTTCGAGCAAGCGCTCTTGCCGTCCATCACGGGCTGGATAGACGAGTTGTCCGCGCCGCCGTCATCGTTGATATTTTCGATTATCTCCCACAGCCTAGCCGCCGCTTTTTCGTAGCGTTTAGCCGTAACGGAGTTTGGCTCATAAAAGCTCACCGGCTTGCCGCTGTCGCCGCCCACACGAACAGCCGGCTCGATAGGTATCTCGGCCAGCACTTCGGTGTTATAAGCTTTTGCCACTTCCTCGGTCGTGCCTTTGCCGAATATATCATACTCCTTGCCGCTTTCAGGGCAGATAAATCCGCTCATGTTTTCTATCACGCCGGCGATCGGGATGTGAAGCTTTTCAAACATATCAAGTGCTCTTTTGCTATCATCAAGCGCCACTACTTGCGGCGTCGTGACGCACACGCCGGCCGTCACAGGCACGCTTTGAGCTAGGGTTAGCTGCGCGTCGCCCGTTCCCGGAGGCATATCGAGGAACAATACGTCCAGCTCACTCCAAAATACGTCTTTTAGTAGCTGCTCAATAGCTTTCATTATCATCGAGCCGCGCCAGATGAGGCTCATGCCTTCTTCCATTAGCACGCCCATACTCATCATCTCGACACCGTGAGTTAGGATCGGTTTTAGCTTGTTGCCGACGACTTGCGGCTGAGTGCCTACTTCGCCCAGCATTCTAGGGATGTTTGGACCGTAGATATCGGCGTCTAGGATGCCTACTTTTTTGCCTAGCTTTGCCATCGAGATAGCTAAATTTAGCGTCGTAGTGCTCTTGCCCACGCCGCCTTTGCCAGAGCTTACCATTACGAAATTTTTGATCTGCGGAGCGATGTTTTTACCGCTTTGGCTGTTGCTTTTTTCCTCGGGGATTTTTGGCTGGATGATGCTAACAACGCATTCGTTTGAGCCCATCACGCGCTTTATATCGGTTCGCAGCTCGTTTGCTACGTCCGGATTTGAGCTTACGATCTCGACCTCGATTAAAATTTTCTCGCCGATTTCGACGTTTTTTACGAATCCAAAGCTCACGATATCTTTCTCAAAGCCGGGATATATCACGCCTTTTAGTCTGTTTAAGACATCCTCTTTACTTAACATTTTTCTCCTTCATTAGATTTTTTGAAATTTTATACGCGCAAAATTTAGGCCCGCACATCGAGCAAAATTCCGCCTTTTTAAACGACTCTTGCGGCAAGCTCTCATCATGCAGCTCGCGCGCTCTTTGGGGATCTAGGCTGAGCTCAAACTGCCTGTTCCAGTCAAAAGCGTATCTAGCGTCGCTCATCGCGTGATCGCGCTCTATGGCTCCAGCCTTGCCTAGCGCGATGTCGGCTGCGTGAGCGGCGATTTTATGCGCTACGATGCCCTCTCTCACATCGTTTGCATTAGGTAGGCCTAGGTGCTCTTTGGGCGTAACATAGCACAGCATCGATGCTCCGTAAAAGGCCGCCATCGTCCCGCCGATAGCCGAAGTGATGTGATCGTACCCCGCGCCGATATCCGTAGGTAGCGGTCCTAGCACGTAAAAAGGCGCGCCGTGGCACAGCTCGCATTCTATTTTCATATTATACTCTATTTGGTTTAAAGGAATATGACCCGGCCCCTCGATCATCACCTGCACGTTTTTCTCCCATGCGCGCAGCGTCAGCTCGCCTAAAACCCGCAGTTCGCTAAGCTGAGCTTCATCAGTCGCGTCGTATAAGCAGCCAGGACGCAACCCGTCGCCAAGAGATAGCGCGACGTCGTGAGCGGCGCAAATTTCTAAAATGTCGTCAAAGGCCTCGTAAAACGGGTTTTCCTTATGATGATGCATCATCCAGCTAGCAGTTAAGCTACCGCCGCGGCTAACGATACCCATCTTGCGTTTTGCGACCAGCGGCATAAATTTGAGTAAAAAGCCCGCGTGTATCGTAAAGTAGCTAACGCCCTGACGCGCCTGCTTTTCAAGCGTTTTTAGGATGTCCGCCGCCTTCAAATTTTCGACCTCTTTTATATCATGGATGATCTGATACATCGGCACGGTGCCTATGGGAACGGTGGAGTTTGCGATTATCGCGCTTCTAATGGCATCTAGATCGCCGCCAGTGCTTAGATCCATGACCGTATCGGCGCCGTATTTTAGGCAAATTTGCAGCTTTTCAAGCTCGGCGCAGATATCGCTGCTTAGGCTTGAGTTGCCGATATTTGCGTTGATTTTGGTTTTTGCCTCTCTGCCGATCGCCATCGGGAGCAAATTTTCGTGATGGATGTTGGCGGGGATTATCATCTTGCCCGCGGCGACCTCGCTTCTAACGACCTCGCGATCTAGCATTTCAGCCTGCGCTACGTAGTTCATCTCGGGCGTTATTACGCCTTTTTTAGCATAGTACATCTGCGTCGGAGTTTTGTCGGCGGAGTCAAATTTGACCCGAAATTCTTTCATGTTTCGCTCCTTAAAATTTTGGTTCTAATCTTACTCAAAAAAGATAAAAACAAGCTTTTAGGATGTATAATATCGTAACACTTCGCCAAAGGAGAAATTTTGCTAGACGTTACGCTGATAATGCTCGGAGCCGGAAGCTCCAGCCGTTTTGAAATGCCCGTTAAAAAGCAGTGGTTGCGCGCCCACGGCGATCCGTTATGGCTCTTTGCGGCTAAAAATTTAAGCTCGCACTATGCTTTTAAAGAGATAATCATCGCCTCAAACGAGGAAAAATATATGAGTAAATTTGCCCCAACGTATCGCTTCGTAAAAGGCGGCGCGACCCGTCAAGAGAGCCTAAAAAACGCGCTTAAGCTCGTCCAAAGCGAATTTGTTTTAGTTAGCGACATCGCTCGTCCGATGATTAGCGCCGAGCTTTTCTCGCGTATAATGGGCGGCATCCAAAACGCCGACTGCGTCGTGCCTGCGCTAAAAGTGCCGGATACCGTTTATCTAGGGTCCCAGGCCGTCGATAGAGAGCAGATCAAGCTCATCCAGACTCCGCAGCTCTCGCGCACGGCAATGCTAAAAAGCGCGCTTGAAGCGGGTCAAATTTACACCGACGATAGCTCGGCGATAGCGGCTGCGGGCGGTAAAATTTGGTACGTGCAGGGCGATGAAAACGCTAGAAAAATCACATTTAAAGACGACCTTTCTAAAATTTGCGGCCTTGGCGCGCCGTCAAGCGAAATTTACGTGGGCAACGGTTTTGACGTGCATGCCTTTGAAGAAGATAAAAAAGAGGGAAGTTTCGTAACAATCGGTGGCGAAAAAATCCCTTTTGAACGAAATTTAAAGGCCCACTCCGACGGCGACGTAGCTATCCACGCGCTAATCGACGCCATACTAGGAGCGGCCGGACTCGGCGATATAGGCGAGCATTTCCCCGATACCGACGATAAATTTAAGGGGGCGGACTCGGCTATGTTACTAAAAGAAGCATATAGGCTCGTTCAAAGCGTCGGATTTGAGCTTATTAACGCCGACGTCACCGTCATAGCTGAGAGGCCAAAGCTTAGTAAATTTAAATCCGCGATGGAAATAAACATCGCAAATGCGCTAAATTTAACCCCGAGCCGCATAAACGTAAAGGCCACGACGACCGAGAAGCTAGGCTTTACGGGGCGAGGCGAGGGTATAGCCGCTATGGCGTCGGCGAGTCTAAAAATTTACGACTGGACGCAAAAATAAAACGACGAAAGTAAAAAAATGAGAGTTTTGATAATAGAAAACGAAATCTACCTAGCCCAAAGCATCGCATCAAAGCTAGAAAATCTAGGCTACGAGTGCGAGATCGCAAGAAGCGCGGCGGAGGCGATGAAAAGCGAGCCTGAGCAGAGGGCAAAGGAGGGCGCTAAGGACGTGCACTTTGACGTAGTGCTGCTCTCTAGCGCGTTTGCGGGCGACGATACGCTAAAAATCATACAAAAATTTAAAGACTCCGTCGTCATCCTGCTCATCACGTACATCAGTAACGACACCGTCTCGATCCCGATAAAAGCGGGCGCTAGCGACTACATACAAAAGCCGTTTATGATCGAGGAGCTGGTGCGAAAGATCAAACATTTCGAGGAGTTTAGGCGTCTGCAAACGTTTATAAAAACCTATCAGGACTACCTAAACTATCATTTTAAGGCCGTCTCGGCGCTAAATTTCGACTTTAAGCGCATAAAGCTACCGCTTCTCATAAAGTGCAATAAAATGATAAATGCCGATAATTTCGTTTTCGAGTACGCAAAGGCGCTAAATTTGAGCTTCAAATACGTCCCGCTAGAGCCAGGCATCGACGTAGAGGCCATAGCCGCGGCAAATCCGCGCACGCTTTTGTATTTTTCAAATTTTCAAATTTTACGTCAAGAGGCTAAAAATCAGATCGTATCTCTCGCCGCTAAACGCAAGCTCATCGCAAGCTCGACCAATCCGAACGAAGAAGCGCCGATGGAGACGCTAAACATCGCAAGCGACGAAAAAAATTTCCAAATCGACGAAATTTTGACGATCGACGACTATATCAAGCACATCATCGTAAACTATCAGGACAAATACCCCGACACCGAGCTTAGCAAAAAGCTAGGCATCTCGCGCAAATCGCTTTGGGAAAAGAGGAAAAAATATGACGTCGTCAAGAAAAAATAACGCCGTTTGGATAAACGACGAGGCTTTCGGCGCGCTTGATCTCATAGAAAATCAAATTTTTAGTAAATTTAACCGCCTGATGAACGAAAAAGAAGCGAACGAGATCTATGAGACGGGCTTTTTGGCCGGCGAGCCGATGCCATATACTTTCGTCTTCGCTCCGCACGGCAAGCGCAACCAAGAAACGATAAAAAACGCCTCAAAGGGCGATCATATCGAGCTTATCAACGGCGGCAAGGTTGTGGGGTATATCGAGGTCGGCGAGGTTTTTAAATTTAACGCCGAAAAAAGCTCGCAAAATATCTTTCGCGCCAACGAAGCCGCGCCCGCGCAACAAAGCCAAAGCGGCGAACTGGCCGTGAGCGGCGAGATAAAAATCTACGACGACAAGCTAGCCGAGGTAAGAAAGCTCATCGAAGAGGTCAAAAGAGAGCAAAACGTCCGCAAGGTCTCGGCGATCATGCTAACCGCGGAGCCCTTTAACCGCGCGCACGAGCGCCTCATCAGGATGACGATAGATAGCTCTGATCTGGTGTTGCTATTTTTACTAAAAAGCCACGGCGCGGACGAGATGATGAGCTTTTCTCTCAAAAAAAGCGTGCTAGAATACTTCATCCAAAACTACGTCCCCAAAAACCGCCTGATCATCGTGCCTTTTGAGAACTCAAACCTCTTTAGCTCGCACCTAAATCCTACGCTAGAGTGCATCGCGGCGCATAGGCTGGGTGCTCATAAGCTAATAGTCGGGCAAAATCACGCGGGTATCGGGATGTTTTACGATCACAACGTCGCTCACACGGTACTAGAACGCTACAAAAACGATCTAAATTTAGATATCGTAGTACTGCCCGAGCTCGTCTACTGCGACGAGTGCAAGACGCTAGTTAGCACCAAGACCTGCCCGCACGGCCAACATCACCATATCAAATACCACGCCCAGACGCTAAAAACCTTGCTGCTAGCGGGCATCTTGCCTCCTGCGATCCTCATGCGGCGCGACATCTCGGCGATGATATTGAGCGAGCTTTTCCCGAACCGATTTGAAAATATCCAAAAGCTTTGCGACGATCTTTTTCCTAGCAATGGACTGCTCGAAAAGCAGACGGATAGGGAGTTTTACGAAAATTTGATGAAGCTTTATCAGACGACGTCGCTGACTTAAATTTGCTTTTGGCTTTTTCTGCGTCGAAGTATCGTTTATTGCTGTATGCATGCGTTGTTTGTTCGGCGCTTTTTGCCTATTTAGCACAGACGTATGGTGCTTTTCTATTATGGCTCGTTTTGTGGAGTGTGCTTTGCAGCTTTGTCGCGCTTGCAGTTGCTTCCCAAGAGCCATAAATTTGCAGTGCGAAGCAGGGGAAGAGTTAAATTTAGCTCGGAAAACTACGCGTTTTATAACCGCTAAAATTTACTGAGCGAGTGCTTGCATTAGCGTTGCGAGCTGACCGTTTTGCGATATCTTATCTTTGCTTTTGCGTTCAAATTTGCAAATTTTACTCGCCGAGACCCGCACCGCAAAAACGCTAAAATTTGGAGTTCTGTATTTACTACACGAGGCGGAACTGCGGCTTATTTGTGCAATGCATCGTGCTGCGGCTAGCGTCAAATTTGACGATATTAACGGTGCTGCGGCGAATTTGTATTGTAGTTTGGAAATTTTAAATTTGATTGCCGAAAGGACTGGATAAAATTTGCGGTTGTAAAATTTAATAAATTTAATGCTTTTTGCCTTCAAATTTGAAAATATCCGAAATCGGCGAAAATTTGGCGTCCGAATTTTGAAATTTGCAAGCTAAATTTGCTAAAATCGCGCTAAAAATCGGCGAGTAAAATGCGCCATTTATGATTTAAATTTGATTTCAAGGAAAATTATGCAAAGGTTATTTTTAATGTTTTTTGGCGCTGGCCTAAGCCCCAAAGCTCCAGGCACAGTGGGTTCTATAGCAGGTGCGGTCGCAGCGTATGGATTTTTGATGTTTTTGCCCGCTTCCACGCTGTTTTTAGTTTCGATTTGCCTTTTTTTATATAGCATCAAGATCATCGACGACTATGAGGCAAAAACTGGCATACACGATCACGGCAGCATCGTGATAGACGAGGTTGCGGGCGTTTGGCTGGCGATTTCTATCAGCGGCGCTACGGCGGTGCAGTTTATGCTATCGGTTTTGTTTTTTAGGGCGTTTGACATCATAAAGCCCTCCGTGATCGGTCGTATCGACAAAAATGTAAAAGGCGGGCTTGGCGTGATGGGCGATGATATGGTTGCGGGGCTTTTTGCGGGGCTTCTTAGTGCGATTTGCTACGAGGCTGTGACGAAAATCGGACTTGACTATGAGTGGATTAAATTTGAGCTGCCGTTTGTGAAGTAAGTTTATTTGGCGATTTTTAGGCGGTTATTAAAATCAAATCCCGTTAAAATTTACCGCCTAAGTACTCTATATTAGTTTGTGTGTTTTTAGGGGGGGGCTATTTACGGGAGTCTTTGGTTATCTAAAATCAGAACTCAATAGTAAATTTAAAACAAAATAAATTAGCTAGAGTTTATTTTTTTGT
The DNA here is from genome assembly GCA_937965895.1 of uncultured Campylobacter sp. Classification (GTDB taxonomy): domain Bacteria; phylum Campylobacterota; class Campylobacteria; order Campylobacterales; family Campylobacteraceae; genus Campylobacter_A. Next base: position 7,337 of record CALCKS010000100.1, read on the forward strand.
TTGCGACATACCTTTTTGCTCGTAGGCATCGATCTCTCTTGCGTATTCAGGATTTTTCTTTTTTAGTTCGTTAGTCATAAAAGCTATTAGTTTGGCGTCGGCATTTTTATGTGAAGCTATAGCTAGAATAAAATTTAAATACTCTTTTGCATCCTCGGGCGCTATGCCGTCTTTTTTAGGCGGTAACCTAAAATTTGAATAAAATGTCCTCAAAATAGAAAATAACTTATTTTTGCTAGTGCTTGGATCGTTTGCTACGGCGAGTAAATCATCTAGTGTGATGCCTCGATTGGCGGCTTCTTTTGCCGCATTGTTGGCTGCGATTTTGTCGCTACCTAGCTTAACCGCCATAAAAATAAGGGAAGCGACGAGCATCAAAAGAATCGTCGCTAGAATTATTACTATAGTAGTTTGATTCATTATAGTTTCACCGTTTTATCTGGTTTTCTAAAATACGCCACAACAGCTATCAAGACCATCAAAAGCGCGCCCACCCACACAAAAGTCGGCACCGGCACCGGCTCGCCAGCAGCATACGAGTGCATACCGCTTAGGTAGAAGTTTACGCCAAAATAGGTCATTATGATCGACCAATAAGCAAACATCGAAGTCACGGCAAATGCGTACTGGCTGTTTAACTTAGGGATAAATCTGATGTGTAAAACCGCTGCATAAACTAAAATAGAAACAAGCGCCCACGTCTCCTTGCTATCCCAACTCCAGTATCGACCCCAGCTTTCGTTCGCCCAGACGCCGCCCAGGAAGTTTCCCATCGTAAGCAGGCTAAGGCCTAGTATCATCGCCATCTCGTTTATGCGCGTGGCTTCTAGGATATTTCGCGAAATTTCCTTATGCTCTTTACCGCCTTGCATAGCAAAAAGTACGAGCGTAAACATACCCAGCAGCGAGCAAAGTCCCAAAAATCCGTAACTAGCCGTGATAACCGAGACGTGGATAGTTAGCCAGTAGCTCTGAAGCACAGGCACTAGAGTGGTGATCTGCGGATCCATCCAACTAAGGTGCGCGACAAATAGCGTAATGCCCGCTAAAATCGAGGTTAGAGCCATAGCTATCGGACTTTGGCGTGAGAACACTAGACCTGATAAGCTAAGCGCCCAAGCTATATAGATCATCGATTCGTAGGCATTGCTCCACGGCGCGTGCTCGGCGATATACCAGCGTATACCGATGCCAAAGGTATGCAGCAAAAACGCCAAGATATTTACGCCGTAAACGATACCAAATAGCCATTTGATATTTAGTTTAGGCCTTGCCATCTTAGCAAACACGAAGCATAAAAGCCCAAATCCTGCCAAAAGATATATCGGCGTTAGCGACTCGAAAATTTTATACTCGTTAAAAAACAGCTCCATCTCGATGCGTTTTTCGCCCGGGATGACCGCTTTACCGTGTTCTTGCTGATAGGTTTTGATCTCGGCTAGAGCTTGATTCGCTCGGCGCCAGTTGTTGTTTTCTGTAGCTTCGGCAACGCTAGTGAAATAGCTTCTTAGCATTCTGCCGATCGGCTCGCTCTCGTTTTTAGGAAGATACATCATGGCTGAGGCTATACCGTACCATTTGTTATTTGGGTCGTCCATTTTTGGGAACATCGTAAAGACTTCGCCTATAAACACCATGTAAAGGATATTTAGACGCTCATCGACTTTTTGCAAGTCTTTATCGAACGTACCTCGCTCGCCCGGAGTTTTGCGGTTTGCGGCTTCGGCAAATTTGTTTAGTTTGTAGATGATTTTACCGTCTTTATCGCTTGCAAAAAAGTCGTTATAGCTCGCGTATTTAGCCTTTTCGTCTATGCCGATTAGCTTTTTTAGCTCTTTATTTCCGACGTAGATTATCGGCACGTCGCGCCAGTACGGGGCGTTTATCATCATAGAAAGTATGGCTTGGTTTGCATTTAGGCCGTCTAGCGTATCGCTGCGGTGGATCTTGTTTAAAATTTCTCTTGCTACGGTGTCAAAAGGCTTCATTCTGCCGTCGGCGCTTTGGATGATTAGCGTAGATAGCTCTTTTGCGTGGTTTGCATCGATGTTTCTAGCGTTATCGGCCGCGTAGGTTTTGCTCGGAGCAAATGCCGCAAAGCAGGCTACTAGAACAAAGCTAGCGACTTTTTTAACGGCGTCTTCGTTTATCATTTTAGCTAGTTTTCTAAAGCGCGAGCGAGGATTTACGACGTTGAAAAATAGTCCCAGTCCTAGCAAAAAGTAGCCGATGTAGGTCGGAATCTTGCCAGGATCGCGGTTTACCGATAGTACGGTGCCTAGCTCGTCTTGGTCGTAGCTGCTTTGGAAAAATCTATATCCGTCGTGATCTAGTACGTGGTTCATATAAATTTTATACGGGTAGTTTCCGGCCCTAGGGTCCTCGACGATGACGTCGCTAGAGTAGCTCATCGGCGAATTTGAACCCGGATAACGCTTAAGCTCGAAGTCTTCAAGTTTTAAAGAAAATGGAAGCTCGACCATCTTTGAACCCCAGTAAACGTTAAAAAGTACGCCGTCGATCTTGGCTTTAGCCGGTATGTAGCTATTTTCGTAGAGCATGAGCTGCTGGGTTTGGCCGTCAAACGTCAAATTTGCCACCAATGCGTCATACTCGCCGTTTTTGCTCACGACTCGTTTGGCAGCTTTTGTTAGCAATGATTTTGGTACGAAATTTACATCCGTGACCGTATAGAGCTGCATCGGTAAAAACTCGGTCGCTTTGTCTTTTTCGTACTCGCCTTTTTCATTCGTCGCCATCGTAAAGTAGCCGATATTTTGGTTTGAAGTTAGATAAAATTTGCCATCTTTTAGCTCGATTTTGACGAAATTTTCAAGTAGCGGCTGCGCGTCGAATGCAAAGCTAACGCCGCCCACCTCGCGAGTTTCGCCGGCTTGCAGGCTTATTTCTTCTTTTGAGTCGGGGCTTGAGACTGCAAGCCTAACGAGTGGCTCGCCTTTTTCCGCTTCGTAGTACTCGGTTTCCGCTTTTTTGTAGTATCCTTCAAAGGTTAAATTTGCTTTTTTACCCGCGATTTCAAGCGGCAAGTTAAAGTCGTTTGAGCCGATGGAAGTGATTTGTTTTGGGATCGAGTTTGAGTAAATTTGACCGTCTTTTTCGGCTGCGATTTCTATTCTAGATATGGATCCAAATACCGCGTTTGAGGTTTCGTTTTCTCTGATGTGAATGTTGCCCTCAAAGCCAAGATATCGCGTCATCGCCGCGCCAAGGAGCATAAACAAAAAGCTAACGTGAAATATCAAAACGGGCAGTTTTTCTTTTCTTAAAAGGTTGTATCTGAAAATATTGTAAGCCAAATTTATGCCTAAAAGCACCTGCACTAAAGCAAACCAACTCGCTCCGTAAACCGCCGCCCACGCGCTTTTTGTGTCGTAGTAGCTTTCTATTATCGTTGCTGCGCCGCTACCGATAGCAAATATAATAAGTAGCACGACGGCCGACGTCATACTGAAAAATAGGGATTTTAACTCGCTCAAAACATATCCTTGAACATAAATTTACTAAATCAAAACGCACATTATAGTTATTTTTTTTAAATAAACTTACTTTTTAGTTATTATTTTATGATAATTTTTCGTCTTTAAGTTTAAATAAATTTAATATAAACTCAAATTCGTTAAAACCGTCCGCGCTCATAAAGTGTCCGCCTTTTTCAAAAATATCAGGTGCCACGTCTAAATTTCGCGCTACCTTTAGACTAAGCTTGCAAGGCACGATATAATCGTCTTTTGCGGCTATTACTTTTATCATATTCGCCGCCGTTTTTATCTTTTCGTAGGCGATTTGCGGCTTGCAAAACTCATCTAAAATCGCAAATTCCTTAATCGGCTCATCAAACGGCGATATGAGGACTAGGCCGCCGAATTTGGGCAAATTTACAAAACCGCTAAGAAAATTTAGGCTAGTTATCGTGCCCAGGCTGTGAGCGATGATGAATGAATTTTCGCCTAAATTTACGTTTTGCTTCATCGTTTCTAGCCACTCGTTTAGCTTTGGTGTTTGCGGATTTGGCATCTTTAAAATTTCCACCTCGGCAAGGCCGCGCATCTTTTCTTTAAACCAAGAAAACCAGTGGCTTTGCGGCGAAGCGTCGTAGCCGTGAATGATGTAAATTTGCTTTTTCATTAAATTTGCCTTTTTGAAAAAATAGGCGAATTATATACAAATAAAATTAAATTAATTTTTGACGCAAACCGCAAGAATACTTTTTAAGTTATAAATTTAAGTAAACGGCGGCTCAAATATCATCATCCGTTAAAATTTGATATTTGTAAATTTGGCAAATTTGAAGTTAAATTTAAGCATTCCCCCTAAAAAACGAAATAGTCGTTATCAATTAAAATTTATATTGATACGAAAAATTTACGTATAATTTACGTTGATTATTTAAGATTTCAGCAAATTTATTTCAAAAAGGGAGAAAAAATGGATACTTCGAGGCGAAATTTCTTAAAAGCATCCACCGCCACGGGCTTGCTTGCGATGACTTACGCGCCCGGTACTTTAGGCGCAGTCGGTGCCAAAGCGCTAGAAGGCGGCGATAAGATCGTTTATAGTTTTTGCGAGATGTGCTCTTCTCGCTGTCCTATCGAGGCCAAGGTCGTAGACGGCAAAAACGTCTTCATCCAAGGCAACGGCAAGGTAAGCGGCACGGCGACTTCCGTGTGCGCAAGGGGCGGCAGCGGGCACAATCAACTCTACGATCCGCAGCGCATCGTAAAACCGCTCATCAGAGTAGGCGAGCGCGGCGAAAACAAGTGGCGAGAGGCGAGCTGGGACGAGGCGCTAGATCTTGTGGCTAAGAAAATGATAGAAATCAAGGAAAAATACGGGCCGGAGAGCTTTGTATTTACGGCAAAATCAAGCCAAACGCACAAGCTAATGACGACCTTTGCCAGCGCATACGGCTCGCCTAATTGCTTCTCGCACCTATCTTGTTGTCCCGTGACCTATCAGATGGTTTGCGAGCATATGTACGGCGATGCGAAGTTAAAAAGAGACTTCGGCAACGCAAAATACGTCGTAAATTTCGGGCACAATCTTTTTGAGGGTATCGTCATTGCCGACGCTAAAAAGCTAGCTAAAATGGCCGCGAAAGAAGACACCAAGCTGCTGGTTTTAGATCCGCGCTTTAGCGTCGTGGCCTCAAAAGCCGACGAGTGGCTACCCGTAAAACCGGGAACCGATCTAGCATTTGTTTTAGCCCTTATCCATACATGGATCAAAAACGGCACTTACGACAAAGAATTTATAGAGAAATTTACGATCGGATTTGACAAAGTCGTAGAAGCGACCAAAGACACAACTCCGCAGTGGCAAGAAAAGATCACGGGAATACCTGCAAAAACGGTCGAGCGAATCGCTAGCGAAATCTGGAAAGCCGCACCTAAAGTCATCATCGACTTCGGTCACAACACCACTACGACTAGAGCCGAATACATCCGCACCAGAGCCATAATGACGGCAAACGCGATGATGGGTAACTGGGAGAAAAAGGGCGGAATTTTTGGCGGTAAAAAGGCTAAATTTTACAACAAACTAATCGGCGAAGAGCTAATCCCTGAGATCACAAACCCGGACGCCGCGATAAAAGTACCTAAAGTGCCTAGAATAGACGCTGCGGGCGAGGACGGACGAAACAAATTCGTCAGTAGAAGTCACGGCGTCTTGATGGAGATCCCGCAAGCCATACTAAGCGAGAAGCCTTATCCCGTAAAAGGCTGGTTTAGCATAAGGTTTAATCACCCGATCAACGTCGCAGGCACTCAAACTACGATAGAGAGCCTAAAAAAGCTTGATTTTATCGTGTGCTCGGATATCTATATGAGCGATTTTGCGATATGGGCGGACGTGATACTGCCCGAAAGTACTTACCTTGAGCGCGACGAAGGCATCGAGGATAAGTCGGGTCAAAAACCTGCATATATGATAAGAAATAAAGTAGTCGATCCCGTAGGCGACACCAAAAACGGCTACGATATCTTTAGAGAGCTAGCTCGCAGGATGAAGATAGACGAGCAGTATTCGGCAAACACGATGGATGAGTGGAGAATCAAACAAGTAAAAGGCAACGCCGAGCTGTTAGCGGAGCTAGTTAAAAAAGGCTACGTCACGTGGAAGGTGCCGGGGATTTTGTTTAGAGAAAAAGATAGCGTAAAAGAATTTACGAAAAAATTCCCTTACGCGCAGCAGTTTGTGGGCGACGACGGGCTAATGGAGTCGCAGGTCAAATTTAAAACCGATAGCGGCAAGATCGAGCTCTTTAGCGAAAAGGTCGAAAAGCAGTTTCCGGGATACGGCTGCTTAAACGCCGAGGGCATGGACGTATTTTTCGGCGAGGAGCTTTGCCTAATGAGCGGCAAAACGCCGATACACACCAACGGCCACACGCAAAACGTCGAATTTTTAAACGACTTGATGAGTAGCGCGCCCGTTTGGATACACCCCAATACCGCGAAAAAATACGGGCTAAAAGACGGTGATAAGATAATTCTTCAAAGCAAAGCTGCGAAGGAAAAGGCAAACGTGATGCTTACCGAGGGCATCAGAGAAGATACGCTTTTTGTCTATCACGGCTTTGGGCACGTGAGCGCCGGACTAAAACGCACCGACGGCGTAGGAACGAATCAAAGCAAGCTGCTAGATCCTACCGTGATCGGCCCCGTCGCCTCCACGATGGTGCGAAACGTCGGCGTCAAGATAATAAAAGCGTAAAGGAAAAAAGATGAAAAAAGCGTATAGAATGATACATGACGAAAACCTCTGCATAGGCTGCCAAGCGTGCTCGGTGGCTTGCAGGAGCGAAAACGAAGTGCCTAGAGGCGTTTTTAGACTTCAAGTCCATTCGCAGATAAAGGGCAAATTTCCAAATTTAAAAACCGACTTTAGCAGACACAGTTGCGTGATGTGCGAGGACGCTCCGTGCGTGACCGTTTGCCCTACGGGAGCTAGCTTTCAGACGGCTGAGGGCATAGTGCTGCTAGATCACTCTACCTGCGTATCTTGCAAATACTGCATCCTAGCCTGTCCTTACGATGCTCGCTACGTCGAGCCAAAAACCGGCGAGATAGGCAAATGTACGTTTTGCTTTGAGACTAGAGTGAGCATTGGCGAGCAGCCTGCGTGCGTGACCGTTTGTCCGACCGATGCTTTGGCGTTTGGCGATATAAACGATCCAAACAGCGAAGTAAGTAAAATTTTAAATACCAAATCTCACTACTATCCTAAAGCCGAGCTTAAAACCAAACCCAAGCTTGCTATGATAGCTAACCGCAAAGGAGGAAGCCATGAATAATATGTGGGGAAGTGTAGCACAATATAATGAAATTTACTGGCCGTGGCCGATAGCGGTTTATCTATTTTTGGCGGGTTTATCCGCAGGCGCGATGATGGTTGCATTGCTTGTTAAGTGGAACTACCACAAAAAACAAGACGGCAGCATCTGGGACGCGATGGTAAAAGCGGGCGCTCTAGTAGCTCCTATAACGATTACCGTGGGCCTTGCGCTTTTGGTGCTTGACCTTGGCAAGCCGCTTAGCTTTTACTGGATTTTGATTAAGTACAACTTCGGTTCGGTTATGTCTATCGGCGTTGCGTTATTGCTGCTTTATACGCCGCTGGCTTATCTTTTCGCGGTGATTATTTTCGAAGAAGAGATAGAAAAGTATAAAATTCTAGCGATTTTACGTCCTATTTCTAGGTTGATTCGCTCTTTCGCGCCGCTTTCAAAGATAGTCGAGATGGCGCTTTTCGGCCTTGCGATCGGCGTAGGCATATATACGGGCTTTTTGCTTAGCGCGATTACGAAGCTTCCGCTTTGGAATACGCCGATTTTACCGATTTTGTTCCTAACATCAGGCTTTAGCTCGGGCGTAGCGACGAACATCCTAGTCGGCCTTTTGTGCTTCAAACATCTTCTTAACGAAGACAACGTGAAGTATCTTTTGGTTATGGACTTGCGCGCCGTACTTTTTGAGATACCGCTTATTGCGATACTATTTTTGGGACTATATTTCGAGGGTGGAGCTAGCGCGGTTGCCGCAAAACAAGCTCTAAGCACTGGACAATACGCGTTAATCTTTTGGATAGGCGTCGTGGGTATCGGACTTTTAACGCCTATCACTATAGCGCTAACGGCTCTTAAAAATCACGCTTATAGAGTGGGCTACATCGTAGCAAACTCTCTTGTAGTTATCTGCGGCGTCGTGATGCTAAGATACTACATCGTTTATGCGGGTCAAGTTTTCACGGGTGCGTGAAATTTAGGCTAAACTAGACGCACTAGGCTCGGCAAACTCGCCGAGCCTTTTTAAATTCAGACGATCCAAAATCATTTTTAGCTATCATCTCCCTTAAAATATTGCGATAAAATTCGGAGAATTTATGAAAATTTTACTGCTTGAAGACGACTTCGTATATCGTGAGAGCGTCAGCGAATACCTAGAAAGCCTAGGCTACGAGGTCGATGAGGCGCCAGACGGCAAAGTCGCCTGCGATAAGATAGCGGCGGGCTTTTATCACCTGCTGATCCTTGATATCAAGGTTCCGCACGTCAGCGGACACGAGGTGATAAAATACGCCAAAGATATCGGATGTGAAACGCCCATAATGATAATGACCTCGCTCGTGGATATAGACGATATGGCGGTCGGATACGAGTTGGGCTGTAACGAGTACCTAAAAAAGCCCTTTGAGCTAGCCGAGCTAAAATTTAGAGTAAACGAGCTAATGCGAAAATATCACGGCAGAGACGATAAAAACTTGATCGCGATCGATGAAAACTTTAGCCTCGATACTGCTAAAAAGCGGCTAAAATTTAAAGGCGAGCCAGTTGAGCTAAGCACGAGAGAATTTGCTATCATCGAGTGCTTGCTGTTTCATAAAAATAGCTTTGTCGGTATCGAAAGGCTACGCGCCGAGGTGTGGAACGACAAGGAAATCGACCCCGCCGACGTGCGCATGCACATACTAAAAATCCGTCAAAAAACGACTCCCGAGTTTATAAAATCAGCGCGCGGACTAGGCTACAAAATAGATGTTTCAAAATCTTAAAATTCCCATCTTAGCCACTTTTATCATCATGGCTTTGTTTATATTTCAAAGCTACGAGATCATAAATTTAAGCTCCAAAGACGAATACTCAAAAAATATGTTCGAGCTACTCGAGTACGAGGGCAAAATCCGCAAAGCGCTCGATAAAAACGAGACTTTGCCTATTTCTCTCACATATAGATACGGCGTTTTTGATCTCAAAGAAAAGCAGATCGTCTCAAATTTAGACGCGCGCCCGAGCGATTTAAAATTTATCACCCGCCAAGAAAACGGCCATCTTTTTTACAAGACCTATTTTAGCGCGGACGGCGAGTTTTATTATCTGGTGCTAGCCAAAAAGCAAAACGCGGCTAGGATTTTATTCGTAACGGCTCTAACTCTAGTATTTGCGCTCGTGGTCGTATTTTTCGCGCTTTATCTGTCGTTTGTTAGCGGTATAAAGCCGTATAAAGACGCTAAAAAATATATGAATAACTTTTTTAACGACGCGATGCACGAGCTAAAAACGCCGCTGGGGGTCATCGGCATAAACCTCGAGATGCTAGGCCTTGATAACAAATACGTCACCCGCATGCGCTCGGCTCTAAAACAGATGCAAGTTACCTACGAGGACACCGAGTACTACATCAAGCGAGGATATATTTTATTTCCGCCGGAGATTTTAAATTTGAGCGAATTTAGCCTCGAGCGAGCGCGGTACATGCGCGGTATCGCGATGGCGAAAAATATCAAAATTTACGACTTTGTCGAGCCGAATTTGCAAATTTTTATGAGCAAGATAGAGGCGGGCAGGCTGATCGATAACAACCTGAGCAACGCCGTAAAATATAGTCGCGAAGGAGCGATAATAAATTTACGCCTTTTTGAAAAAAGTGGCAAAATCGTGCTCGTAGTCGAGGACGAGGGTGAAGGTATAAAGGACACGAGTAAAATTTGGAAACGCTACGTCAGAGACGAAGGCGTGCAAGGCGGCTTTGGCCTTGGGCTAAACATCGTGCAAAGCATCTGCGTGAAAAACGGCGTGGAGTACGGCGTTAAAAGCGAACTGGGCAAAGGCAGCGTCTTTACCTACAAATTTTCGCCGTACTCAAAAAGCCTGCTTGACTAATCAAACCAAACGCCGAGTTTTGCTAAATTTCGCTCCTTTGAGTCGGAGTTAAAATAAATCACGAAATATCCCACTCGCTCGCCCTTTGCGTCGTTCATCGGCTGGACGGTAAAGGCGTGCGAATCCGTCTGATAAAATCCGCCGCTTTTAAATTTTATATCCTTTAGCATCGGCAAGACGTTTAAATTTGCGTAGCTCTTATTTACGAAATGAAAGCCTTCGATGATGCCCTCGTCGCTGCTGTTTTGATAGGGCGAGTCGGCGCTAGCGTCGAGTAGCACAAAAAGCCCGAGCCCTTGCTGTGCGAAAAAGTCGCTCAAATGCTTAAAATCAAGCAGCACCTCGATGCTGCCGAGCATCTTTTTATCCTCAAATATCGGCGCGACCGACCTAATGAAAACTCCGGCGCGACCGACCTCGATGCCTGCGGCTACGCCGTTTTTAGCCTCGGCTAATAGGTGGCGAAAGCTCGTTAGATCGTCGTTATATAGCGGTATCCAGCTCCTAGCAAAGCTCCTCATTTCAGGCGTGTGGATGTGAAATTTGGCATTTTCGTAAATGGGCACCTTGCTTAGCGTTTTTGTAAATTCGCCAAGCGTCTCTAGGCACATTTCGCGGTCGTTTTGGCTCATGCATTTTTTTACGTGTTCGTTTTGCGCTAGTAGCGCAGCCACCGTCATAGCGGAGAGTTTTTCTTCTTCGATATTTTTATTTAAAATTTGAGTCTGAAAGTCGAGGAATTTTTTGATATTTTCCGTCTGCGTCTGCTCGTCCCAGCGCACCTTATAGACCGCTAAAACACCTGCTAGTACGATGATCGCGAGCGTTAGAAGTATTTTTTTATTCACGGACTCTGCCTAGCTCGAGCGCCAAAATTTGAGAAAACTCGGCAAAATCTGGCAAATTTAGCTCGCCCTCGCGCTGCTTTTTGCCCCACATGGATTCTGGGAAAAAGCTATCGCTCTCAAATCTCGCCATCACGTGAAAATGCACTCGCGGAACGTAGTTTGCAAAGCTTGCGATGTTTATTTTCGTGGGATTATAAAATTTTCTCATTACTTTTTCGGTCGTTAAAACCGCTTCAAAAACCCTTTTTTGCGTGGCTTCGTCGCAGTCGGTTAGCTCCTTAAACGGCGTTTTTGTAAAAATTTTTACCCACGGGATTTCGCTCGTTTCTCGCTCGATGAAAATCAGCTCGTCTTCAAAGATCATTTTACGCTCCTTTTTGATAGCGATTTTAGCTAAATTTGAATTTTAATCTTTTTAAATTTATACTTCGGACATTTCGGTCTCGGTGCTTTACGGCGGTAAATTTATAAAATTTGAAAGGAAATTTGAGCTTATGAAATGTTTTATTTCGCTCATATTTTTTGCGGCGCTAGCTTTTGGTGGCGAGCTAACCGATCTGCGCGATGAGTGCGAGAAGGGAAACAAGGAGGTTTGCAAGAGTTTGTCAAACGCGATTAAAAATTTAGAACTCGCTTGTAAGAAAGGCGGCGAGGAAAACGCGATGGCGTGCGCTGGACTTGGCTATTTTTACGAATCCGACAAAGAATTTAAAAAAGCCGTCGCGCGCTACGAAAAGGCCTGCGAGCTAGGCGCGGACAAAGCCTGCGTATATCTTGGGCTGCTTTATCAAAACGGACAAGGCGCGACGCAAGATCATAAAAAGGCAAACGAGCTGTTTACTAAAGCCTGCGAAAAGGACGTGGCCGAGGGTTGCGCGAGCCTGGCGTATAGTTACGGCAAGGGGCTTGGCGTCTATCCCGACGGCAAAAAGACGAATGAGTTGTTTAGCAAGGCCTGCGAACTGGGCGAGGAAACGGCGTGCTATAATCTCGCTCTAAGCTACGCGATAGGAGGCGGCGTGCAAAAGGACGCGGCAAAGGCGGCGCAGATATTTGCGGCCTCTTGCGAGCGCGGACACGTGGACTCTTGCGCCGATCTTGGGGTTTGCTATTTTAAGGGCGAGGGCGTAGAAAAAGACTACGAAAGAGCCGTTGTGCTCTTTACTAACGCTTGCTCGGGCGCTAGCGCGCTAGCCTGTGCAAATTTGGGCTTTACCTACGAAAAAGGCATGGGCGTAGAAAAGAATAAAAACGCCGCCAAAGAACTTTACGATCGGGGTTGTAAGCTCGGAGAATTTAGCGCGTGCCAGTATCTAAAAAATTTGCGTTGATATGAGCTGACAAATAAGCCTTGCTTAAAAATACAGTTATTGTGGCGATACACGTGCTATGGTGTTTGTTAAATTTTGCTTTTGAGCTAGCAGAAATGGGCGGAATAATTCGCCACAACCAACAGCAAAAGCAAAATTTAGCGCCAAAATTAAAATAGCGTGGGCGCGCAAATCCAAAATAAATTTGGCGCCCGTAGCTAAATTTATCGTTTAAAGTCGTGGATTTCGATATTTACGCCGTATTTTTTGCAAAGCTCGCTTACTTTTTCTTTTAGCCTTTCCTCGTCATAGCAGATGAGATCGATGTATGCGTGCCTTTGCCCGGTTGCGCCGCCGATTATCTCTAGAAACGAGCTGCAGCTTTCTAGCTCCTCGTCCTCGATTTTATTTCGCAGATCAAAGCCCGCCTGCATGTCGCCGCCGTTATCGATACTAAGAAAGCAAAATTTGATGCCAAGCTCGTAAGCTTCATTGTAGATGTCGCGCTCGCCGTTTAGGTACTGATTTACGATATTGGTCAGGCAGGTGGTGCCTACGATCACGTCCTCGCGCACCTCGCTTCCGCGCGGCTCCATCTCGTAGCTGAAAAAATTCTTTAGCGGTTCGCACGCGGCTTTTTCGCCGAATTCGTCGCTTATGCGTTTTTCAATGCCGTATTTGTTTAAAATAAAGCGCTCAAAAATTTCTTCCGGCGGAAGTTCGATGCAGTCCTCTTTGCGCCACGAATAGTACGCGCTCAAGCCGTCAAAAAGCGTCTTTTCGAATTCGCTCTCGCTTACGTCTTTCAGAGGATGTGCGCCCGCTTCTTCAAGCATGCGTTTGACTTTTGCAGATGCGCGCGCCTTTTGCGCTTTGTCGCTCGGATAGACGTCGAGCGTTCCGCCGAAATCAAAAAAAATCATTTTAAGTTTCATGTTTTTCTCCGGTTTTATTGTAATAATATTGTTGTCGATATTGTTCAAGAAGTTCAAGGGTTTGCAGGGCTTTTTTGTCTTTTTTGTACGCGACGCCGACCAGCAAAGCGTTCGTAACGGCAAGCGGTACAAGCGGCGAGTGAAAGGAACCCTGCGGTCCGCGCTCGGCGCAAAATACAAGTTCGCAGTCCTTTGTTATCGCCGGATTCGGTATGTCCGTAATCAAAATGACCGGCACACGCTTTTTTTTCATTATATCGATAAAGATTTTAAGCTCGTTTGACACGCGCGAAAAATCGTAGGCGAGCGCCGCGTCGCCGCTTTGCAGCGAAAGCAGTTCTTCGACCAACAGCGAGTCGCCGTGCGTGTGGTGAAAACAGTTGACCGAAAAGCGGCGCAGCCTGAACGCAAGATGTCCGCCGAGCATTTCGTTCGGCCCCACACCTAAAATGTGTACCGTATGCGCTTTGCAAATTAAGTCCACAGCCTTTCGATATGTATCGTCCGAGATACGGTTTACG
>CALCKS010000101.1 GCA_937965895.1 uncultured Campylobacter sp.
GACAACGGCTTTAAAAAGCTCATCTAAAAGGATAAATTTGATAATCTTAAAAGACATCACAAAGGCTTTCGGCTCGCAAAAGATACTTCAAAGCGTAAATTTGAGCATAGAAAAGGGGCAAAAAACGGTCGTGCTCGGGCAAAACGGCGCCGGCAAAAGCTCGCTGATGCGCATAATCCTGGGCGAATTTAAACCAAACAGCGGCGAAGTGCGAGTAAACGGCTTTGACCCATTTACCGCACGCAAAGAAGCCCTTAGCGTGATATCTTTCGTCCCGCAAACGCCGCCGCCGCTTAAATTTAACCTAAAAGAGCTCTGCGAGTTCGTCTGCAAAAGCTCAGGCGTTGCGCAGGAAAATATAGAGAAATTTTGCGAAAAAATGGAGCTTGATCTAAAAGGAAATTTTCACAAGCCCTTTTACAAACTCTCGGGCGGTATGAAGCAAAAAATGCTAATCGCAATCGCCTTTGCTAAAAATACCGAGGCCATGATGTTTGACGAACCGACGGCAAATTTAGACCCAAAGGCCAGGCGAAATTTTATGGATCTACTAGGCGAGTTCGCACGCGAAAAGACGCTGGTTTTCATCTCGCATAGGCTTGATGAGGTGCAAGGCATATCAAACCGCTACGTCGAGATGGATCTGGGGCAAATCGTAAAAGACGAGCTAATCTCTCAAGGAGGCGCGCATGCGTAACTTGCTACTCATCGCCAAACTAGATGTTGCCGAGTCGCTGCGTTCGCGCTGGTTTCTCATCTATATGCTGGTTTTTATGGGGCTTATCGTTACTTTTATCTTTAGCGGCGTGACGGACTCGCGGGTGCTCGGTTTTAGCGGACTTACGCGGCTTTTACTGCTTTTTATCCAAATTTGCATCGTTATCGTGCCTATTTTCATCCTCATCTCGACCGTGCGTAGCATCAGCGCCGACCGCGATACGAACTTGCTTGAGTATATGCTTAGCTTTCCAGTTAGCCTGGGCGAGTACTATTTCGGTAAGGCTTTGGGGCGCATTTTCGTTATTTTCGTGCCGCTTTTGCTCTCTTTCGTTTTAGCCGTGGCTGCCGGACTAGTTAAAAAAATCGAAATCCCGTGGAATATCCTGACCCTCTACACAGCCCTACTTTTCGCGCTTAGCTTCGTATTTTTGTCGTTTGGATTTCTCATCTCATCGATGATCAAAAATCAAGAAATGGGTCAAGGCGTCGCGTTTTTGCTCTGGCTTATCTTGCTAGCGTTTTTGGACCTCGCGCTGATCGGCTTTTTGATGAAAACTAACGTGCGCGAGGATATCATCTTTTTTATCGCGCTCATTAACCCCATCGAGGTCTTTAGGATCGCGGCGATTAGCCTATTTGATCCAAATTTAGCCGTGATCGGCGTAGCGTCAAATTTCGTGTTAAACAACTTTAGTGCGTTTGGATTTGTTATTTACTCGATTTTTTACCCGCTGATTTTAGGCGCGATTATGCTTGTTGGAGGATATTTTATCTTTAGCAGCAGAGATTTGGTGTAAATTTAGCTAGTCTGCGGTAGCCGTTTGGCGTTTAGGCAGGCTAGTTAGTCGTTTTATCAAGCAAATTTGACCGCCGATGCGGCCAAACCGCGATGAAACGACGCTATTTTCTACGCTATCCATAACCGCTAAAACCCAAAATTTATCATCGTTATGAGGCGTATTAGATTTAAGTTCAAAATTCGCCTTTTATTTTATCGCGGTGATATATTTATCGGACGCTACTTTACCGACCGGCGGCTAGGTATATTGACCCCATATATAGTAGCCTAGCAACTGTTTTGAATAGTCGTCGTTTAAATTTAGATTAAATACAGCCATTGTTTATCCTTTGTATTGAAATTTTATTTTTTGATTTGAAATTTGCTTGGTAAATTTCAAATGATTAGGCTTTTTAGCCGCCTTTACCTATATTTTCTTTAGCATTATTAAATGATTTCTTTACATCCTCGTAAATATTGCCGCAATTATCTATCCTCGTGAATGATCTTTTTTTATCAAATAGTATATTTTTATGCTTTTGATACTCTCTTTTTACTTTTTCGTCAAACCAGATAGCAACTAAATATTTAAAATAGTTATATTGAAGCATATTTTCGCCTAGTAAAAAATAATTATCCAGGAATAGCGTAACATTAACACTGCGATTATCCCCTTCGATTCTAGCAATAGGCCTATCAAATCCTGCGCTCATGTCTTTTAAATTTATCTTTAAATATTTTTTGGGGTCGACCTTTTTGGCTTTTAACTCATTCATAAATATCTCTTCATTGTCTTTGCCTTCTTTGTAATAATTATGCAATACTTCAAACCAATTTGACAGGCTTATATTTTCTAGCTCATAATAAGCTATCTCGTATTTACTGCCCCAAGAACTTCCAAGTTTATAAACCGCATATTTGTCTAGTAGTTTTTCAAAGATTATGTAATTATCTAAACGCTTTCCTATAGCCCTTCTATATAATTCATCTTTTGGTAAAATCCTATCCTCTTTGAGGCAGTATCCCTGCTTGTATTTGTCGTAGTCGGAAAGGGAAACTATCACAAAGCCTCGTGAAGTGGAAAAATCTGGCACGATGCGGATAAATGCGGCGCAGAGTATCGCCGTAAAAAGCACGACCAACCAAACTATCTTTTTAAGTTTGCTACCGAAGGGTTTTTGTTTTAAATTTAAGTTCAAAATTTGCCTTGTTGTTTTATTTTCATTATGATTATATTGTGATTAAACTTAGGTGTTTATAAGCTGGTATCGCTATTTTAAAATTTAATTTTGCAGGGGTCTTTTGCCAGAGCTTAGAAGGGTAGGCAAATTTGACGACCTAGCCGCCAAATTTGCCTATCATAGCATAATTTAAGCCTCTTCCGCCTCGCCTAAATTTCCCTCGCCAGCGACCAACTGGGCCGCTAGCTTTTTGCTTGATTTAAAGTCCACTTTGCCGGTTCCTAGCACCGGTACGGCTTCGACTTTGTAAATCTTTGAAGGCTGCATGATAGAAGGTATCGCGGATGCTCTGATGCGGGCAGCCAGCTCCTCCTCGCCGATTTCGCCGCTAAAGAGCATAACCACTTGCTCACCCTTTTTCTCGTCGGCGACATTGGTACACACAAAGGTAACCTCATCGCCCAGCACGGCTGAAATTTGAGCCTCGACCGCGCCTAGGCTTATCATCTCGCCGCCGATTTTGGCAAAGCGCGAGAGCCTATCGGTGATCGTTAGGAAGCCTGCCTCGTCCAAAAAGCCGATGTCGCCGCTATTATAGTAGCGCACGCCGTCTAGCTCGACGATCGCCTCTTTCGTGCGCTCCTCATCCAGATAGTAGCCCTTCATTACCTGATGGCCGCCGATTAGTATGAGGCCCGCCTGCCCGTTTTCTAGCTTTGCTAGGCTCGTTGGATCGCAGATTCTTATTATCGTGCCGGCTGTCGGTAGACCCACACTGCCCTCTTTTGAGAAAACGAGCTCTTTAAAGAACTCGGGCTCTAGCACGTTTGCGGTATTTACGCTAACGACGGGCGAGGTCTCGGTCGTGCCGTAGCCTTCGTAAATTTCGACGCCAAATTTCATCTTAAACTCGCGCTTAACGGCTGCGTTTAGCTTCTCTGCGCCCGCTATCGCGTAGCGGATCGTAGAAAACATCAGCGGATTTAGCTTTTTGTTTTTGGT
>CALCKS010000102.1 GCA_937965895.1 uncultured Campylobacter sp.
CAAATTCTCGCCCGCAATATTTTCAAAAAAGGCAATGTCTTTTAAAAACGATACTATCCCCTCGCTAATCGTCGCCGCTACGCTAGTTAATACCGCATTTTCGCCGCTCTTTCGCATTTGCAGCGTTTCGGTAGCCTCGGCCGTCTTTTTCTCGTCAAGCAGCAGGCGCGCGCCTAAAATCGACATCCTTTTTTCTTTTACCGCAATACGGTTTTCAAGCGTGCTTAAGCCGGCGCCGCTAAATTCTAAAAAGCCTACTTTGGCATCGGGACTATTTATCGCCCAAACTGCCGTCGAGCCTATTTTTAGTTTGCCCTCCGTTTCGCCCTGATAGCCCGTGACGTAAGGAGTCGGTAGCGCCGTAAAATGCGTGCCGTGTTCTAAATCGACCTCACTTCTAAAATGGCTAATATTAACTCGCGCCAAATCAAGCAAAGGCGGCTTTTCTACCGCTGTTTTTAAATCGTTCACGTTAAAAAACGTAAACGGCAAATATTCAAGCTTTCCCCCGTTTGCGCTCGGATAAATTTCGCTAACTACTTCAAAATTTCCCGCCTTAGTTTCGCTAAATACTCTTTGGCGGTAGTAGCCCTCGTGTAAATCAAGCACTCGGTAGCGCGTTTTTATCTTATCCACAAACTCGTCCTGCGTCGGCTCGGCGTAGGTTTCTGCTAGCACCACGAGCGACGTAACGTTTGAGCCGTTTATTTTCGTAGTTTTCCAGTTGATGATATTTTCAGCCTTGTAAAGCGTGGCGTAAGCTCTTAAATTTAATCGTTCGGCTTCAAGTTTGGAGTATTCCGCCTTTTCAACGCTAGGCAGATCCACAAGCACGCCGCAACGCCCGACGCTTAGGCACTCGTCGGCGATATTTTTCGCAAGAGCTTCTAGTGTATCGTCATCTAAGCTCACATTTTCGGCTATGGTCTTTAAGACTTCAGGCAACTCTACTTTAGGCGGCTTGGCAAATAGTAGCCCGGTTAGCGCGACCTGCGTTCTAGCTGTCGCGTTATAAAACTCTGCTCGCCCTACGTAGGCATTGTATTCCTCGGCTTCTTGATCGCTTAGTTTAGGCACGTATTTTTCTTTTGCCACCTCGCCCGCCAAAGCATCGCGCATTAGCTGCCATTTGATTAAATTCTTAGAATATTCGGGATGTTTTGCATTTACCGCCATAAGAAGCCTTTTTTCTTTGCATTATACGACTAAATGCCGACTACCTTGATTTGGTAATCCCGCGCCGTGATAGGGTATTT
>CALCKS010000103.1 GCA_937965895.1 uncultured Campylobacter sp.
GAGCGCTTGCTATCGCGGGTTTGAGCTTACAGGCGGTATTTAAAAACCCGCTCGTAGGTCCGCACATCGTGGGCGTGAGCACCGCGGCGGCATTTGGCGGCGCGCTTTGCATCGTGCTTGGCTTTGGCTCCTACTTTATCGTGGGCTTTGCCTTCTTTTTCGGGCTCGCCGCGCTTTTTATGCTCTATTTTATCGCTAAATTCGTCTCGCGCAGCGACGTCTTTTCGCTCATCCTTGCAGGCATCGTCATAAACGGCGTTTTTGCCGCGCTAACGAGTCTCGTGCAGTATTTAGCCGACAACGAAGACGTGCTGCCAAACATCATCTATTGGCTGCTTGGCAGCTTCGTGCGCGCAGACTACGACAAGCTCGTCATGCTCGCCGCCGTTTCCGCGCCCTGCGTCGCGTCGCTCATCGCGATGCGGTGGAGATTTAACCTACTCAGCCTCGAAGACGGCGATCTAAAGGTGCTGGGCGTAAACATCGTTCGGCTGCGCTCGGTCATTCTCGTCATCTGCACGCTGCTAGTCGCCGCACAGGTCAGCGTCAGCGGAAACATCGGCTGGATCGGCCTGGTGGTGCCGCACGTCGCTAGGATGATATTTGGCAGCGACCACTTGCGATCGATGCCCGCTTGCTTCGTCGCGGGAGCCGTTTTTATGCTCGCCATCGACGACGTATCGCGCTCGATCAGCTCTAGCGAAGTGCCGCTTAGCATCATCTCCGCGCTCATCGGTAGCCCGATATTCGCCATCCTCTTAAAAAGGAGCGCCGATGCGAACAGAAGGTAGTTTGCTCTCTATCAAAGACGCTGGATTTTTCTACGAAGAGGGCAAATTTCTTTTTAGAAATTTGAGCTTTGAGATTGAGCGGGGTCAAATTTTAGCGATTTTAGGACTTAACGGTCAGGGCAAAAGCACGCTGATGTCGTGCATGATGGGAATTTTGGACCTCAAAGAGGGACGGATTAGCACGCAGGCGAAATTTGGCTTTTTGCCGCAAAGCTTTAGCGTGGCGTTTGATTACAGCGTGCAGGACATCGTGGCGATGGGGCGCGTGCGCGATATTTCGCTATTTTCAAAGCCGAGCAAACGCGACGTGCAGATCTGCCTGGATGCGCTTGAGAATCTTGAAATCTCGCACCTGAAAAACAAGCGCTTCAACTCGCTCTCGGGCGGTCAGAAGCAACTCGTGCTCTTTGCCAGAGCGATCGCGAGCAAAAGCGAAATTTTATTTTTAGACGAGCCTGCTAGCGCGCTTGATATCAAAAACCAAGACCGCGTGTTAAGCCTCATCGTAAATTTAAAGCAAAAAAGTAGCGCCAGCATCGTTTTTACCACGCATCAGCCAAACCACGCTCTTGCGGTGGCGGACCGCACGCTCATCTTAAAAGACGATCTTAGCTACATTTACGGGCTCAGCGCCGAGGTTTTAAACGAGGAAAATTTAAACGCGCTTTACCGCGTGCGGATGAAAACTGCGGAATTTGACGTTGCGGGCAAGCAGATAAGCAGCATCACACAGATTTTCAGCGCACAGGTGAAGTAGTTTTGGGGCTTTTAATTGGCAAGATTTGCGCTGTGCGTAAAATTTTATGTATTTTGAAATTTACGAGTTCGTGGAATTTGCCGATTTTAATTTTATATCGGTATTTACGTGGTTTGCGAGCTTTGTGACGTTTATTAAACTAGACGTAAGCCGCCCAAATTTATCAGGCGTAAATTCTATTTTTACGCTCGCAATCTTAAATCTACTCTCATTTTACGCACTCAAATTTGACGAAAACGATCTATTTTCGACGGCTCGCAACTTCGCTTTTTTATATTTTTACGCCGCGATTTTTACCAGTTTGCTTGAGCTAAATTTAATAAAAATTTTAAGCTTGTTTGTGTAAAATTTTTATTAAATTAACAAAAGGCAAAATATGCAAGAAAACTTCATAAGGCGCATAAGTACGGCAAGAGCGCTGGGTATGACGTCGGGGATTTTGGTTATTTTAAATTTACTCTCGCAAGAGATGGTTTTACCTAAAAGCCTCTTTGATATCGCAACAAGCGCGCGCGTAGCGATGTTGTTTGTCTCTGTCATCTGCCTTTACGGCGCGATATCAAAGGTAAACAGACTCGCCGGCGGAGGAGTATTTAAGCTTTACCGCATTTTTATCGCTATTAGTAGCGCGATGATTTTGCTAAGTTTTAGTGCAAACTACGCTCCCGCTAGCACGCACAAGGTCCTATTTTTCGTCATTTGCGGCACGGCGGTGCTTGCGTTTTTGCTTTGGATAAAGATAAATTTTAAACTCGGCGCCGTCACGCAAAACGTCCTGTTTTCAGGCTATGCGGTGCTTTGCGTAGTCGGCACACTCATAGCCGCGGCGCTAAAGCTTTTACTGACCAAAGCCCTGCGCGATCCCTACCCTATCGAGCTTGCGGTGCTTGGCATCTACCTGGCGCTAGGGTTTATCTACGTGCTTGCTTGGTCGAGGGTCGATTATGTCGAAAACCGCAATCAAGACTAAGCCGAGTTCATCAAATTTGCGTTTCAGGCAAATTTAGACGATAAAAAATCGCGTGGCTATACTAAGCCCGTCCAAATTTAAGCCAGGTCAAATTTAAATTTATCACAAATCTGCAAATTTGAGCTAACTACGGCTTTAAATTTAACTCCGCAAAACTCCAAATTTAGCTCGTAAAATGCTCCTAAAAACTTTGCTTCCGTCACGTCTGCTTCGTATTTTTCGCCGCTTATGATTAGCTCCGGACGAAACATAAATTTTCTCTCCTCCAGCCACGTTCTAAATTCGGCGGGCAAGCTTTGCGCATCCCGCTCGTCAATCAAATTCATATCGCCCAAAAAGCAGGCGATTTCGTAGGATGCAGGCTGAAAATACAGCTCCCTAGGTGCGCCGAAAGCCAAGACCTTGCCGCCTTTTATCAGCGCGATTTTATCGCTTAGCAAAAAGGCGTCCTCTTTGTCGTGCGTCACCATGACCGCGCTGATGCCGTTTGCCTTTATCATCTGTTTTAGCTCTCCTCTTAGCGCGCTTTTTAGGTTGCGATCGAGATTAGCGAAGGGTTCGTCGAGCAAAAGCAGCTTTTCGCGGTTTGCTACAGCTCTGGCAAAGGCCGTCCTTTGCGCCTGACCGCCCGAAATTTGATCTGGAGTTTTGTCCTTTAGTTCGGCGATTTTAAATTTCTCCAGCAGCTGCGCGCTCCTTTGGGCTCGCTCGGCGCTAGGGAGTCGCCACAGCGCAAATTCTACGTTTTTGCAAACGCTTAAATGCGGAAAAAGCGCGTAGCTCTGAAACATCATCGCCGTACCGCAGCCATCTTTTACGGCGATTTGCCCTCCGCTTGGCGTCTCAAGCCCTGCGATTATACGCAAAAGCGTGCTTTTGCCGCAGCCGCTATCGCCCAGGACGCTTAAAATTTCGCCCTCGTTAAGGCTTAAATTTACGTCTTTTAAAACCTCTAAATTTCCGAATTTCTTGTTTAAATTTACGATTTTTAAAATTTCAGCCATATTTTTATCTTTCTTGTTTTTTTCTGGAGATTATCTCGAGCCAAAGGACGGCGACTAGCGACATCGAAACGATGAGAAACGACGGCAGAGCCGCAGCGTAAAGCCTCTCGTCGGCGGCATAGAAAAACGCCCTGATACTAAGCGTCTCAAAGCCCAAAGGCCGCAAAATGAGGCTAAGCGGCAGTTCCTTAATGATGTCGATAAAAACGACGATGAGCGAGAGAAAGAAAAAGTGGCGAAGTAGCGGAAAATGCACCTTAAAAAACAAATTTAACCGCGAGCCGTTTAGCAAAAGCGCGGCGTCGTCGATATTTGCCGGGATCTTGGCATATCCGCTCTCGACAGCATAGATCGAAGTCGCCAAAAAGCGCACTACGTATCCGAAAATCAGCACTACAAAGCTCGACGAGAGCAGATGCGTGCCGAAATTTCGGTCAATATAACCAAAAACTATCATCACGCAAAGCCCTATACTAGCGCCCGGCAGCGCGTAGCCTAGCGAGACAGATTTTAGCAAAAAGGCGTTTAGCGCTTTGTTTTTTATAAGTCTCGTCGCAAAAACGAGGAAAAAACTCACCGCCGTGATGAGTATCGCTGCGCCTGCAGCCATCAGAAGCGAATTTGCCGCCATCTGCACGAACTCAAATTTAAAACTATCTAGCTCGTGAATACTCCAATACAAGAGCCAGGTAAAAGGAAATACAAATGCCAAACAAAACACGCTCGCGCACCACAAAAACGCCGCCGCTGAGCCAATTTTACCAAGCTTCTTTTTTTGCGTAAATTTGGAGGTGTCGTGCGTGGAGAAGCTGTATTTTTTAGAGTTTTTATTAACCTGCTCAAATATCATCAAAACAAACACGAACATCATCAAAAGCCCCGCTAGCACGGACGCGGAGTACGAGTCGCCCATGTCAAACCATAGCTTAAAAATACCTGCGCTAAAAGTCTCTACGCCGTAATAAGCCGCCGTGCCGTAATCGCTAAGCGTCTCCATGAGCACGAGCATCGCTCCACCCACGATCGCCGGACGCGACAGAAATATCGCAACCCTAAAAAACACGGCCAGGCCTGGGAGCTTGTAAATTTTACAAACGTCGTAAATCGCTGCGGACTGCGTTTTAAACGAGGTTTTAGCAAACATATAGATGTACGGATAAAGCGACAACGACAGCACGAAAATCGCTCCGTAGATATTCATAAACTCCAGCCTAAAGCCGAAAATTTGATGAAAATATCCGCCGTAATCCATAATTCCGACGTAGCAAAAGCTAAATATATAAGCAGGAATCGCAAACGGAAGGATGAGGGCATATTCAAAGAAATTTGAGAGCGCGAAGCGGTAGTTCGCCACCAGCCACGCCGAAACCACGGCGATAACGAGACTAAGCGCCAAAACGCCCGCCGCGACGGCAAAAGTACCTTGGATATACCTTATAAAAAGATACTTAAAAAAGTGCTCGAGCAAAGAGTAGTCGCCCAAAGCGATCTCGAAAAATATGCTAAAAATGGGGATCAAAACGATAAGGGCGATAAAGATCGCCCCGAATTTTACTTTCATTATTTCCAGCCGGCTACGTCGTAAATTTTAATAGCCTCGTTCGTGTTTTGCACGCTTTTATAAAGCGGAGTGGAGTCTTCTTTAAATTTACCAAAGCCTTTTACGATGTCGCTAGGCTCGACCTCTGCGTTGATCGGATACTCGAAATTTATACCCGCGAGTATCTTTTGCGCCTCAGGGCTCACCATAAACTCCATAAATTTAACGGCGTTTTCTTTATTTTTAGCAGCCTTTGTTAGCGCGATGCCGCTGATATTTACGTGCGTGCCGCGGTTGTCCTGATTTGGGAAAATTATGCCCAAATTTTTCGCAGCCTCTACGTCTTCGGCTTTTGGAGAGGTTAGCATGAGGCCTATGTAGTAGGTGTTCATAACCGCTACGTCGCCCTCACCTGCGTAGATGGCCTTAGCCTGATCTCTATCGCCGCCTTTTGGATCGCGGGCAAGATTTTTTAGCGTGCCCTCCGCCCATTTAGTAGCCGCGTCTTTACCGTCGGCCTCGATGATAGCAGCTAGTAGCGACTTGCTATACGGAGCCGTCGCGCTTCTGATTAACAGTTTGCCTTTTAGCTCTGGTTTTGCTAGATCCTCGTAGTCCTTTATGCCTTTAGGATCGAAGTCTCTTTTATCGTAAACAATAACTCTAGCGCGTTTTGAGATAGCAAACCACTGACCGTCGTTATCTCTATACTGCTCCGGTACGATTTTTTCTAGAGTTTCTGATTTGACCGCTTGCAACACGCCTTTAGTCTTTGCGGTGTAGAAATTTCCCGCGTCTGCGGTGATAAAGATATCGGCCGCGGAGCTACCCCCTTCTACTTCTAGCTTTTTGATTAGCTCGCCGGCTTTTGCCTGCGTGGCGTTTACCTTGATACCCGTTTTTTGCTCAAAAAGCTTATAAAGCTCGCTGTCGGCGTCGTAGTGACGCGCAGAGTAGATATTTACCTCTGCGGCAAACAAAAAGCTTGAAAGCAAGCTAAGCGCGAAAAAACTTTTTTTCATTTTTATCCTTTGTATTGATATGGATTTGCGATTATAGCGTTTATCTTATGAAAGTAATATTAATTATTAAAAAAGAAAAATTTATGTCGGAGTGATTTTAGAATGACAAAATATTTAAAATTGGGTGCTAATATTCACGCCGTCAAATTTAAGGAGAAAAAATGAAAAAAATTTTACTTTTAGGAGCGGCGGCGGCGATGGCTTTTGCGGAAATTTCTACGGTTCAAGTTAGTCCCGAGGCGATCAAAAACTACGAGCAAATCGTTGATATAAGGACGCCTGCTGAGTGGATGGAAACGGGCGTGATAAAGGGCGCAAAGACTATCACTTTTAACGCAACCGACAAAGAGGGATTTTTGAACGAGCTTAAAGCCAATGTCGATCTAAAAAAACCAGTCGCGCTCATATGCAGAAGCGGACGCAGAAGCGCTGCGGCGGCGATGATGATAGATTCGCCGGAACTAAATATAATAAATCTTGACGGCGGCATGGGTAGCCTCATAAATCAAGGCTACGAAACCGTGCCGTATCAAAAATAATCCACAAATTTTACTTTATAAATTTCGTTCGTCAGACTTAAACTTTGCGCTAAATTTTAAGTCTGACGGCGCTGTTTTTTGTCCTACTCCCGTGAAAAACGGCGGTAAATTTTAAATTTGTCGCTGCTTTTTTTACAAATTTAATAGAACAAAACGCATCTACTTTAAATTTTAGCGGACGTAAATTTGACCAAAATTTACGCCAAAAATAGCCTAGGCTTTAGCTTTAGCAAACAAACATACGCCGCCAGCGCGCTTTGCTCTCTTATGTAGTTACGATCTCCGTTTAAATTTAGCCTCTCGATGATACACTCGCCGTCTTTAGCGCACGCTCCCACAAATACCGTTCCCACAGGCTTTGCCTCGCTGCCGCCGTCAGGCCCGGCGATACCGCTGATAGCTAGAGAAAAGTCCGATTCGCTCGCTTTTAGCGCGCCTTTTAGCATCGCCATCACGCACTGCTCGCTAACCGCGCCGTAGGTTTGTAAAATCTCATCGCTAACGCCCAGCCAGTCGCGTTTCATCTCGTTTGCGTAGGTCACTAGCGAGCCGTTAAATGCCGCCGAAACTCCAGCAAAAGCGCCAAATTTAGCCGCGGCAAGCCCCGCCGTGCAAGACTCGGCAAAGGTGAGCTTTAGCCCGCTTGCGATGAGAGTGCTCGCAACGTGACGAAAAACATCCTCGCCCTCAAAAAATTTTCCCGAAAATAGATTTTTCGCGCCGTTTATAAAGCCGCTGGTTTGGCCGAATTTGTTTGCTTCCACTCTGATTAGAGCCAAATTTGATAAAATTTGAGACGAATAAATCTGCACTTCATAGGTTTTTGCTAGCGGTTCGAGCAGGATTTTCGCACTCTCCTCGTCGATATCGACCAGATGAAAGTAGCCGAAATCTCGCTGCGTTTTGATATCTATGGCAGGCAGTTTTTGGTTCGCGCCGGCCTTTAATAAATTTACGTAAGTTTGATTTAGTTTGATTAAAAAGCCCTCGTCGCTAAATTTCTCGGCCCTGCTGGGAGCTAGCATTTGCGGGGATTTTAGCTCCAAAATATCGCCGCTTAACGTAGCTAAAATTTTTGCCGCGACGGAGCAGTTTTGACTCGACGCAAATATACAAAGACTATCGGAGCGCGCACAAAGATGTTCGATGATAAACGGCAGCTCCTTATCGCTTTTACTGACGAATCTAAACTCGCCAAGCTCGCCGAAATGCCGCTTGTAAGCGCAAAAAATATAATCTAAAAAAGGCGCGTTTACGCCGATATCTTCGCCAATGATCAGTAGTGCGTTTTTCACTGTTTTCTCCTTTAAAAACCGAAAACATCTTACATAAATTTAGCTTAAAATAGCGTTTTTTCAGTAGCGTTTAATCGCCGTTTGGATAAAATCTACCAATTTTTTACTTCAAGGCGAACCTATGGATTACAAAGATACATTATTGCTTCCAAACACCGAATTTCCCATGCGCGGCAACCTGCCCGAAAACGAACCCAAACGCTTAAAATCGTGGTTTGACGATAGAAAAATCTACGAAAAAATGAAAGCTAAAAGGCAAAAAGCCGCAAAAAGCTTCACTCTGCACGACGGCCCTCCATACGCCAACGGCAACATCCACATCGGACACGCGCTAAACAAAACCCTAAAAGACATCATCTTAAAAACGCACTATTTCTTCGGCGAAAACGTGAGATTTACGCCTGGCTGGGACTGCCACGGGCTACCGATCGAGCAGCAAGTCGAGGTAAAACTGGGCGACAAGAAAAAAAGCCTTAGCAAAACGCAAATCCGCGAGCTTTGCCGAGAGCACGCCAGAGAGTTTATCGAGGTGCAAAAGGAGAGCTTTAAACAACTAGGCGTCGCCAGCGACTGGGACGACCCGTATCTGACGATGAAATTTAAATTTGAAGCCGAAATTTACAAAACGCTTTGCAAAGTCGCCAAACGCGGGCTTTTAGTCGAGCGAAGCAAGCCGGTGTACTGGAGCTGGGCGGCTAGAAGTGCTCTAGCCGAGGCCGAGGTCGAGTACGAGGACAAAGAGGACTACAGCATCTACGTCGCGTTTAAACTAGGCGAAGAAGCTGCGGCAAAAATAGGCGCAAAAGACGCCCGCGCGGTCATCTGGACGACCACGCCTTGGACGCTACCGGCAAACCAAGCCATCTCGTTAAATCCAAATGAAATTTACGTTTTAACGGCTGAAAATTTGATATTTGCCAAAGAGATGCTAAGCGAGCTAGAAAAAGAAGGTCTAACTAAGGGCGAAATTTTAAAAGAATTCGCCTCGGCAGAGCTTGAAAACCTGCACGCGGTAAATCCGCTAAACGGCAGAAAATCGCTATTTATCCTAGGCGATCACGTCACTATGGACGGCGGTACGGGTCTAGTTCACACCGCTCCGGGTCACGGCGAGGACGACTATCACGTGAGCCTAAAATACGGCATCGAAGTCATCATGCCCGTCGATGAGGGCGGTCTGTACGACGAGACGCTAAAGGCCAAAAAGTTATTCCCAGACGGCGTAGCGGACGAACTAATCGGCATGCATATCTTTAAAGCAAACGAGAAAATTTTAGAGCTTTTAGGCTCAAATTTGCTAAAAGTCAGCAAATTCGTCCACTCATATCCATTTTGCTGGAGAACGCATAAGCCGGTCATCTACCGCGCTACCAAGCAGTGGTTTATCGCTATGGACGAGCCAAAAATCGACGGCAAAACGCTACGAGAAGTTGCACTAAAAGAGCTTGAAAACGTCAAATTTTACCCTGCAAGCGGCGTAAAAAGGATAGGCTCGATGATAGAAAATCGTCCCGACTGGTGCATCTCGCGCCAACGCGACTGGGGCGTGCCGATAGCGTTTTTTAGGCGCAAGGATACAAAAGAGCCGATATTTGACGATGAAATTTTAGATAACGTAGCGGCGATATTTGAGCAAAAAGGCGCTGACGCGTGGTGGGACAGCGAGATAAAAGATCTCTTACCCGCAAACTGTAAATACGACTCGCAAAATTTAGAAAAAGTTATGGACATCCTAGATGTCTGGTTTGACAGCGGTTCGACGTGGGCTGCGGTGCTAAAAAGCGGCGACTACGATGCAGGCAGCTATCCGTCCGATATGTATCTAGAGGGTAGCGATCAGCACAGAGGTTGGTTCCAAAGCTCGCTATTGCTAAGCTGTGCCGCACAAGGACGAGCACCGTATAGAAGCGTGCTAACGCATGGATTTACCGTCGACGAAAACGGTCAAAAGATGAGTAAGAGCAAAGGCAACGTCGTAGCTCCGGCGGACGTGGCTAAAACCTACGGCGTGGAAATTTTACGCCTTTGGGTTGCGCTTAGCGACTACTCCAGCGACCTAAAAATCAGCGAAAACATCCTAAAACAAGTAAGCGAGCAGTACCGAAAAATACGCAATACGATAAGATTTTTACTAGCCAACGTAAACGATCTAGAGGATATCGAAACATCAAATTTCAACATCCTAGACCGCTGGATACTAAGCCGCGCGAAAAAGGCATTCGACGAGGCCGAAGCCGCGTTTAGAAACTACGACTTTTCAAAGGGCTTTAGCCTGCTGATGAACTTCCTAAGTGCGGATTTAAGCGGCATATATCTTGATATCTGCAAAGACCGCCTATACTGCGACGCCAAAGACAGCGACACTCGCCGCTCGGCTCAAAGCGCGATGGCGCTAATAACCAGAGCGCTCCTACCGCTCATCGCTCCGACGCTAACATACACCGTGGACGAGGCGATGGACTATGCGCCTAAGATCATAAAAAACGGCGCAACCGACGCCTTTGATCTAGAGTACGCGCCGCTAGATTTTGAGTTTAATGTAGACGACGAGCTGCTAGTCGCTAGCCGAGAGAAGTTTTTCGAGCTAATCGACGTACTCAAAAAAGATAAAAAGATAAAATCGACCCTAGAACTCGTACTACAAACAAGCTCAAATTTGATCCTAAGTGAAGATATAAACGAGATCAGCGACTGGTATATGGTTAGCGACGTCCAAAGCCTGGACGGTAGCGACGGCCTAGCAGAATTTGATGTCGGAAACGATAAATTTAAACTCGTTTTATCGACGCGTCACAAGTGCCCGAGATGTTGGAAATTTACCGCTAAGCACGACGGCGAAACCTGCCCGAGATGCGAAAAGGTACTAAAAAATGTCTGAGCCCATCTCCGCTTGGTTCGTCGCGGCGACCATCGCGGCCATCCTCGCGGTCACAGCCGCAGGTATCGTAGCGGTAATAAAATTTAAGGATAAAAAATGATAACTTTAAAAGAGGCTCTAAAGCTAAGTGCCGGCGAAGTAGCCGAGCTTAGAAACGAGCTGGAAAAGAAAATTTTCGCAGATAGGGAGCTTGGCGCTTACGTCGAGCAGCTGGCAAATTTGCCGCTTGACAAGCTGGGTGCTGGCGTACCGATCGCTATAAAAGATAACATCCAGGTAAAAGGCTGGAGCGTAACGAGCGCGTCTAAAATTTTACAAGGCTACATCGCGCCTTATAACGCGACGGTTATAGAAAAACTACTAGCAGCCGGTCTGGCGCCGTTTGGCCGTACGAATATGGACGAATTCGCCATGGGAAATACGACCGAAAATAGCTACTACGGCAAAACACTAAATCCCCTAAACCGCGATAGAGTACCGGGCGGCAGCTCGGGCGGCTCGGCAGCTGCGGTAGCGGCGGGGCTAGCAGTTGCTGCCCTTGGTAGCGATACGGGCGGCTCGATACGCCAGCCTGCGGCATTTTGCGGCTGCGTGGGGCTAAAGCCGACCTACGGGCGCGTGAGCAGATACGGCCTGGGTTCCTACTCTAGCTCGCTAGATCAGATCGGCCCGATAACGCAAAACGTCGAGGATGCCGCGATCCTATACGATATCATCGCGGGACACGACGACAAAGACAGCACGAGCGCGGATATCAAATTTGAGAGCGTCGCGGACAAGCTAAACGCAGATAAAAAACTAACGATCTGCGTCATCGAAAACTACATAAACGAAGCCTCAGAAGAGACTAAAAAAGCGCTTTTAAAAGCGGTTGATGTTTTAAAAGCCGCAGGCCATAAAATAATCTATAAAAATTTAGAAAACTCAAAATGCGATATCGCAACCTACTACATCATCGCCACCGCCGAAGCCAGCGCGAATCTCAGCCGCTACGACGGAGTGAGATACGGACGCAGGGCAGAGGCTAAAAATTTAAAAGAACTTTACGTAAATTCGCGCTCGGAGGGGTTTGGCGAAGAGGTGAAAAGACGAATCCTGCTAGGCACTTTCGTGCTTAGTAGCGGTTATTACGACGCGTATTACATCAAAGCGCAAAAAGCTCGAGCCTACGCTAAAGCTAAATACGAGCGAATTTTGAGCGAATGCGACCTCATTTTTATGCCCGTCGCTCCTCGCACGGCGTATAAATTCGGCGATCTAAAAGATCCGCTAGAGGCCTATTTATCGGATATTTACACGATCAGCGTAAATTTAGCCGGCTTACCCGCTATCTCGGTTCCTGTAGCCAAGGACGCGGACGGACTAAACGTCTCGGTTCAGCTAATCGCCAAAGCGTGGGACGAAAAAACGCTTCTAGAAGGCGCACTTAGTTTAGAAAACTCTATAAAAGGATAAACGCATGAAGATAGTTACGAAGGCTCTCACCTTTGACGACGTTTTGCTCGTCCCGCAGTACTCCGAAATTTTGCCTAAACAAGTAGACATAAAAACGCGCTTTAGCAAAAACGTGGAGCTAAATATCCCGATCGTATCGGCTGCGATGGACACCGTCACCGAGCACCGCGCGGCGATCATGATGGCGCGCCTGGGCGGTATCGGCGTCATACATAAAAATATGGACATACAAAGCCAGGTCAAAGAGGTCCGCCGCGTGAAAAAAAGCGAAAGCGGCGTGATCATCGATCCTATCTCCATCTCGCCAAACGCTAGCGTGGGCTCGGCGCTTGATATGATGGCGGATCTGCATATCTCGGGCGTTCCCGTCGTCGATGAGGAAAATAAACTAATAGGAATCCTAACCAACCGCGATTTGAGATTTGAAAACGACAGAAGCGTCCTCGTAAAAGACAGGATGACCAAAGCTCCGCTAATCACGGCTCCAAAGGGCTGCACGCTAGACGACGCGGAGAAAATTTTCTCTCAAAACCGCGTAGAAAAACTTCCTATCGTCGATAAAGACGGCCATCTAGAGGGCCTCATAACCATAAAAGATCTAAAAAAACGCAAAGAGTATCCAAACGCAAACAAAGACGCCTACGGCAGACTCCGCGTGGCAGCAGCCATCGGCGTAGGTCAAATGGACAGAGCAAAGGCCCTAGCAGAAGCCGGCGTAGACGTCATCGTCATAGACTCCGCTCACGGCCACTCAAAAGGCGTACTAGACACGCTAAGACAGGTTAAAGCCGAGCTAAAAGTGGACGTCGTAGCCGGAAATATCGCAAATCCAGCCGCCGTCAAAGACCTAGCAGAAGCCGGCGCCGACGGTATCAAAGTAGGCATAGGACCGGGCTCCATCTGCACCACTCGCGTGGTAGCGGGCGTTGGCGTACCTCAAATTTTCGCCGTCGATAGCTGCTCGGCCGAGGCTGCAAAATACGGTATCCCAGTTATCGCAGACGGCGGACTAAAGTACTCGGGCGACGTAGCCAAAGCCCTGGCCGCAGGCGCTAGCTGCGTGATGGCGGGCAGTTTGCTAGCGGGCTGCGAGGAGACTCCGGGCGAGGTGATAACATTCCAAGGACGCCAGTACAAAGTCTACCGCGGTATGGGCAGCATCGGCGCGATGACGAAAGGCAGCAGCGATAGGTATTTCCAAGAAGGCACCGCGCAAGATAAACTCGTGCCAGAAGGCATCGAGGGCCGCGTACCGTTTGCCGGCAGCATAAAAGAGGTCGTACATCAGCTAGTTGGCGGCCTACGAAGCGCGATGGGCTACATGGGTTCAAAAGATATCAAAACCCTTCAGGAAAAAGCCCAGTTCGTCGAGATCACGAGCGCTGGACTAAAAGAGAGCCACGTCCACGACGTCGTCATCACGCAAGAAGCCCCTAACTACAAAGTCAATTAGTGCTAAATTTAAAAACCGGTAAAGTAAAATTTAATGAGCCGCTCTATCTGGAGAGCGGTCGAATTTTGCCCGAATTTGAGCTTGCTTACGAAACATACGGCGAGCTAAACCGAGATAAAAGCAACGTCATAGTCGTCTGCCACGCGCTAACTGGCAGCCACCACGCCGCGGGCAGGTATGAAAACGAGCAGAAATTTGGCTGGTGGGACGCGCTAGTGGGCAAGGGCAAGGGCATAGATACGAACAAATTTTTCGTCATCTGCGTAAACATCCTCGGATCAAATTTCGGTTCGACAAATCCCTTAAGTATCGAAAAAAGCACGGGCAAGCAGTATCGTTTGCGCTTTCCGGTGCTAACCATCAGCGACGTCGTAAAGGCGCAGATGAGGCTTTTTGAGCACCTAGGCATCGAGCGCGCGCATGCGGTCGTGGGCGGTAGCCTAGGCGGCATGCAGGCGCTTTGTTTTGCGATCGAGTTTCCAAATTTCGCCAAAAACGTCATCATCCTAGCCAGCACATATCAGAGCAAGGCCTGGGCAATCGCGTTTAACAAAATCGCGATCGAGGGCATCCTGCGCGATCCGGGTTTCAAAGACGGCCAATACGACGAAAACGATATCGCCACGCAGGGGCTAACAGGCATGGCGCTAGGACGTATGGCGGGGCACATCAGCTTTCTTTCGCCTAGCTCCATGGACTCAAAATTTGGCCGCAACTATGTAGAGACCGACGGCCTTTACGAGCTTACGGGCCGGTTTCAGGTCGATCGCTATATGGAGTACAATGGTCACGGCTTTCCTAAGCGCTTTGACCCGCTGAGCTACCTTTACATCGTAAAGATGATGAATATCTTTGACTGCACGCGCCACTACGACGACCTCGCGCACGCTCTTTTGCCTATTTGCGCCAAGGTTACGCTGGTCGCATTTAGCGGCGATATGCTGTTTCCGCCAAGCTGCATGCGCGAGATGCACGAGACGCTGCGCGGTATCGGCAAGGCGTGCGACTACCACGAGATAGACAGCGACTACGGCCACGACGCGTTTTTGGTCGAAGTAGATAAATTTGAAAAAATCATAAAAAAGGTTTTAGATGAGTGAAAATTTAAGCGAGGATTTTGAGAGCAAACTCGCCAAAGCAAATGAAATTTTAAAACAGCTCGGCGACGAAAATTTAAGCCTAGAGCAAAGCGTTAAGCTGCACAAAGAGGGCAAAAAACTGCTCGAGGAGGCAGATAAAATCCTGCAAAACGCAAAGCTAGTCGTAAAGGACGCGGACGATGAATAACGCGACAGCAGCCGTTTGCGCCTTGCAGCTACCCACTCAGCCCATGAGCGAGTCGCGGCTGGATTATTATTTTAGGATTTGCGCGGGCGAAGGCGCTAGGCTCGTGGCGCTTGGAGAGTACGTGCTAAACAGCTTTTTTAAAGAGCTTGAGCTCATGCCAAAAAGCCTCATCAAGGAGCAAAGCGAGCGCAAAAAGCACGCGCTTGCCGCGATGGCGCAAAAATACAATCTAGAAATCCTAGCCCCGCTCGTACTACCCAAAGGCAAAGGCTTCGTCAAGGTCGCAGCAAGATTTAGCCCCACATCGTCGCGCTTTTACGAGCAGCAGATCCTTATGCCCTACCCGCACTGGAACGAGGCGAAATTTTTTGCAAACAAGACCGAGGGCGAGCTAAATTTGCCAGTTTTTAACTACGAAAAATTTAAAATCGGCGTGATGTTTGGCTTTGAGGCGCATTTTGACGCGGCATGGGCGTATATGGCGCGCAAGAAAGTCGATGCCGTCATAGTTCCCACCGCGTGCACGTTTTTTAGCGAGTCACGCTGGGAGGAGCTGCTAAAGACCCGCGCCTTTACGAACAACATCTACGTCATGCGTGTAAACCGCGTCGGCAATCACAAGGCCGCAAGCGGCGAGCAGTGGAGCTTTTACGGCGATTCGATGCTTATTAGCCCGTTTGGCGAGGTGGTTTCACGCCTGGGTAAAAACGAAGAGATGATGGTAGCAAAACTCGAAAAAACAGAGCTCGCGAAGGCCAGACATCTATGGGGATTTTCTCAAATTTTACATAAAAGACTAGGCTAAATTTAGCTTTCAGGCGGCAAATATGGTAAAATTTGCCGCCTTTTCTCTACAAATTTTGTCGATTTTCTAAATTTACCCTGCCCTTAAATTTTATATTATCGCCGAAATTTGATCAAATATATTTTTATATCTTTAAATTTTGCATAATAAATCAATTTAATTAGACTAAATTCAAATTTATTTTTGTTCTATCCCCAGCCCGATATAGTCACGTTTTTAGGCAAATAAATCTTTAAATATTGCTAATAAAATCCAAATTATACCTTCATTTAAGCTTATTCTTTAAAGTTAAGTCCTATAATAACACTAGATAAAATAAATTTAATCTAAGGAGGACACTAAAGACGCCAATAGCAATAAAGGTATTTAGAGTATAGTCGTAAATTAAAGATTTACAGGTAATAGCTAAGTAAATTTAAGGAGAAGCTATGAAAAACTCAAACGTTTCAAGAAGAGATTTTGTTAAGTTAAGTATGGTAGGTGCAGGAGCTTTAGCTCTAGGCGGAGTAAATGCGCAAGCAGCCGTTAACGCTAAAGACGTCAAATTTGACGAGGAGTGGGACGTAGTCATCGTTGGTTCCGGCTTTGCAGGACTAGCAGCCGGTATCACCGCAGCCGAAAAGGGCAATAAAGTCCTAATCCTAGAAAAGATGGGAC
>CALCKS010000104.1 GCA_937965895.1 uncultured Campylobacter sp.
ACCTGGATGGATAAATTTAAGGTAAATATAGTATGGTAAATTTAAAAAGTCTAGTCTCGATTCGCTTATGGGCAAAAGCGACTACGCACGTTAAAATCGCACGGCAATTACCGAGTCTCGGCACAAAAGTCTTCTTTTTTATACGGCGCTCGCTCACAAAGAGTAGAGTATAGTTTCTTTGGCTTTTTCATAAAATTCTTTAGTTTGTTTTCGTAAGCCATAGCCGCCATAAGGCAAGAAGAAATGTAGTATTTTTGGCTGTAGTAGGATTTTTCTGCAGCTTTAAACGATTGTACGAATTTGTCTTCAAAATATAAGATACCTCCTAACAAAAGACACCTTTGTTTGTCTATTTCACAGGCTTTGTTCGCATAAAAATACGCCTGTTTCGATCGTGTTTCGTAGTAATCGCCCAAGAGTTCGCAACTGCGCGCCGAGCCTTTGTTGCATGCCTACTTGTAAAGTTTTATTGTTATTTCCTTTTAAAACTTTTCCGTAAAGCGCGCAGGCATCTTGGTTTCCGTCTTCGCGCATCGGGCTTAAAATTTCAGCGGCTTTTTTGTAGTCTTGGCTTTTCGTATGGATTCTGCCTTGTATCAAACAAGCGTCAAAATCGCCGTTTATACATAGTTTTTCTAGATTTTCTACAGCATTTTTGCACGTCTTTTTGCTCGTAGCTATTTACGTATTCGCTAAATTTCTTATTCCAAAGCTCTTTTTGTTTAGCATTTAGTTATTCTGCTCGGCTAGCTACCGTAAAAACAAGCAAAATCGCAAATGTAACAGAAAATAAATTTTTCATTTTTATCCTTTTAATCTTTGATGCCGTTTTCGTAGTTAGGCAAAAATTTGCCGTAAAATTTCTACTCGAATATAATTTTTCTAAATATGCGTCAGATAACGAATATCGCTTCGGTTTAAAATACAAGCCAAAAACATCAAAGGCAAATTTAGATCTAAATTAGGTTAAAAACTCGAATCAAATTTGATTTAATACAAAGGCTATTACGGCTTTGTTACCGGTAAAAAAGTACGCGAAGGCGGAGTATTTTTAGCTTTTTTGCAAAAGTCGTTTTTCATATAAGGCGCTTGTTTACAAAGCTTAATATATAATTTTCTTGGTGCTTCAATAAGACTTGCTACTATGCTATGCTGATAGGTTAAATCCGCCATCAGGCAAGAGATAATATTATATTTTTGGCTATAGCAGGATTTCTCGAAAGCATAAAACGCGTCAATGTATTCGCCCGCTTCTCGTAGTACGAGTCCATGTCCATAGCACATTTTCTCGTTCATTTCACAAGCTTGTTTCGTATAGAAATACGCCTGCTCCATATCTTCCCTGTAGTAGTAACGACCAAGAAGATCGCATCCGCGAGCGGAGCCTTTATCGCATGCTTGATTAAAAAGCTCCACGGCTCGCTTCGACTCTCCTTTTTCTCTAAATACGCCTCCGTAAAGCGCGCAGGCGTCTTGATTCCCGCTTTCGCACATCGGGCTTAAAATTTTAGCCGCTTTTTCAAAGTCTTTGTACTTTTTGTTTATTGAGTAGATATTACCTAGTATCAAGCAGGCGTTTAAATTTTTTTCGGCGCATAATTTATCTAGATTTTCCATTGATTCTTGCATAATTTTTTCGTCGTTTTCTATCTCGCCTTCTTTATGCATCGAAAAAATTTGTTCGCAGGCTAGGGCGTCTTTTTGTTGGCAGAGATTTGCGTATTTATTGAACTGCTTAGCAAAAAGCTCTTTTTGTTTGGCATCAAATTCCTCAGCTCGGCTAGCTGCCGTAAAAACAAGCAAAACAGCGAATGTTGCATAAAATAAATTTTTCATTTTTATCCTTTTAATTTTTATACTTTTATACTGCGGCTGAGTAAATTTTACCGAAAAAATCCGTTTTGGCATAAATTTTTCTAGACATACGCAAACAACCATATCCAAAAGCTAGGTTTCGTGCTGATTTAAACGATACTACGAGCATAATCCGTTTTGCGCTTCTAAGCCAAGGCGGATTAGCAAGCAAGGCATGTAAAATAACTCATCAAAGCTCGCTTTTTAGAGTAAATTTATAAAACGCAAAACCGCGTATGCGCGTTTTGCGCAAGTCGCTCAAATTTAACTACTTTATAAACCCAACCTGCGGTAAAATTTCAGCTAATGCCTCATCTTTTTTCTCGTTAAATTTGACCTTGTTTTGCTCAAAAAGATTGTTGCCGTGAGCGTCGATCGAGACTATTAGCGGACCAAACTCCTTCACGCGGCACTTCCAAAGAGTCTCTGGCATCCCAAGCTCCGTCCAGTCCGCACTCTCGATCTCCTCGACCTGCGTTGCGGCGACCACAGCACAACCTGCTGGAAATACGCAGTGAATAGCGCCAAACTCCTTGCAACCGCTCATCGTGCCCTCTCCCATGCCGCCTTTGCCCACGATCAGGCGCACGCCCGTTTTGGCGATAAATTCCCGCTCAAATTTCTCCATCCGCATGCTAGTCGTCGGCCCCACCGAGACCATCTCAAAGCTTTTTTCGCCCGTTTTTCTGATGATCGGCCCTGCGTGCAAGATCGCGCCGCCCTTGATATCAACTGGCAGCTCCCTACCCTCCTCTACGACGCGTCTATGTGGCACGTCGCGGCAGGTGACGATGTGTCCGCTGAGATAGATCACGTCGCCGATTTTGATATTTGAAAGATCCTCGGCGCTTATAGGCGTGGTTAAAATTTTCTTACTCATAGCGCGAACTCCT
>CALCKS010000105.1 GCA_937965895.1 uncultured Campylobacter sp.
AACGATTTAAATTTTATCTCTAAAAGTTTTTGCTCATATAATTTATATGCAAAACCACTTAAAGCAAGAAAATATAACCAAAAGAAAAGCAAGGATAAATAAAAAAGATTTGTGAAAAAGGGTTAATTATAAATGAATAAATGGTGCGCTCGAAGGAATTCGAATCCCTGACCTTTTGAACCGCAATCAAATGCTCTATCCAGCTGAGCTACGAGCGCACTTTAAAAGAAATGTGAAGTATAGCCAAAGGTTTCTTAAATCTTTCTAATTTTTGATATATTTGCAAAAATTTCGTTTTTTACCCACCCTACTACATCAAAATTTGCCGTAAGGCCATCAAATTTCAAATTTATGTACTAAATTTGCCACATTTAACCATCTATAAAAATCTTTATGTTATCTTATGTAGCAAATTTAATTAAAAATAAGCGCGCCTGGCTACCGAGCATTAAAATATATAGATAAAGGCAGTACAAGCTAAAAATTTAATAGCAAAAATAGTAAATTTAAAGACGGTACACAAAGATCATGTTCTAAAAAAGAAAAATTCAAGCATCAGCAAGCAAAAAAGAGTAAAATTCAAAAAACGATAAGAAAGGAAAGCCAAGTGATACATAAAATTTTGATCGCAAACCGCGGAGAGATAGCCGTTCGCGTTATCCGTGCCTGCAAAGACTTACACATCAAAAACGTCGCCATTTACACCAAGCCCGACCAAGACTGCCTGCATGTCAAGATAGCCGACGAAGCCTACCAGATCGGTATCGATCCGATCAAGGGCTACCTAGACGCCAAGCGCATCGTTGAGGTAGCAAAAGCTTGCGGCGCAGACGCCATACACCCGGGCTACGGATTTTTGAGCGAAAACTACGAATTTGCCAAAGAGGTCGAGGATGCGGGTCTAGTTTTCATCGGGCCTACCGCCGACGTCATCCGCAAAATGGGCAACAAAAACATCGCTCGCTATCTGATGAATAAAAACGGCATCCCTATCGTGCCCGGCACCGAAAAGCTAAACAACGAAACGATAGAAAATATCAAGCTCTACGCCGAACGCATCGGCTATCCCGTCATCCTAAAAGCTAGCGGCGGCGGCGGCGGCCGCGGCATCCGCGTCGTGTGGAAAGAGGAGGAGCTAGAATCTAGTTTTGAAAGCTGCACGCGCGAGGCTAAGGCATTTTTTAATAACGACGAAGTTTTCATGGAAAAATACGTCGTAAATCCGCGCCACATCGAGTTTCAGATTTTAGGCGACAAATACGGCAACATCATCCACTTAGCAGAGCGAGACTGCTCGATCCAGCGCCGCCACCAAAAGATCCTCGAGATCGCGCCCAGCCCAACTATGAGCGAAAGTCTGCGAAAGAGCATGGGCGTGACCGCAGTCGCAGCGGCAAAGGCCGTAAACTATACCAACGCCGGCACGATCGAGTTTTTACTTGATGATTACAACAACTTTTATTTTATGGAGATGAACACCCGTATCCAGGTCGAGCACGGCGTGACCGAGGAGATCACGGGCGTGGATCTCATCGTGCGTCAGATCCGCATTGCGGCGGGCGAGATCCTAGACATGGAGCAAAGCGACGTCATCACGCAAGGCTTTGCGATCGAGGCGCGTATCACCGCCGAGGACGCATGGCAAAACTTCATCCCAAGCCCAGGCGAAATCACCGGCTACTACCCTGCTCTAGGCCCTTCCGTTCGCGTGGATAGCCACCTATATAAAGACTATCAGATACCGCCTTTTTACGATAGCTTGCTAGCTAAGCTCATCGTGCGCGCCCCTAGCTACGACCTAGCCGTAAATAAACTAAAACGCGCGCTGGATGAGTTTACGATCGAAGGCAGCGTCAAAACCACGATCCCGTTTTTGCTCAGCATTAGCAAAGAGCGCGACTTTAGGCGAGGATTTTTTGATACGTCGTACGTCGAAAACAAAATGCCTACCCTGCTAGAAAAGATGAAAACCAAAGACAACGAGGACAACGAAGAGGTGATCGCCGCCATCGCCGCAGCGATACAAAGGGTAAAAGACGCTAGAAAATTTAAAGAGGAGCACGCGGATGAATGATTTTTTCGATAGTTTAAAGGATATAAAAAAAGAGCTTCAAAAGGAGCAAAATGCAAATTTGAGCTCAAATTCGGCCGCCAAAAACGCCGCGAAGCAAAATTTAAAGCCTGAGTCAAAAACCTTCAGCAAAGAGGAAGCCATCGCGCACAAAGAGCAAAATTTGCGCGATGAGTTTCTAGCCTACGTCAAGGACGCGGATATCAAAAAGTGCTAGTCGTGCCGTTTTCCACCCTGCCCAGCCCCTGCCCCTACCTAAAGGACAGGGACTCGCGCATGGAGTATCGCTACGTAGACGGCTGCGACTTTGCCGTAAACGACGCTCTTGCCAGGCGAGGCTTTAGGCGCTTTGGCAAATATTTCTCCAAGCCAAACTGCGCGGGTTGCCGCGAGTGCGTAAATATCAGGGTTGATGCGCTAAATTTTAAATTTAGCAAATCCGCCCGCCGCACGATGCGTAAAAACGAAAACACCAAAATCATCCTAACAAAGCCGCTCCTAGACGACGCGCACGTGGCGCTATACAAAAAATATCATAAATTTATGCAGCAAAAGCGCGAGTGGAAGTACTATGAGCTGGACTTTCGCCGCTACTACGAGCTCTACGTCGCAGGGCACGCGGAGTTTGGCAAGGAGATAGCGTATTTTGC
Organism: uncultured Campylobacter sp.; assembly: GCA_937965895.1. Classification (GTDB taxonomy): domain Bacteria; phylum Campylobacterota; class Campylobacteria; order Campylobacterales; family Campylobacteraceae; genus Campylobacter_A. Next base: position 2,722 of record CALCKS010000105.1, read on the forward strand.
AGACGGCCGTCTCATCGGCGTCGATCTCGTCGATATCCTTAGCGACGGCATCTCGGCGGTTTATTGCTATTACGATCCTGATTTTGCAGATCTTAGCATCGGCAGATACTCGCTCTATCAGCAAATTTTACTAGCTAGGCAGCTAAATTTGCGCTGGATATATCTAGGCTACTACGTCAAAGACTGCCCTAGCCTAGCCTACAAGGCCGACTACAAGCCCTACGAGCGCCTGCGCGAATACGTCCCGCTAGACGAAACGCCCGTGTGGGAAAAAGCGGAATAAAAAATGCTTTCAAGTGCGTTTTATAAAGGCAAAATTTGATAAAAGTAAGTCAAAATCTAGAATCTCTAAGCATAGAAACATCAGATGCCGATCTGTTTTTCGAGCTACAAGCGCTCATAAAGCGAAACTTCGCCAAGACGCTGGGGCAAAAAGGCAAAGTGATGTCGTTTTACGACGAAAACGAGAAAGTTCAGCGCAAATATTTCGTCAAATTTCTAAAAAAACTCTGCCAAAGGTACGAGCTAAAAAACGTAAATTTAAACTTCGCCGAGTATAAAACCATCAAACTCCACTACATCCAACCAAACTCGTTAAAAGCCATGGTTTTCGTCGACGTCGCCTTCGTGCGAGGCGGCGCGATATTTAGCTTTGATCGTTCAAACGAGTCGTTTATCTCGCACATCATTAGGGGCTTTGAGTCAAAGCAAATTTTATCCGCCGAAGGTCAAATCGCCATAAATATCGCAAATTTGGGCGAATGCGCGCGCCTAGAGGAGCTGTTTAACAAAAGTGAATATATGAAATTTTCAATCATCTTTAACTATAACGAAGAGGAATTTGAAAAATTTAAAAAACAGATCAAAATCTGCGCTAAGAAAAACGAAGCCAAATTTGCTGCGCTGGCTAGCCTTTTCGAGGACCATTTTGCGGTGCTTGGGTGCGATAAAAATGATAGCTTTGAGGAGGTGCGAAACCACTATCTGGAGCTCGTCAAAGCCTATCACCCCGACTTTCACGCCGCGCTTAGCCCCGAGCTTTTGGACGAGTGCAAAACGCAGTTTCAGCGTATCCAAAATGCATACGAGGGTTTGAAGCCTTATTTTAAAGAGCTTGAGTCGGGGACGGAGAAAATTTGATTTTTCAAATTTGAGCGAATTTGACGCTAAACCATGCTCAAATTTGCGTGCGGCACACGCACTGCATCTTTACCGGCGGCGCTGATTTTATGGCGCGAGATATTTAGACGGATTTTGCAACCAAATTTGAGCATAGAAGGAATCGCTAATCTAAACATTATTATTACAAAATTTAAAAGTGCGAGGCATATCGAAAGCTCGCTCAAATTTGATATTTCGACCAAATTTGAGTTCTATCGGTCAAATTTTACTTACCGGACTGTAGCAGATAGGTCTTTTTACGCTCGCTGGAGCTGCCGATATTTAGCGCAAGGCGGTACTTGGTTATCGTGCGGCGGACGACCTCGACGTTAAATTCCTTCTTTATAAACTCCAAAATTTTAAGATCGCTAAGCGGCTTGGCGGGATTTTCGTTGCGAACGAGATTTGCCACGAAATCCTTGATAGCCTTGTTTGAGACATCCTCGTCGATCGCGGCGGAGAAAAAGCTCTTTATAGGCACGAGCCCGCGCGAGCACTCGAGGTATTTATTTGATATGCCGCGCGAGATGGTCGACGGGTTTCGCCCCAGATCCTCGGCGATGTCCTTTAGGCGCATGGGCTTGATGTCTCCGCCAAAAAAGTAATCGTACTGATACTCCACTAGCATGAGGGCGATCTTTCGCAGTGTGGCTTTTCGCATATCAAGCGCGTCTATGAGGTCCTTTGCCTCTTTTACGCGTGAGGCGACGAAGCTCTCTTTTTCGTCCAGTCCCTCGACGTCGATGACGATCTCTGGGTAAAAGTCGTCGTTAATCCGCACCTCGATACCGCCCGAGCTCGTGTCGATGACGATATCCGGGATGATCGCAGCAGCTTCGCTCATATACTCGATAGCGGGCGGGTTTTTTAGCCTCTTGATAACGGCTAGAGCTTCGTTATAGAGCGGGATTTTGCGCATTTGGGAGAGATTTTCGAAATTTAGCGCAAGCTTTTTGGCGCTTTCAAAGAGCTTCTCGTCCAAATTTAGCTCCTCAAGCTGAAACAAAAAGCTCTCTTTGTAGTCCTTTGCGCCGATGCCTGCGGGCTCAAGGTAGGCAAAGCGCTTTCGCACCGACTCGATCTCCGCCTCGCTAAATTCGTCAAATACTTCAGGTTCGTAGTAGCCCTCCTCGTTTATGCACTCGATGATTTTCATCGCGATTTTTTGGGATTTTTCAGTTGGGAAAAGGGGCTTATCTATCTGCTCGATTAGCTTGTCGTAGAGCCCCGTTTTAGCCACGCTAAAGCTTTCAATACTATCAGTTACGCTGTTTTTTGATATTTCTTTGAAAAAATTTTTCTCTCTTTTGGAGGGCGCGGCGCTGGGTAGCTCGTTTAAATTTCGCTGCTGCACGCTAGCGAATGGATTATCCGCTAAAAACGGCTCAAGCGTCTCCTTTAGCTCCTCGACGCTGCTGCTTAGTATCGGCAGCCACGACCTTAACGTGTGCGAGAGCTTATTTTTGGGAGCTTGAGTTTGCTTTAGCATTATTCTACAAATTTAAACTCTTCGCCCAGATAGTGGGTGCGCACGAGTTTGTTGTTCGCGACTTCGTTCGCGCTACCGCTAGCTAGCAGGCTACCGTCCTTGATCACGTAGGCTCGGTCGCAGATGGCTAGCGTCTCGCGGACGTTGTGGTCGGTGATGAGCACGCCGATGCCGAGCTTTTTTAGGTCGCGAACGATACTTTGTATATCGCTAACGGCGATCGGATCGACGCCGGCAAATGGCTCATCCAGAAGCAAAAATTTAGGCGTGATGATGAGGCTTCTAGCGATCTCGCAGCGTCTGCGCTCGCCGCCGCTTAAGCTCACGCCCTTTCTCAGGCGTATGGGCTCGATATTTAGCAAATTTAGCATTTCATTTACTTTTTTCTCGCGGACGGCCTCATCTTTATATAGGATTTCGGCGCCGAGTAGTAAATTTTCCTCGACGGAGAGATCTTTAAATATGCTTGATTCTTGCGGCAGATAGCCGATACCCATATGCGCGCGCTTATGCAGCGGCACCTTCGTCACGTCTGCGCCGTCTAAAAAGACGCTGCCGCTAGTTGGCGAGATGAGCCCGCAGATCATATAAAACGTAGTCGTTTTACCAGCGCCGTTTGGACCCAGCAGCCCTACTACCTCGCCGCTTTTGACCTCTAGCGAGATGCCTTTTATGATGTTTGTTTTTTTGATAGTTTTTTGTAAATCTTTAACTTCTAATTTATGCACCGTAAACCTCGTATTTTCGCCCTTTTTGGCTAGGCGAGATGACTACCTTGACGCACTTTTCGCCCAAATTTTCTAGCGCCTTTTCCAGTCGCTCGTCGCCCCACTCTACCAGGTGAAGCCCCTCCTCTAGCAAATTTTCAAAAAGTCCGTTTTGCAAAATCGCGTCAAGTCCGTTTTGATAGATGTCGTAGTGATAAATTTTATCTCCGTAGCTTTGCATAACCGAAAACGTGGGCGAAGTAACCTCCGCATCGATGCCGCGAGCCTTTACGATGGCTTTAACTAACGTCGTTTTGCCGCTGGCTAAATTTCCCTGCAAGATAACGACGCCGCTTTGGGGTAAAATTTTTACCACCTCGCTAAGCTCGTCAAGTCCTAAATTTAGCTCTATCATAGCTCTTTTACGTATAGCGCTTGGGCTGATTTTGGGATACTTTTGGTCTCTGGGATCGCTAGTACCTCGTAGCGCGCTTCTTTGGCTAGAAATTTGATCGTTATCACGTCGCCGATCTTGACCTCTTTGGCCGGTTTAGCAACGACGCCGTTTACGCTTACGACGCCGCTTTTACACATATCTTCGCTGACTGCGCGCCTTTTTGTTATGTTTACGGTATTTAAAAACTTATCTACTCTCATGGCGGCGATTTTAGCCAAATTTGGCTTAAATTTTTAATTCCTCGCCGCTGCATATTAAATTTAATGTAAATTTGACGTTTAGCGCACGCGTTTTTAGCGGAGATATTTATAACAAATTAATCAAATTTGGCTAAAATACGCGTCATCTCAATATAAAGGATAGAGAATGAAAAAAGATGTGAAAAAAGTCGTTCTCGCCTATTCGGGCGGACTTGATACGAGCATTATTTTAAAATGGCTGCAAGACGAGTATAAATGCGAAGTGGTGACCTTTACCGCCGATATCGGTCAGGGCGAGGAGCTAGAACCAGCACGCCAAAAAGCGCTGGAGCTCGGTATAAAACCCGAAAATATATTTATAGAGGATTTAAAAGAAGAATTTGCGCAGGATTTCGTATTTCCGATGTTTAGAGCAAACGCCGTTTACGAGGGCGAATACCTACTAGGCACCTCGATAGCTCGCCCGCTAATTGCTAAAAAACAAGCCGAAATCGCCGCCAAAGTAGGCGCCGACGGCGTGAGCCACGGAGCGACCGGCAAAGGCAACGACCAAGTGCGCTTTGAGCTAGGCTACTATGCGCTGGGAGATAACCTAACCATCATCGCTCCTTGGCGCGAATGGGATCTAAACAGCCGCGAAAAGCTACTAAAATACGCCGAAAAAAACGGTATCAAAATAGAAAAGAAACCGGGCAAAAGCCCCTACTCTATGGACGCAAATTTGCTCCATATCAGCTACGAAGGCTTAGTGCTTGAAAACCCTGCTCACGCGCCGGAGGCTGATATGTGGCGCTGGACGGTAAGCCCAAAAGATGCTCCGAACGAAAGCGAAATAATAGAAATCGGCTACGAAAAAGGCGATCCGGTTAGCATAAACGGCAAAAAAATGAGTCCGGCGGCGCTGCTAGCCGAGCTAAACCGCTTAGGCGCAAAACACGGTATCGGCAGACTCGACCTCGTAGAAAACCGCTCGGTCGGTATGAAAAGCCGCGGCTGCTACGAAACTCCGGGCGGCACGATAATGCTAAAAGCTCACCGCGCGATCGAGAGCATCACGCTAGACCGCGGCGCGGCACACCTAAAAGACGAGCTAATGCCTCGCTACGCAGAGCTCATCTATAACGGCTACTGGTGGTCGCCTGAGCGTATCATGCTGCAAGCGCTCATCGACAAAAGCCAAGAAAACGTAAACGGCACGGTCAAAGTCGAGCTCTACAAAGGCAACGTCATCGTTCTAGGACGCGACAGCAAAACGGACAATCTCTTTAGCGAGGCGTTTTGTACGTTTGAAGAAGACAGCGTATTTGACCAAAAAGACGCGAACGGATTTATCAAACTAAACGCGCTTAGATTTATCATCGGACGCAAAAACGGACGCAAATTTAACTAAATAAAGGATAAAAATGAAAGTACTACTAATAAAAGACGTAAAATCGCTCGGAAAAGCCGGCGAAATCAAAGAGGTAAAGGAAGGCTACGGAAATAACTTCCTAATCGGCAAGGGTTTTGCCAAAGCCGCGACTCCCGATGTTTTGCGCCAGTACGAAGCCGAGCAAAAACGCAAGGCCGAGGAGCTAAAATACGAGATCGCAAATATAGAAAAGCTAAAATCCGAGATCGAAAAAATCACGCTCAAGATTAAAAAGCCGCTCGGAGCAAACGGCGCGCTATTTGGGGCGGTGACGAAGGATGAAATTTCAGAAGCGCTAGAAAAAAATCATCATCTAGTCGTAGATAAAAAGGCGTTTGACTTTGCTCACACTATAAAAGCGACCGGTATCTACGAAGTGGACGTCAAGCTCGGCCACGCCGTGCGAGCTACGCTAAAACTAGACGTCGAGGGCGAATAAGTGTTTCATGCGACTACCATTTTAGCCTACAAAGGCAAGAACAAATCGGTCATCGGCGGCGACGGACAAGTAAGCTTTGGCAACACCGTACTAAAAGGCAACGCGGTAAAAATCCGCAAAATCCACGGCGGCAAGGTCCTAGCTGGCTTTGCCGGCAGCACCGCCGATGCGTTTAATCTCTTTGATATGTTTGAAAACAACCTCGAGCACGCCAAAGGCGACCTGCTAAAAGCGGTGATCGAGTTTAGCAAAGAGTGGCGCAAGGATAAATATCTGCGCAAGCTAGAGGCCATGATGCTGGTGCTTGATAGAGAGAAAATTTTTCTTTTAAGCGGAACAGGCGACGTCGTAGAGCCGGAGGACGGCAAGATAGCCGCTATCGGAAGCGGCGGAAACTATGCTCTCTCTGCCGCCAGAGCTCTTGATAAATTTGCCCGGATCGACGAAGAGGAGCTCGTAAAAGAGAGCCTAAAGATCGCGGGCGAAATTTGCATTTACACGAACACGAATATAAAAACCTACGTTTTAGAATAGAGAAAAGATGAATTTAACCCCAAAAGAGATAGTGAAATTTTTAGACGATTACGTCATCGGGCAAAAAGACGCCAAAAAGATCATCGCCATCGCGCTGCGAAACCGCTATCGCAGGATGAAGCTAGATAAAACGATGCAAGACGATATCATGCCAAAAAACATCCTAATGATAGGCTCGACTGGCGTGGGCAAAACCGAGATCGCAAGGCGTCTGTCAAAGATGATGGGCTTGCCGTTTATCAAAGTAGAAGCTAGCAAATACACCGAAGTGGGCTTCGTCGGACGCGACGTGGAGAGCATGGTGCGCGACCTGGCAGCTGCGTCGGTAAATTTGGTCAAAGCCGAACAGCGCGAGAAAAACCGCGAGAAAATCGACGAATACGTAAAAGATAAGATAATAAAAAAACTCTTACCGCCTCTGCCCACAGGCGCAAGCGAAGAGAAAAAAGCAGACTACGGAAAAAGCTACGAAAAGATGATGAGCAGGCTAGAAAACGGCGATCTAGACGATCTAAGTATCGAGATAGAGGTCGTGCAAAATAGCTTTGACGCAGGTGCGAACGTACCGCCCGATATGGCGCAGATGCAAGAAAGTTTCGTCAAAATCATCGGCCTAAGCAACAAAACCGTCAAAAAAGAGATGAAGGTAAAAGATGCCAAAGAGGCGCTCAAAAACGAAGCTAGCGATAAAATTTTAGATATGGAGAGCATCAAAACAGAAGCCGTGCGAAGAGCCGAAAACGAGGGCATAATCTTTATCGACGAGATCGACAAAGTCGCGGTAAGCTCCGGAAACTCGGGCAGACAAGATCCTAGCAAAGAAGGAGTACAGCGCGACTTGCTACCTATCGTGGAGGGTTCGACGGTGACGACCAAATTTGGCGCCATAAAGACCGACCATATCCTTTTTATCGCCGCGGGCGCCTTTCACATCAGCAAGCCAAGCGATCTAATCCCGGAGCTTCAGGGGCGTTTTCCGCTGCGAGTAGAGCTTGATAGCCTAGATGAAAACGCGCTGTATCAAATTTTAACTCAGCCTAAAAATTCGCTACTCAAACAATACGAAGCGCTTTTAAAAACCGAAAACGTGGAACTTAAATTTACGGATGACGCCATAAAAGCTATCGCCAAAATAGCTCAAAATGCCAACGAAAAAATGGAAGATATCGGTGCTAGACGCCTACATACCGTGATCGAGCGCGTGATCGAGGATATTAGCTTTGAGGCTAACGAGCACGGCGGCGAAACAGTAGAGATAGATAAGGCTCTCGTAGAAAAGCGTCTCTCAGACGTCGTCGAGGATCAAGATCTAGCGAGATATATCTTATGAAATCAGGCTTTGTAAGCATCATAGGTCGTACGAATGCGGGCAAAAGCTCGCTTTTAAATTTTTTGCTTGATGCGAAGATTACCATCGTCTCGCACAAGCAAAACGCCACGAGGCGCAAGATCAGCGGAATCGTGATGAACGGCGAGGATCAGATCGTTTTTACCGATACGCCGGGACTTCACGAGAGCAACAAGACGCTAAATAAACTAATGATAAACGAAGCGATAAAATCGATGGGCGACTGCGAAGCGATCGTGTTTTTGGCGCCTATTCACGACAGCATAGACGATTACGTTAAATTTTTAAATTTAAATCCGCAAAATCCACATATCTTGGTGCTCACCAAGGTTGATGAAGCCTCAAACGCCAAAGTGCTTGAAAAAATCGCGCAATATCAAAAATTTCAAGACAAATTTACCGCACTTTTGCCTTTTAGCGTCAAAAAGCAAACCTACAAAAAGCCGCTTTTGGATGAAATTTGCAAGCTTTTGCCAGAACACGAGTATTTTTACGATCCGGAATTTTTAACGCCGACAAATGAAAAGGAAATTTTTCGTGAATTTATCCTTGAGGCGCTCTACGATAATCTAAGCGACGAGATCCCCTACTCTACCGACGTACTCATAGATAAAGTCAAAGAAAAACCTGAAATAACTGAAATTTATGCCACAATAATCACCGAGCGCGAGATACATAAATCCATGATTATCGGAAAAAATGGACAAACCATCAAAAGAATCGGGATAAATTCAAGAAAGTTAATATCAAATTTTACCGGACAAAAAATCCTCGTAAAGCTCGTTGTAGTCGTGAAAAAAGACTGGCGCAAAGACGAAAAAACTATAAAAAGCTTGAATATTTTATAAATAAATATTAAGTCATATATTTTTATGGTATAATAGATGTGGCAAGATGCCTAGTATAGGGCAAAACTAACTTAGAATTTGAAGTTTATATTGAAGGATGCTTAAAAATGGCAAAAAATAAAAATGAAGTAGCAAACATAGTAACGCATGATCCGTATTTGCAAACTTCATATGCCTTTTCAGGTAATAAAATTTCCCAAATAGACCTAAGCAAAGCAAATAAAAATAGTTTTTTTATGTCGTATATCAAATATAAAGACATGATGACGGGTAGCGTAGAAATACCGCTATCAACGGACGAGGATGATATATCAAATTTAATAACAATCAAGGCTTATGAGCAGTTTGGTCTAGATCCGTCTTCTGAGTATAAATTTGTGTATAACGAAACTTTAGGCATATCGTCTGAAACTAAAATTTTTAACGTATTTATATCTGACATTTTATCAACCGATCAATTATTCTCTTTGGCTCTTAAAAAAATTCCATATATAGACTATGTGGTGGCTGCCCCGCTAATGTTTCATACGCTTTATAAAAAAAATATGCTTCCAGCCCAAAATACCGATGCTTTCGTGGTGTTGCAGGATGATGATGCTTTTATAGCTATTTATCAAAACGGAGAGTATGTTCAATCAAGACCACTTAGGTATTCAATAAAAAATATTAGCGAGAAATTTGCTACTTTAAGCGGCGATAAGCTAAACGATAATGTTTTTTTAAATATCATAAAAAATGGAACAAATACTCAAGATGATAGAAGTAGGGATTTTATAGTTGAAATATTTGATGAAATTTCCTATTATATAGGAGACTTAATAAATAGTTTAAGTCGCTTTCTAGGATCAAATGTTTCAAATATAAATTTAGTAACTGACGTAAAAATGGGTAATTTTGCAGAATTTATACAAGAGAAAGTAAGTATACCCACTAATTACCTTGATCTAAATATTGCCATAAATTCAAAAGAGGTTGAAGTTGATAATATTCACAATATTATGGCAATCAATTCACAATATTACAAAGAAACGCAAGAAAACGATTTTAACTTTTCCAATTTTCTACGACCACTACCGCTATTTCAACGCAATAGCGGTAAATTAATACTATATACACTGCTTGGACTACTAATTGGATTACTATATCCATTGTATCTTTATGTGTCAGGAATTATTACCGATGTAGACACTGCCGATAAAAAAAGCGAATATGAAATCAATAATGCAGATAAAATAAGGATAGAAGGGGCAATAGCAGCCCTTGAACAACAAATTTCAGGCGTATCAAAATCTATCGAGGAAGAACAAGTTGTAATTGATTTTAGAAAAAATACTATTAAAGAAATTTATGATAAAAAAGTTAGTTATCCGATGAAGGGCGTTGTGTTATTTGAGCTCAGCAATCTAATAAACAACAAAGATATACAAACCGCAAGAATAAATAACTCAAATAGAGACATGAAAGTTACGTTAGTAAGCAAAGATGAAAAAAAGTTAACGGAGTTGATGCAAAATATAAATACCTCCGATAAATACTCTATATTAACGAAAGAAATTTTATTAGATAAAAAATATGGGGTACCTTCATATGAAACAAATGTTACTATAAAGATTAAATGATGAGAAAAGATAATACACTTACAAAAATCGATAACTATTTTGATGAAAAAAAACCTAGCGAAGTAACAATGATGTTAATTGTTGCTTTTTTCTTATCTGTTGCAATAGCATACTATGCGGTAATACCATATGCGCAAAATTATTATGATGACTCAATAAGGGAAAATGATCGAATAACCCAGGATCTAAACAAGGTAAACTCTTATTTGGGTACCGTTAGCCAAGGTAACGATAGAAATTTTATGATAAATAAAAAACAAAATGAGTTATTACAACAGCAAAATAAGCTCGCTGATGCTCAAAACATGAATCAATATTTTGATAATAAGTTAAAAGAGCTATCATATCTAATTTTTAACGAACAGAGTTGGGCTGATTTTTTAGATAATTTAGCATTTTTAGCAAATAAGAATAATGTTAAAATAACAAAAATCATAAATACCTTTAAAGAACCCAATGCGCAGAAAATAGAGCAAGTGCTTGATGTAAATATATCTGTCGACGGTGATTATAGGGATATCGTAAGCTATATAAATGCTATTGAAGAATCAAAATTGGTAGTAGATGTCAATAATATAGATATAAATTCTACCAATGGTAAACTAAAAGGGAATATGGGAATTTACATATGGGGGATGAAATATCAATGAGAACTTATACTTTGTTTTTTTTAGCGATATTTTGCTCTATATCCATGGCGGATAATTCTCAAGAAGAGATAGAGCATTATAATCAGTTATTCGGCGCGATAAATGAGCAACGCAAAGGCTTAAATGAATCCGAACTAAAAACCATATCCGATCCTTTCTTAAAAACAAAAGCCGTTAGCATTGAAAATAACAATAATGTTTCGGATAATCAAACTTTTGATTTACAAGCAATATTCAGCAACAAAGCTAAAATTAGCGGACATTGGTATCGGGTAAAAGATAAAATAGGTGAATATGAACTGGTAAACATTGGATCCAAAAGTATTACTTTAGCAAATAAAGATGAAAAAATTGACTTAAATTTAACAAAAGGGGCAAATAAAAATGTCATTATTAAAATTAAATAATTTTTTTAAAATATCTATCATAGCTGCAATATCGTTAACATCAGCATATGGCAATAGTTGCGAAAAAAGGGTTTTTAATCTTAAAATTAATGAACAGGTTTCGGTCCAGGAAGTATTAACGCAATTATCAGATATGTGCCATTTTAGCGTGGTTACAAAAGACCAATTTGCTAAAGATGCTATAAGCGAGCCACTTTTTGGAATTAACATAAAAGATAAAACATTAAATGAAATTTTTAGCCTTTTACTCTCCGAAAAAGATATGAGCTATACCTTTTCTCAGGATATACTAAAAATTTCGTCTCTCCAGACTAAAACATTTAAGATTGATTATATAACATCCGTAAGAGAGGGAACAGCTATCACAAAAGCTTCTGTTGATTCTGCTCCTATTGAAGTTGGCAACGAAAAAGAAGACGACGGCGAAGCAGATATTACAAAAGGCGGCGGCAAGCTTGACAACATCATAAGAACTGTTGAGAAATTTGATTTTTGGGAAAAATTAGATACTGAAATTAAAGCGATACTAAACAATACTACAGAAAGTATCGTTGCGCCGGATCCTATCATCAATGCCAATGCAGGATTAGTCACTGTAACCGGCACAGCAGCACAGCTTAGAAGAGTTTCTGAATACATTAAAGATATTCAAGAAAGACTTAAAAAACAAGTAGTCATAGACGTATCTATAATATCCGTAGAGCTTGCCAATAGTTACACAAAAGGTGTTGACTGGAGTAAATTTAATATAGGTTTTAAAACCGGATTATACAATCGTACGGTCGTAACTGGCGTAACTGAAACAGTAGGACAAGACGCCGCTGGTAATCCTACGACCACTTTAAGTAGAACATATGGACTAATTCCGGCAAACGACCTATTTTGGTCAAATAGAGGAAACGGTCTTGGCGGTGGTTTTTCTCAAAGCATGAATTTGATTGCAGGTTTTAATTTTAATTTAGACGGCGTTTTAAATTTTCTAGAAACAAATGGGAGAACAAAAGTTGTTTCAAGCCCAAAAATTACAACTTTAAATAATCAACAGGCCCTAATTTCCGTGGGAGATAATGTAAACTATAGAGTTCAGGAAGAAAGCCAAAACAATAACGCTTTAAATGGTAAAACCACTATAACCTATAAGCAATATTCTGTTTTTATAGGAATTTTGCTTAACATTTTACCAGAGGTTTCAGACGATAATAAGATTATGCTCCGTATTAATCCATCTCTTAGCAGCTTCAAATACAATGAAGATGATGTTAGACAAAGCACAACCATAAGAGAAATCGCACCAGATACTATACAAAAAAAGCTTTCTACTGTTGTGCAGGTAAATAGCGGTGATACAATCGTTTTAGGTGGGCTTATAGCTCAGTCTAAAGGCAAGGAAAATACAAAGGTACCATTCTTGGGAGACATCCCTGTGCTTGGACATGCATTTAAAAGCACAAAAGACAATCTTAGGACAACAGAACTTGTATTTATTATAACCCCAAGAATAGTTGACACATCAAACGCTACACCAATCAATCAGTCTCTTAAAGATTTAGGTTTTTCGAGGTCAACGTATGAGCAATAAATATACTACTCTAAAAAATATATTTATTGATGTAGCACAAGAAAATAACTACATAAATTTAGATAAGTCTATTATTGCATATAAAAAAATTTTAGATTTGTTACAAAAGCCTGCCAAGTTAATTTTATTTTACGGTAAGCCTGGGTGCGGAAAAACATTTTTGCTAAAAAAAATCGTAAGCGATCTTAAAGATCGTAGTGACATTATTTTTTTTCCATATCCCTTTTTTAATGAATCAGAATTTGTAAAATCACTATATGAGGGAATTTTTAAAAAAGAGTCTCAGGAAAAAATTGAAAGCTATGAGCAGTTTATTAAAATATACGAAGCTAAAATCGAAGATAGTCAAGATAAAAAACCAGTAATAGTTATTCTTGACGAGTCACAGCTTTATCCTGAGATTTTACTAGAAAAAATTCGCATAATGTCAGATAGCGGTCTATTTAAATTTGTTTTTGCCACTCACGAAACGATTGATAAAGATGTACTATCGAGAGATTACTTTAAGTCAAGAGTTTGGGAAAGTATAGAGATGGGTTCTATCGATGCAGAGGAGATGAAAGTTTATTTGGAAAATAAGCTACAAAATAGCCAATTTTTTTATATTTTCTTAAAATTTACTGAAGATCAATTTCGACTTCTGAATGAATTAAGTCAAGGAAATTTAAGAATGCTAAATAAACTAATGTTTAATATTTTTGAACTTTATGAATATTTTGACGCAAATCAACCAACTATAATAGGCGGTGACAAAATGGTAACAAAAATTTTAGAGATGGCAGCCATCAAATCGGAGCTTATAGATGCTTGAAACATATGAAATATTGGAGCTAGAAAGGCGATGGAGAGCCTACGACAAAAAGAGAAAAGAGTTTAAGTTTTCGGATAAAAAGAATTATATATACGCTATTTCTGCTGTTTTAGCTATATCTGTTTCTGTGTCATCGCTTACTTTTTATTTATTAAAAGATTCACTAATAAGTAATAACAACAGCACTACAATTAGTAATGATGCTAGAAAAAACAATAAAGACACCATAAAGCATTCTGAAAATGTTGAACCTGAGCAAAAAATAGACCCAAGCAACAATACCTTACTAAATTCTGATAATTTTGGAGGAACTGAAAATACGCCAAATACGCAAAATAATAGCATTGCAAACGAAGATGTCTCAGATAATATAAATACAGAAATTCAGCAACACGGTTGGGTTAATGCAAGCGATATACAACAAGATACACAGAGAGTTAGCAATACTCAAAAAAATATTGGCGGAAAACAAGTGGCAGTAGCCACTCCAAAAGAAGAAAAACTAAATTTTGATTCTGAAAAACATATACCCGCAAAGAGTATTGGTGGCTTGCAAAATATAAACAAATTCCAAATACAATCTTCTGGTTCCGAAGTTTCGGTAGATGAATTAACAGCAAAATTTGAAAAATCAAATAGCTCTGACATTGCACTGCTTATTGCAAGAAGATACTATGATGTTAAAGACTATAAAAATAGTGAAAAATGGGCATTGATAGCAAATGAGCTTGATAGTAATAATGAAGAGAGCTGGATAATATTTGCAAAGTCAAAATATAACCTAAAGCAAAAAGATGATGCTATAAGTGTTCTTAAGATATATAACGATAAGGCCAATTCTGCAAATATCGAGGATCTAATGAGGCAAATAGAAGACGATACAGCTTTATAGAATAAAAGCATTATTATTTAATAAAGAGTAAAGGTATTTAATGAATAAATTTTATGAACTTTTTTTGGCAACTATCTCAAAAAATAATTTAATAACAGATATCCAATATCAAAATATATTATCCCTATTAAAGGAAAATGTAGATTTTGAGCATGCCATACAACAGCAAGCACCAAATTTATCAACGGAAAATATATATGATATTATAGGTGAATTATATAAAAAACAACGCATTACAATCAATGAAATAACTGAAAATTTTGTAATAAATTTAAAAAATTTTTTAGAGTACGTTGCAAATAAATTTAAGCTTGAATATATTGATTTAGATGATATTGATATAGACTATAAACTTTGTGAAAAAGTTCCTTTAAATCATTTAAAAACCTATAGTGCTCTACCTATTAAGGAAGATGAAATTGCCGTTTATGTTGCTTTTAAAAATCCATTTGATATGTCTGCGCAAGATAGACTGCAATCTATTTTTAATAGAAAACTCTTAAAAATAGTAATAACCGATCCATCCAAAATAGATAAATATTTAAGTAAAATAGAGCTAAATGATAGCGTAAAAGGCATAGTTACCGAGATAAGAAAGGAGCTATCCTCTACTGCGGTAGTAGGTGGAAATACAAATGAAAATAGCTCCGGCATATTAAAATTGATCGAAGTTATTTTACGAACCTCGATAGTAAGTCGCGCAAGCGATATACATATCGAAGCTACTACAACAAACTGTGTCGTGCGAGGCAGGATCGACGGTATGTTGGCTGAGCTTTTTATTTTTGACAAAGACCTTTTTCCGCCCCTGGTATCACGCATGAAGCTACTGTCGAATATGGATATAGCAGAGCGAAGAAAGCCGCAGGACGGTCGTTTTTCGGCTCAAGTAGCCGGCAAAGAGTATGATTTTCGTATTTCAACCTTGCCGATACTACACGGCGAAAGCATAGTTTTGCGTATTTTGGATAAATCAAAAGTTTTAATTAGTCTTGAAAATTTAGGTATGCATCCAAGTACTTTTGATAAATTTAATAAAGCAATGAAAGCACCTTACGGCATTATATTAGTGACAGGGCCAACTGGGTCTGGTAAAACAACAACTCTTTATGCTGCATTAAATGATATAAAAAGTGTAGAGACAAAAATAATAACCGTCGAAGATCCAGTAGAGTATCAGCTAAATATGATACAGCAAGTCCACGTAAATGAAAAAGTCGGACTTACCTTTGCTTCAGCTCTTCGATCCATTTTAAGGCAAGACCCAGACATTATAATGATAGGCGAGATCAGAGATCAAGAGACTCTTCGTATAGCTATCCAAGCTGCACTTACCGGTCACTTGGTATTTTCGACGCTTCACACAAACGATGCAATAAGCGCCGTCACCAGAATCGCCGATATGGGAATAGAGCCGTATTTAATTAGCGGCGCATTGGTGGCGATAGAGGCCCAAAGGCTTGTTAGAAAACTATGCCCAAACTGCAAACAAAAAACCGTTTTGCCGCCAAATTTACATGAACAATTTCAAGACTTCTTGCCGCAAGATTATCAGTTTTATAAACACGTCGGTTGCGATCAATGTTCTCAAACAGGCTATGTAGGGCGAGAGATGATAAGTGAAGTTTTACCGATAAGCGATAGAATTTCAGCGATGATAGCAAACGGCACTACAAAAGAGGAAATAAAAAAAGTAGCATACGAAGAGCATTTTATAGATATGTTTAAAGATGGTATTATTAGAGCCGCAAGGGGCGTAACAACGATAGATGAAGTATTTAGGGTAGCTAAGGTATGAAATTTTTTGAAGTTGAGTATATGGCCAACGGTCGTCGCCAGAAGATGACTTTAAAGGCAAACAATAGAAGCGAGGCGCAAGCCTTAGCAAAAACAAAAAAAGCCGGCGTAATAGTAAAAGTAGGAGAAACAAAAAGCGTCCCGCTAGAAGAACAATTTGCTGACATGATAAGCAAGGCATCGGTCCTTTTAGGCGGTTCAAAAATAAAAATAAATAATTTAATTGCAGCTTTTAGGCAATTAAGCGTTATGACAAATGCAGGAATTTCAATCCACGACAGCATCAAGGAAGTATCTAAATCAACAGAAGACAAAAGGCTTAAGGCCATATTTGCAACCCTAAACGATGATCTCAACCAAGGTCAAAGTCTAACCGATGCCATAACCAAATTTAAAGGCGAGCTTGGTGACGTAGTTATTGCTATGGTAAAGCTTGGCGAAAGCACAGGTAATATGTCCGAATCGCTGCATAAATTATCCGAAATTTTGCAAGAAGTTTGGGAAAACCAAAGAAAATTTAAAAAAGCCATGAGATATCCAATTATTGTAATGTCTGCTATGGCGATTGCTTTTACTATTTTAATGATATATGTTGTTCCTCAGTTTAAGGAAATTTTTGAACAGCTTGGATCAAATTTACCACTACCAACAATTATTCTTCTTTCAATAGAAGAGGCCTTGAGTAATTACGGACTATTTATATTGGCAATTTTTATAGCCACCATATATGCTATAAAATATCTTTATAAACGAAATGATATTTTTAAATATAAATTTGACAAATTTATGCTAAAAGTTTATTTAATTAATAAAGTTATATTCTACTCAACAATGAACAGATTTAATCTTATTTTTACAGAGCTTGTAAGAGCAGGTATTCCAATTGCTGATGCCCTTGAGACGGCAACTTTAACAGTAGAAAACCAAGACATACACGATAAGCTTGCCACAATCAAAATTGCTGTTCAAAGAGGCGTATCATTGACGGAAGCTTTTCGGGATACTCAGCTTTACGAGAGTATGCTTATTCAGATGCTAAGCGCAGGCGAAAAAGGCGGTGCAATAGATGCTATGCTTGAGAAAGTAACCGATTATTACAAAGCTAAATTTAGCGACCTGGTTGATAATATTTCAAGCTATGTGGAACCGATTATGCTTTTATTTATGGCGGGCATGGTTATACTTCTAGCGCTTGGTATTTTTATGCCTATGTGGGATCTTGGAAATGCAGTTCAAGGACGATAATTAAAACAACAATTAAGGAAAGAAATGCAAAATAATTTACATGAACGTCAAGTTAGTGCAGATGCGTTTTTAGTTTCAAAAACAGATACAAAGGGAAAAATAACTTATTGCAATATCCCTTTTGCTCAAATAGTCGGCGCAAAAGGCAATGAGTTAATTGGGAAACCGCATAATATCGTGAGGCATCCAGATATGCCGCGCGTTGTTTTTAAAATTTTATGGGAGTACGTAAAAAATAAAAAAGAGGTTTTTGCCTATGTTAAAAACAAGAGCTTTGACGGTTCATTTTACTGGGTATTTGCAAACGTTACCGCTTCGCTTGATCAAAACGGCAACATTATCGGTTATTATTCGGTTAGACGAAAGCCGAATCCAAAAGCCTTAGAAATCATTATCCCGCTTTACAGGCAGCTCTTGGAAGCTGAAAAGAGCGGTGGCATGGAAGCCTCATCTAAGCTTCTTGATAATATTTTAAAAGAAAAAAACAAGAGCTATGACGAGCTAATGAACGACTTACAAAGATTATAAAAGGAAAATCATGTTTTTTAAAAAAGAAAAAGTAAATTACGATGAAATTTTAAATGTGGTTGAACAGGCTAGAAATGGCTTTTTGGAACCTAGAATTTTACAAATAGATCCAAACTCTCAAATCGGCAAAATAGCACTTGGTATAAACGATTTGCTCGATCAAATCGAAGCCCTGCAAAGAGAAATGGGCACTTGCGTAAAATCAGCCGAAAGCGGGATAACTTATAGAAATATCTTCACAGAGGGTTTTCGCGGCCTTTTTAGAACCAACGCCATATCCATGAGTGAGGGCGTCGAGGGTATAAAAGCCGGGCAAAAAGGTAAAACCAGAGGCATACTCTCCGAAAAATTTAGCGAGCTCGGCAACGGAAACGACGGTATTCTAGAAGTACAAAACGACCTCAATCAAAGCATTAAAAATTTAACCCAAATTTCAACCATGGCGCAAGATACTTCGGTAAAGGCCAACGAAAGCATGTCGGCCGTAAGTGAACTTAGCCAAAATATGGGCAACCTAGAGCACCTTATCACAGAGTCTACCGAAGCTATTAAAAATTTAACCCACAGAACCGAGGAAATCTCATCGGTCGTAAATTTGATCAAAGATATCGCCGAGCAAACAAACCTACTCGCCCTTAACGCTGCTATCGAAGCGGCGCGTGCCGGCGAGCATGGGCGAGGCTTTGCCGTAGTCGCCGACGAAGTGCGAAAGCTTGCCGAAAATACGCAAAAAGCTACAAGCGAAATCGGCATAAACATCCAAACTCTGCAACAACAAACAAACGACCTAAATGACAATTCCAACAAAATCACGCAAATAGCGCAAGTAGCAAACGTGAGCGTGTCTAAATTTAGAGATGCTGTGAATGTATTTAGCCAAGGCGCGACGCAAAGCACAAAAATCTCAAAATACGTCGAACACAAAACCATCGGCATCATCGGCAAGATCAACCGAGTGACATATCTACAGACCGCATACGGAAACGTTATCAACGAAAGAGGCGATGACGAAAATATGCAAAAACAAACGCAAAATTTAAACGCATGGTACGAGAGCGCGGCGGCGTATTTTGCAAATTCAAAAAGCTTCGAGAAGGCAAGCGCTCCCGCAAAACAAATAAGCGATCTAGTAAAAGCTAACCTAGACGACTCAAAAAATGGTTACAATATGAACGATATCCAAAAATTCGTCGATAGATTTGCTAAAGTCAAACAAGCAAGCGGCGAGATCTTTAAGATAATAGACGCGACGATAGAAGAAAGCGTAAAGTAACGTTATACGAAATTTGAGCTAAAAACATTTGGCTCAAATTTCGCTCTTTTGCATTACTTTAAACCAAAAAAATACATTCTATAAAATTTTGCCAAAACCCATTTTTGAAAGCTTTACATCGTCAAAAACTCTAGAGTAAATTTGCGCCTTCCGCAAGCATAATTTGCATTGTAAATTTACTTTGTGCTAATCACAAGCCGAATGTTGCAAGCTCTCCAAATTTAACCGAAATACAGCAATCATTTGCCGTATTGCTTCAAATTTCACAAAGGGAAACCAACTTAAAGCCAGCCTGCCCTCGCCTTAAATTTGACCGAATTTCAAAGCAAACTCGGTCAAATTTAAATGCAAATTTAGCCCAGCAACCTCTTCGCGCACTCGCTTATGCTCTTGCCATCGCTTCTAGCACCTATTTTTTCTTTGGCTGCTTTCATCACGGTGCCAATATTTGCACCATCGCCAAGGCCGGCGATGATCGCTTTTATCTCGGCCTCTAGTTCGTCAGCGCTTAGTTGCTTCGGTAGATAGCCGTTTATGATGTCGATCTCTTTTTGCTCGTTTTGCGCCAGATCATCCCTGCCGCCATTTTTATACTGCTCGATAGAGTCCATGCGGCGTTTGATCTGGGTTTGTAGGATCGGTAGCACCTTTTCGTCCGTCATTTCGGCGCGCTCATCGACTTCGACTTGCTTGATGACCGAGTTTACGAGCCTTAGCGTGTCGCGGCGAAAGTTATCTTTTTCTTTCATCGCCGTCTTGATATCGTCTAAAATTTTCTCTCTGATAGTCACTTTTTCTCCTTTAAATTTAAGTGGGCAAATTATAACGAAGCTAAAATTTAAAGCTAATAAAACCGCCTAAATTTGGCTTGCTTAAGAAAAATGTAGCTATAATTAACTATTCATTTTTAAAAGGACTTGCTTGAGAAGTGACAATCTCTTTGCATTTGCGATCTTTATAATCACCGCGTTTGGATTTTTCGTTTGGGGCTATCAGTACATCCCGACTCATCACTTTTTGCTTTTCAGTATCGCTAGTATTTTCGGTATCTTTATGGCGTTTAATATCGGCGGCAACGACGTCGCAAACTCCTTTGGAACGAGCGTAGGCGCCAAGACCGTCACGATAAAGCAAGCCTTAGTTATTGCCGCTATTTTCGAGCTTAGCGGCGCGATATTCGCCGGCGGAGAGGTAACCAAAACCATCCGCGAGGGCATCGTGAGCTTCCCGCAGGAGGGCATGGAGCCGATGCTTTTCGTGCTGATTATGATGTCGGCGCTTTTGAGCTCCGGTATCTGGCTTTTTATCGCATCTAAAAAGGGTCTACCTATCTCCACTACGCACTCGATCGTAGGCGGCATAGTGGGCGCCGGGCTTACCATGGGCTTTACGACGATGGGCGGAGATAAGGCCCTAGCTATGGTCTCCTGGGGCGAGATAGGCAGGATCGCCGTGAGCTGGGTCATCTCGCCGCTACTAGGAGGCATCCTTTCTTATTTTATCTACGGCTACATAAAATCTAAGATTTTGATCCCGACTCGCAAATTTACCCTTGAGCTAAAAATGCTAAAACGCGAGCGTAAAGCCTATAAAGAGCGCTATCTACAAGAGCTAAAAACAAAACCCGAAAGCGAGCAGATAAGGATACTAAGCAAGATCGCGGTCCTAGATGAGGACGACGTCGAAAGCGGCGAACGCAGCGAATACAAGCTCGCGATCAAAGCAATGAAAGAGCGCGAAAAAGAGATCGACACGTCAAAAGCTATGCGTAAGCACATCCCGATGGTGGCCGGCATCGGCGCGATCATCATCTCGTCGATGATGCTGTTTAAAGGCCTAGCGCACCTAAATCTCGACATCGGCTTCATCGGCACGATCTGGATCATCTGCGTCATCGGTATAGTCACCTATCTCGCCACGCTTGCGATGATAAACGTGATGAAAAAAGACAACGCAGAAAAGAGCACGAACCGCATTTTCTCGTGGTTTCAGATATTTACGGCCTCCTCGTTTGCATTCTCTCATGGAGCCAACGACATAGCAAACGCCGTGGGACCATTTGCCGCGATCCTAGACGTGCTAAAAACAGGCTCGATAAACGCCACCGCACCGGTACCAGGCATCGCGATGGTGACGTTTGGCATATCGCTTGTTGTCGGACTTTGGTTTCTAGGCAAAGAGGTTATAACCACGATCGGCAGCAAGCTAGCAGAGATCCTACCGACGACCGGATTTAGCGCAGAGCTAGCCGCTAGTACCATTATCCTGCTAGCTACCAAGCTAGGCATCCCCGTCTCCTCGACACACATCCTCATCGGTGCGGTGCTTGGTATCGGCATCCTAAACCGCGATGCAAACTGGAAAATGGTCAAACCTATCGTGCTTGCATGGGTCATCACTCTACCGATCGCGGGTGGCTCTGCGGCACTTATTTACATGCTTCTAAAGACTATGTTAGGCTTGTAAATTCGACTATTCGCGAGCCGTAACTGGCTGATTTATTTTGCCAAAACTTATAAAGTTAGTCTTGGTTTTTACCATAAAGTCACAGCAGTGCTCGGCAAATTTGAGCTAGTTTTGTTCAGGTATTATTTAAACTATGGTTTTATATAATTCTAAGCCTTTGGGCTGACTGCTTAAATTTGATATCTATAACGATAATGTCTGCCTTACCAACAAAACGACAAATGATTTTTCACAACAAACTCAAACAATTAAACAAAGGCTCTTGCAACTAAATTTTATAAAATTTAGCAAGCTATTTTTTATTTATGTATTCCGCAAATTAAATTTAGTAAACATAATAGAGTAGTCAGGTTTTTACTAGTTAAATCAACAATTTGACGGCTGGGTAAATTTAGACGCACGGGGAATTTGACGGCTGGGTAAATTTAGACGCACGGGGAATTTGACGGCTGGGTAAATTTAGACGCACGGGGAATTTGACGGC
>CALCKS010000106.1 GCA_937965895.1 uncultured Campylobacter sp.
TCTCCTAGAAAAAATTTTTATTTAAATTTATTTTTATATTTTTATTTTAGGCGATAAGTGTTACGTATCGAAACTAAATTTATCAAACGTAACTTTTTGATAAATTTGTTGTAGTTTTGTTTGGGCTTTTGACGGAGATTTTAGTCGGCTTTGGCGGGACTATGCTAAATTTAGGATATTTAAATTTATAGAGACGGGATTTTGCCGTTTTGGCTTTTGCGTATTTGGCGAGAATTCGTCAAATTTGAAATTTGACGGGCTAATTTGCGGCTAATCTCGTCAAATTTTACTCGCTTAAATTTAAATTTACACCTGCGCTAGCTAAAATTTAAGCTCAGATCGCACACGCTTTTATTGTCTATGACTAACTTTACGGGGTATATACAAAACGGGAGTAAATTTGGGCGGATTAAAATAGTAAAAAATCAAATTTTAGCCCAAAGCGGGCTAAATTTGATTACATATCCTCTTTGATTTCGTCGTTGCTGCGGACGACTAGACCCGAGCCGTGGATGACGCTAGGGATACATGCTGTGCAGATATCGACCTCTTCGCCGTTTTTATGGGCGCGGACGAATACGGCGTTTTCGTTTTCCGTGCTTTTTTGTCCGCAGACGTTGCAAACTACGATATTTTCAGTTCTCATTTGACTTCCTTCGTAAAAAATTCGGGCTTATTTTATTTAGTTTTCCGCCGATTTGAAATGATTTACGTCAAGCGCGAAGTCTCGCGTAAAAAGAAAAAATGCGAAAAATAAATAACGAAAAAAACCTGCAAGAAAAGCCCGAAAATAGGCACCAAACATAGCAGATAAAAGCACAGCGCGGCGGCTTTAAATTTATATCCGCCGTAATCAAGCAAATAAAGCTCGAATTTGTGCCGCGAGAGGGCGTTTGGCGCGACGTCGATGAAAAGTAGCGAATAATAAAGGTAAAAAAACGCCGGGTGCAGGGCGAGGAAATTTAGTGCAGGTACGGCTAAAATCGGCACGCAAATAAGCGCGATCAGGATAAATTTGAGCAAAATTTTGCCCATAAGAGCCGTTTGGCGAACTAGGCTAATATTTGCCAGCTGCGACTCCTCCACGCGGTAGTGCCTGCGGTTTATCTCGCGGGCGATCACAGGAGTGAGAAAGCCTGCAACCGCGAGCGCGCAAAAAACCGAAAGCATGACGACCAGATATGCGCCGACGGCGTAAAATATCGCGCCGATGAGCCATTTTGAGATGCCTAGGCTAAGGATTTTAGCTGCCGTCGGATACTCAGACAGCGCGCCTGCCTCGCCAGATACGGCCGCGTTTAGCGCTTCGTATAGCTCCCGTCCGCCAAACATCGCGATCGCTGCGATAATAAGCGCGGAAAAAACGAGCGGCAGGATAGAGAGCGCGATAAATTTGGGCGTGAAAAGATCCTTTATCGAAAGGCGTAAAATATCAGCGAACAACGAATCTCCATTTATTTAAATTTATCGCCATTTTGCGGCGAAAGGGCGTTTGGCGCGGCAATTTTCTAAATTTGGCGCACATTTTTTGCTTTGCGCAAAGCGGCGCGGCGAATGTTTCCAATGGCGCGCAAATTTAACGCGAGTATAGACTTCGCGGCTAAATTTGACCGATTTAAAATAGGCTGCAAATTTAGTTAAATTTATCAAATTTGACCCGCTTTTTGGTGGCGCGCAAGCTTGCTATCGGCGTAAAATTTTGCTGGCTAAACGGCGGTATTTTAGCTAGCACGGCTAAACCGCGCTCAAATTTAACCGCCCGCGACTTAAACCGTCAAGCTAAATCGCAAAAATTTTGGCTAAATTTGCTAAATTTAGCAACCAAAGCGGCGCAAATTTAGTCCGCAAAGCCGTCAAATTTTATTTTACCGCCTTGTACTCGGCCTCGAGTGCAGCGTAGATCTCGTCCACGCTTTTTAGTCCGCGAGCCAGGATTTCATTCATCACGGCGTTATCTTCCTTGCCGTTCCAGACTTTTTTATAGGCACCCTCTTTGTAGCCGTGGTCTTGGCGGAAGCGATTTAGCACGTTTTTACCGACGTAGCACTCGTAAAGCGAGCTGAGATTTACGCCGCATTTTAGACTCATCGTGAAGTAAATTTTAAGCAGGTCAAAGAGCGAATACTCAAAGCCAGAGCACTTATTTATGAGCATTTCGACGTCGTTTATTATCTCGTAAATGTTTTCGTCAGCGACGTTAAACGGCTCGCGGCAAAACGCCTCAAAGCCGCTGCTAGCGCAGATGTCGCTTGATAGTTTTGCGATGTCGCCGAGGTTATTTAGCTTGTACTGCTCAAGCATCAAACTCATCAAAAAGTGCCAGATATCCACGACCTCGACGCGCAGATTTTCTTCATTTGCCGGTGCGTTTATGCTTTTCCAGTGTTTCCAGGCAAAGCTATCTATGAGCTCGGCGCACTCCATATATATGCAGCGTTTCCAGCTGATGAGTTTGCCGTTTTTGTTTACGCCGTTTTCCCAACCGATGCCGTTGGTATCGTCGTTTAGGCTCTGCTGGAGATTTAGCATTTGGGTTATTTTTTCATTCGCGTTCATAAATTTTCCTATTTTTAAAATTTATGAATTATAGCGAAAATTTTAAACCGCGAACTAAACGTAAAATTTAAAGCTATCTAGCTGAGAAATGAGCTCGTCAAAGAGCTTTTTGGAGTTTTGCAGCAGCCTATCGCCCGCTTTATTTTGCTCCATCAGGCTATCAAATAGCTTTAGCGTGCCGTCTGCGATAAAATTTTTGTGATTTGTGTCTTTAATCTCGGGAAGCTCCTTGCGAAGGGAGTTTGCGAGATTTGTCACGCGTGAAAATATCGGATCCTCGCCATCTTTGACGTTTTTCATAAATTTATCTATGCTGGGCGCTATTTTTTCTAGAGCGATTGCTAGTTCCTCTTTATCGCGAGCGTCTAGCCCATCGCCTTTATACGAGAAACTATAGCCGTACTCGTGCGTGAGAGTGAGCGCAGATGCCGATGCACCAGCTGTTTTAGTGCTGGCGTAGTCTACGGTTTTGTTGTCGTACATTTTTAGATTTATCTCGTCGCCGCCGCTGGTTTTAAAGCTAAAATCAAAGCTGTTTAGGCTCGCGCTTTGGTAGTTTTGTAGTTTCATAATTTGCCGTCCTTTTGGCTTTATATCGGCTAAATTTCTTTTTTCTTAATAGCCCTTGCGCTAAAATCACTCAAAAAAAGGATGAAAATGTGCTGTTTTGCCGCGCGCGTATTTTTGCTCATTAGCGCGACCGTTTTGAGCTTCGTTTTGCACGGATTTTTCCCGCAAATTCCCGTCGTCGCGTTTTATTTTTTACTGGCAAATTTGATCTCGCTTACGATATTTTCGCTATTTTTCGCGGGCAAACTGCCAAGCTTCGTTAAGCCTGCGGCAGTGCACTATTTTAGCTTTATCGGCGGCTTTGCGGCTGGTCTTGGGGTGGCTTTATTTAAACGCGAAAAAGCGGGAGCTAAATTTGTTAAAATAGAGCTTTTTATATTTGCTTTTTGGCTAGTTTTAGCTTGCTTTTTGGCGCTAAATTTTAGCTGGGTTTCGGCAAATTTGGCTCAAATTTTTAGCGCTTAAGGCGGATAAAATGGATGAAAAAATTTTAAAATTTATCCGTAAGATGCACCTGCTTAGCCTTGCCGTTTTAGATGACGGCAAGCCCTACTGCGCAAGCTGTTTTTACGCCTTCGACGAGGGAAATTTGGCTTTTATCGTTGCAAGCGGCGAGGAGAGCGCTCACGTGAAGGCATTTTTAGCAGAGCCTTGCGTGGCCGGCACGGTAGCGCTTGATACGAAGGTAGTGGGCAAGATAGAGGGCGTGCAGTTTCGCGCTCTAGCCGCTCCCGCGACCGCGCAGCAAAGCAAAATCTACTTCGCGCGCTTTCCTTACGCTTTGGCGATGAACCCGAGCCTTTATGCTTTGAGCCTAGGCTGGGTTAAATTTACGCATAATGCGTTGGGGTTTGGGAGGAAAATGATCTGGCAAAGAGATTGATCTTTGCTATTTGCGGCTCGTCTCGCGAGCACTTTTAAATGATTTAGTAAATTTCGCCCTGCGACAGACTATATGTCTAGTCTTGGGACGAAATTTACTTCAAAACATTTAAAATCATCTCGCGATACTTCGCCTTGTCTTTTTTTACCCAAATTTGAATCCGAAATTCTCGAATTTGAACGCAAAACGATAAGGCGAAGTATTTTTGTCATAGACAAGGCGGATGAGCAAGGGCAAAGGAGCGTATATGTAATACGTGACTGCAGCCCGCAGCGATATCCAACGAAGTATATGGCAAAAAGACAAGCCGCCGAAATTGCTTAATTAAAGATATCAAGTTTTTTATCATATTCCTTTGTCTCCACCCCAAAAAACCCCAACAACGAACTAAAAACATTATCGTGCGAGACCGCGTCGTCTTTTTGCACGCGCAGACGAGCTAGCGTGGCTTCGTCGCTTGCGTACGCCATCATAGGTATGTGTTTTTGCGTCTCGGGCGCTATGGCGTAGGGCATGCCGTGCAGGTAGATGCCGTTTTCGCCTAGGCTCTCGCCGTGGTCCGAGAAGTACCAAACCGCGCTTTTATCGCCGCCCGCGTCCTTGACCGCCTTTATCACCTCGTCAATGAAAAAATCGGTAAAAAGCAGCGTGTTGTCGTAGGTGTTTACGATGCTCTCGCTATCGCAGGAGCCAAGCTCGCTCGTGTCGCAAGTCGGTGTAAATTTGCGAAATTCGCTCGGATAGCGCGCGTAGTAGGCCGGGCCGTGCGAGCCTTGCAAATGCAGGACGATGATCTCGTTTTGCGCGAGATTTGTGAGGCGTTTTTTGAGGGAGGTCAGCATATTCGTATCGTATCCGGCGTCAAAATACTCGACGTCGTCCGCGTCCAAGCGGTCGCAAACGCCCTTACATTTGCCCGAGTTGTTGCCTAGCCACACTACCTTGACGCCCGCGCGTTTTAGGATATCAAGCGCGTTTTCGCTAAATTCTTTGCTACTGTACTCGCTTCTCGTGGATTTTGAAAACAAGCACGGCAGCGAGACGGCTGTAGCCGTTCCGCACGAGCGAGCATTGCTAAAATAGACTAAATTGGGCTCATTTTTCGTGTAAAAATTCGTGTCGTTTTTAGCGTATCCGCCGAGCGAATAGTTTTTCGCGCGTGCCGTTTCGCCCACGATTAGCACCATCAGTCGCCGCTCGCTGCTAGGCTTCATCGTCGCGTCCGTGCCGATTTGCTTAAATTCGGGCTTGAAAAACTCGAGTTTTATATATTTTTGCGCCGCGTAAATCGGATAAAACGGCAGGTTGTAGGCTCTGATGAAGCTATTTTCGCGAAAAAACGGGATAATAGATTTAGTCTGCGGCAAAAATAACCCCGCCGCTACCGCAAAAAAGCCTATAAACGTTAAAAATTTGATCTTTATATGCCGCCTTACACCGCCGTACTCTATCCTCGCAAAA
This sequence comes from uncultured Campylobacter sp., assembly GCA_937965895.1. GTDB lineage: Bacteria > Campylobacterota > Campylobacteria > Campylobacterales > Campylobacteraceae > Campylobacter_A. The sequence continues at coordinate 5,471 of CALCKS010000106.1, forward strand.
GCAACCAGAAGGCAGGGCAAAACGCCCAAAAATAGCATGTAGCAAACGAGTTTTGGATTTAAAAAGCTTAGTACCTCGCCCGCGTCCGTTTGCGCGACGTTTCTTATCATTTCGCTATCGATTATGATACCGTAGCTTTGCATGAAGTAGCTACTAACGCACGTAATGGCAATCGCAGCGATGCTAACCGGCTTAGCTAGATAGGGTAAAAAAACGAGCGAAAACAGCGCGCAAAGTAGCGAAAAATATATAACCGGCAGGCTTGCGGCCGTCAGCGGATGAGCTTCAAAGCTAAGCCTTGAATAAATAAAATTAAACAGCCCGAAATTTAGCGCAGCGATAAAAACGGCGTTTAAAAGCGTAAATTTAAACCAAGAAATACGTAGCTTCATAGCTTTCCTAATATTGATAATAAGAGCGAAACTTTATCTAAAAAAAGCTTAAAACTTTAGTCATTCGGCGCGATCTTGGCACAAGACGGTTAAATTCGTCCGGTTTTCTCTCTTGCCGGTTTTGCAAACGGCGGCGAGTTTGCGCGGTTTTTCGGTTAAATTTAGCCGTATTTTTTATAAATTTTACGCGCCCGGCTAGCCAAACGACGAATTCTTTGGATTTGGCGACGCAGTTTGCTTCTTAAAGTGGGCGGTTAAATTCGGCGTAAAATTAAGACCCGACTAGCGCAAAGTCGCTACCGTTTTTGCTGTCAAATTTCACCCTGCTCTTAAAAGATTAGCGAAAAAATAGCCCACGCCCAAGTTATCGCAGCCGTACCGATAGAGAGGCAAACGGCGGCGGAGGCGCAGTCTTTGGCGATTTTAGCCAGCGGATGAAAGCCAGGCGAAACGAGATCGACTACTGCTTCGATCGCAGTATTTAGACACTCACAGATCAAAACGAGGCCAAAAACAGCGATCAGTAGGGCGTGCTGCGCGGCGGAAACGGGTAAAAATAGCGAAACTATCGCAAGCGGGACGATAACGCAAAGCTCAAAGCGAAACGCCGCCTCGTTTTTTAGCATCGCGGCAAGCCCCTCGAATGCAAATTTGGAGTTTTTGAAAAAGTCGTATTTGGGTTTCATATTTTGCCTTTAAATTTGCGCAATCATAGCGTAAATTTGCTTTATAAGGCGCTTTTGCGGACGGCGCGGCTATTTAAGCGTAGCCGAATTTGCCGCTAAAATTTGAAAAATTTGGCTTGCATAATTTATTCGTCAGAAATTTTTGAGGTTTTATAAAGTAACCAAAAAGCTGTCGCACCGATAAGCGCAAAGCTTGCAACCATCGGCACTAGCGTGCCCCGAAACATCTGCCCGATCGCGACTCCGATAGGAAGCGAGATAAGGGTCGAAGCCGAGCCGATCAGCGCGGCCGCCATGCCAGCGATCTTGCCCATGGGCTCCATCGCCATCGCGTTTAGGTTGCCAAAAAGTATACTCACGCAAAAAAAGCTACTCATGCAAAACGCCATAAAAGCCCACAGCGGCGGCACTCCGTCATATGCGACGACGACTGGCAAAAACGCGACCGCGATAACGCAAAACGTCCCCATAGCGCGCATGCTGAGGTAGCGCATGCCGTAGATCATCACGAGCTTTGCGTTTATCATCGATGCGGCGCCAAGAGCCAGTGCGTTTATCGCAAAATAGATAGGAAACTCGTCGCCTAGCTTGTAACTTACCTCGAAAATCTGCTGAGCGGTGCTGATATAGCTCAAAAACATCCCAAAAATCAGCCCCAAAACGATCGTATAGCCTGCGGTACGCCTGTTTTTCACGACCTGCGCGGCGTCGCGTTTTATCAAATTTAGGCTAAATTTATTGCGATTTTGCGCTGGCAGGGTTTCGCTCTGACGCAGTCCAAACCACGCTAGACACGCAAACCCCATAAAAGTAAGCATTAAAAATATGCTGCGCCAATTATAAATTTTAAAAATAAAGCCGCCGATAATCGGAGCAAGTGCCGGCACGATGATAAAAACTGCCGCGATAAAGCTCATCACGCGAGCCATCGCGCGTCCCTCGTAAAGATCGCGGATAAGCGCCATCGCGATGATCCTAGGGCCCGCAGCACCTAGCCCCTGGAAAAATCTGCTCGCTAAAAGCGCTGTAAAATCGCTCGTGATGACCGAGATAAAGGAGCTTGCCGTAAATATCGCAAGCGCTAGCAGCACGGCATTTCGCCGTCCGATAAAGTCGCTAAGCGGCCCGTAAAATATCTGTCCGACGGCAAAACCCGCAAACATCGAGGAGATGACGAGCTGGGTTTGGTTTATCTGCGTCACGCCAAGATCCAGGCCGATCTGCATGAGTGCGGGCAGCATCGCGTCGGTGCTCATCGCCCCAAGCGAGGTTAGAAGCGCCATAAGCGCGATAAATTCAGCAAAATGTATGGTTTTGGGGATAAATTTCATCTTAAATTCCGCTTTTGGATTTGAGAGCGATTGTATAAAAAATAAGCTTAAATTTTGAGGTTTATTTGGGTGGAAATTGGCGCCAAATTAAATTTGATCTATCTAAAAAACTTGGGGTCAAATTTGGAGATTAAATTTAAGTCCGCGCGAGTAAATTTCGCTAAATTTAGCGCTTTGATGAGTAGCGGTTTAAGAAAATCGAGATTTAGTGCGAAATATTTAGAAATAAAACATGATGATGCCTGTTGCTTTTTGGATTTTATTGAAATGCTTTAGATTGTAAAAATAGAGGATGGTGGTTAGAGGCAGAATCGAACTGCCGACACGCAGATTTTCAGTCTGCTGCTCTACCGACTGAGCTATCCAACCACGCTGTTAAAAAGAAATGTGATTTTAGCCACTTGATACTTAAATTTTGGTTAAATACGTAAAATTCGGCTCATTTTTAAAGTATAAAATTTTCTTCAAAGGCAGTTGCCCAAATTTAGCGGCTTTACGGCGCATATATCGCGTCAAATTTGCAAATTTAAGATCGCTTTTTTAAATTCATCCCCGCGCTCTACGTAGCTGCTAAACTGATCGAGGCTCGCCGCCGCAGGACTTAAAAGCGCTATCTCATCCAAATTTTCGCTGTTTTCGCCGACCTTTGCAACACCGTCAAATTTGAAATTTTTATCTATCTCGCCTACTGCGACGTTTAAAAACTCGCATTTCACGGCAAGGATTTTAAACTCGCCGGCAAGCTTCATTAGCTTGTCAGTATTTGAGCCGATAGCGTAAATTTGCGCCTTGGCGCCGCGCAAGGCTTCAAAAAGCGGCCGCATATCTACGCCTTTATCGTCGCCGCCTAAAATCAAATGCAAAAATTTGCCCTCATATCGCTTTACGGCCTGGATGCTCGCGTCGATGTTGGTCGCCTTCGTGTCGTTGACCCACGTCCTGCCGCGCGCGTCGCGAAACTCCTCGAGCTTGTTGCCCTCGATGACAAAGCCGTTTAGTAGCTGTACGTCGCATCTATCGAGCAAAATTTTCTGGATAGCAAGCGCCAAAAGAGCGTCCGTTAAAAACGGCGTTTTAAAGGCGATATCGCTTAAATTTACCCCGCAAAACTCGGCCAGATCCGCCTCGTTTTCGTAGCTTATCACCTTTGCTTTAGTGGGCGTCCCGGCGTAAATTTTAGGCAGGATCGCGACCGCGTTTTCGCTCATCGTCTCTAGCGGCTTTAGCTTGGTGCGCTCATACTGGACAAAATCGCCGTGCCAGCTGAGGTGATCGGGCGTTATAGGCAAAAGCGCGTATATGCCGGGTACGGCAATGTTCGTGTAGTGCATCGTAAAGGAGCTGGTTTCAAGCACCCAAATTTTGGCGTTTACGTCAAGGTCTGCGAGCGGAACCCCGACGTTGCCGCCCATTACCGAGCCGTAGCGCGCCAGCAGGTGCTGTGTCATCTTCGTCGTCGTGGTTTTGCCGTTCGTACCGCTGATCCAGACGGCAAAGGGCATCTTGTCGCCGTAAATTTTATAAAAATAGTCGTATTCGCTGATGAGATTTTGCGCGTTTTTAACTAGCTCGTGGCTCGGAGGAAAGCCCGGGCTCGGGATCTCGAGGCTGCTTTTTTCTGGCACAAAAAGGTTTGGCGGCAGTAGCGTATTTCCCCACTCGTCGCTTGAGATCTCGCTAAATTTATCGTCGTAGATGTCCCAGCCGCCCTCTTTGCCGAAGTTTTTCGCGATCGCGTGGGTCGTGCCGCCGTAACCAAATAGCGATTTTCTCATTTTCTCCCCTTTGCCCTTAAAATTTGCGTTTCTCGTCTGTGCCCGGATCAGTTTTTCGCCGTTTTGCTCGCGCTAAATTTACCTGATTTTTAGCGCGGTCATGGCGATCAAATTTGCCAAAACGGCGATGAGCCAAAATCTCACGATGATCTTATTTTCCACCCAGCCTTTTATCTCGAAATGATGATGTATCGGCGCCATGAGAAAAATTCTCTTTTTAAAAATTTTAAAGCTCCCGACCTGCAAAATCACGCTCAAAGTCTCCATCACGAACACAAATCCGATGATGATGAGCAGGATTTCATTTTTTGTCATCACGCCCATAAGCCCGATATATGCGCCCACGCTCAGGCTTCCGCTATCTCCCATGAAAACCTCGGCCGGATGGCAGTTAAACCACAAAAATCCCATCAAAGAGCCGATCAGTGCAGCAGCTACGACGACCGTCTCGCCCACGCCCGCGATCTTTGGTAAAAGCAGATACGAGCTAAACACCGCGTGTCCGCAGATGTAGGCAAATACGCCAAGTGTCAGTAGCGAAAATACCGCAGGCACCGTAGCTAGCCCGTCTAGGCCGTCGGTTAAATTTACCGCGTTTGAGGCCGCTACGATGACGAGCGTCCAAAAGGCCACAGCAAAAACGCCTAGATCAAGCACGGGAAATTTATAAAACGGTAGGTAAAATTTGCTCCCCAGCTCGCCGTGTAAATACAGCATCGAAGAAACGGCAAAGGCTATCAAAATTTGCACCACAAGCTTAGCTCTGGGGCTTAGTCCGTCGTGGTTTTTGCCGCCTGAGATTTTGCGAAAATCATCTTTAAACCCAAGCGCCGTAAAGCCCGCTAGACAGATTAGCGAAGCAAGGACGAATACGTTATCAAGGCGCGCACAGATCACGCTCGCCGCAAGTGCGGCTCCGATAAAGACCAGCCCGCCCATCGTCGGCGTTTTGGCCTTTTTTTGGTGTGTTTGCGGAGCTAGCTCGTAGATGGGCTGGGCGGCGTTTTTGGCCTTTGCCCAGGCGATAAATTTAGGTAGCGCCCAAACGGTCAAGCAAAATGCGATAAAAAACGAAAAACCCGCGCGAACGGTGATGTATTGAAAGATATTAAAATTTAACAATTCATAAATATAGTAAAACATAAAAGCCTTTATTTTAAAAAAACTAATTTTAATACAGTAGCATTAAAAGTAAGCTAAAATTTGACCTCATCAGAAGTGATTTGCCTAAAAGAGTTCATTGCTCTTGCCTCTATTTTCGGATAAATTCGCATTAAAAAATTATTGACACGACTATGTTTTTATGGTAATATTTAATTTTTTTATAAGCTCCACTGGAAGGCAAATTTTTAAGATGAATAAACGAATTTTTATCTGCGCTCCGCTAGTTTTAGCTCTGAGTGGTTGCGCCAATCTAGGCGAAAACGTCGGCAAGATTGGTGGAACCGCAATAGGAACTGCCGGAGGTGCGGCGATAGGCAAAGAAGTTGGCGGCGATAAGGGTATGGTGATAGGAGCCGTAGTGGGCGGAGTAATCGGATATTTCGTCGGAGATTATATCGACGAAAGACGCGCGCAACAAAAGAAAGTCTCTCAAGTGTACAACGTTGAAATAACGCAAGAAGACGTAAAGATAGACGGCAAAAGAGGCGATAAAGTAAGTATAACTACTAGCGAGAGTCAGTTTGCCGCTAATCAAAGCGTATTAAACCCTCAAGCTAGCGAGTATTTCTCGCAAATGGCCCGTACATATAAGGGTGGTTCGCAAAAAATACTAGTCGTCGGACATACTGACGATAGCGGATCTAGTACAAAAAATCAACTTTTATCCGAAGCCCGCGCTAAAACCGTAGGGCAAATTTTTACGGAAAACGGAGTCGACGCAAAAAATATTTATTATTTAGGCGCGGGAGAAACTAATCCCGTAGCTGATAACAATAAAGAACAAGGCAGGGCTAAAAATAGGCGCGTGGAAATTCTTGAGTTGCAAAGCGAGGCTGATATCGTAAAATATGCGCAAGAAAATAATAGCAATCCGGCCTTTTTTACTAAAATTCCTAAATCGGGTCAGGAAAAATTTTCCGATGAACGAAAGCAGGATGTTTTGGCCAGTCAAATTTCGAAAACTGAGCCTACTCAGGGCAAAAACAGTGCCGTAAAAGAAAAAACAAAAATGGCTAAATCCTCTAAAAAAACGGAAGTCAAAAAAAACGAAAAAGCTAGCGCGCTAGCGGTCAAAAGCGGCGTATTTGTAGATTTTGGAGGTAGGCCGCGAAGCGGGGATTCGTTTATGCTAGAAGATCGATACGGCGGCAAGGAAGATATTGGTTTTTCTCTAATAACCAAGGCGTATGCAGATAATTTTACGTTTAATTGCACGGCGGACGAATACCGAGAAAACGGTGCGCTAAAAAAACTTGACGGCGGTGAAATAGTATATAAAACTACCGATCACAAAAAGGCTCTAAACGGTGGAGCTTGGGATACCGTTTTAAACAATAATCGCTTAGGCATCGGTCCCATATCGGTGCTAAAAGATGGCGAAGCGGATAAAAATCCTCAAATTTTTATCTATAAGGACGCGATAAATAAAAAGACCGCCGATTTTAAAATAGAGGGTAGGGTTAATACTTATCGAGGTAAAAACGGTTTACTTTATAGAGTTTTTGCACAAGACGACGGCTCGCCTATAAAATGTCTAGACATAGTTTTTGATAACAATGATGCGTCAAAAGCCTCGGGATATGTCTATTATTTTGCGTCGAGCGGAAATTTGATGGAAAAAGATTTTAATATTAAGCCGTTAAGGAGAGAGTAAATGGATGGGATTTTAGCTTTCTTGTCGCTATATCGCCTTTGGGTTAGTGCTGTTATAGCTACGATTATTTTGATTTTATTGATTATTAAATTTTGGGATAGGATTAAATTTTGGTGGCTTTGCTTTTGGACTAGCTTCCCGGTTGTGGGTACAATAGCGTCCTTGTATAAGTTAAAAGAAACCGAAAGAGACGGTTGGTTTAAAAGCGAAAAGACTATTTGTTCCAAATTTTATAGCTTTTATAGAAATTTACTTGGCAAGGATCCTGATTTTTATGCCAACTGTGCCTTATATCTAGAAAAGGCGCAAGAAACTGATAGAAAAGAAGCCCCGCTTATGGTGTGGATAGTTATATTTTTGTTGGTTGTGGCGGAGGCCTTAGGTTTTGCCTACGTGCTAGCTGGTTATACTATACCTGGGGCTAGCGAATCGTTGCAACAAAAGGGTGCTTTGGCGATCGCTTTTGTTATCTCCGTCATTTTGGTCGGTTTTACGCATTTTACGGGCGGTGAAATTTATAGAAATAGCGTGTATAAGAAAATAAGAGAGTGGTGGATAAACGACGATAACGATAAGCCTAGATTAAAACCGGATAACGAAGAAATTACCCTACAAAACAACAGAGCCGACGATGGAAGACCTAAATATATCAAAGTCTTAAATAGAGTAAATGCAAATGCAAACGTAACTCCAAAATGGCATATAACCGTAATCACGGCTATATTAATCGCGTTAATAGCCGTAGGCGCTACCTACGTACGCGGACAAGTGCTTGAAAAGCAACTAAATCAAGAAATTTCAAACATTGGTATAAATATATACGATAATGCGCCAAGCGAACTTGGGCAAATCCAAGAAAATGCTGATAAAAAGGCTTTGGAAGAACAGCAAGATGCCGATAGAAAGGGTGGTTGGGCTACTTTTATAGTTTTAGCGGTACTTTTTGTTTTTATTCAAATTTTAGGAATTCTTTTAGGATACAAGTGGGGCTTCGTCGGCAAAGAAAGTAAAAAGGCGTATAGCTATATAAAAGGTTTTTATAGTGCGGAAGAATTTGAGGATTATTACGAGCGAGAAAAGGATAGGATAATATCTAAAGCAAACGAAAAGCTTGCCGTTCTTCACTCGAAAATGGCTAGGTATATCGGCGGTACAACGATTAATTCCGACGAAAGAAATTTGTTAAATAGCGCAAACCAGCGTACTTTCGAAAGATACATTCAAACAAGAGCTTTGTCCAAACAAGAGCAAAAGGTTGCCGAAAGCGAGCAAAGGCAGTTTAATAAGCGCATGAAAAATCAAGAAAATTTAAGCAAAAGCGAACCTTTTGTGTCTGAGTCCGAGCCCAATCAAACGACTTCCACTCCCCGCGATAACGTCAAAAGAAGAGAGATTTTGGAGATAAAAAAAGAGCTAAAAGAGCTTAAGAAAAACGGCGGAGACGAGGGGAAAATTTTGGATCTAGAAGAAAGATTGTTGGAGCTGGAGGACTAGATGAGAAAAATTTTACTATTTTGCGTATTTTGTGCGGTTGCTTTTTGTGCACCGAGTTGCTATGACGCGAACAAAATCGAAAAGCCTACTCTAGCCGAAGAAAAGGCGATTTTTGTACTTATAGACGAGACAACACTATTTGATGAGTCGCTAAAAGAACAAATCATAAACAATACTTTGCGATTCGCAAAACAAGGCAATCATATTTTTATAGCTAAATTTTCAGCTTTCTTACATGATAGATACAACGAAGTATTGTTTGATTTTACCTTGGACTTTCCGCTTAATCAAGAGCAAAGATATGAAACAAACAAAAGCGTTTTAGCCAAATTTGATAAATGTTTAAAAGATCAATTGGGCTATGTAAGAAAAAATATAAGTGAAAGTATTAAAAATGCTTTTTTAAAAAAAGGCGATAATGTAGCCAAATCAGATGTTTTATATGCGCTAAAAGATTTTGCGCAAAATACGATATCTATAGATGAAGCACACGACAAGATAGTACTGATAGCTTCTGACATGCTGGAAAATTCATCTGTTACCAGCTTTTATTCCAAAGGCAAACCGCGACTGATAGATAGCAAAAAAGAGCTTGGTTTTGTAGATAAAAACGGCCTTTTTGCAGACTTCGGTGCAGCCAAAATTTACATCGTGGGTGCAGGGCTTAACGAAAGTGACAAAGCCTATGTAAATCCACAGATACTGAATTCTCTAGATAGTTTTTGGAGGGAGTACTTTAAAAAATCAAATGCTACATTAATCGAAATGGGGACTCCATCCTTAAAGCGAGAAATTAAGTAAATTTTTCCTTAAAACAGTATTTTAACTTTGCCGTTTTACATAATCTAATATTAAGAAATATACAACAAATTGTGATAAAATTACTGTCAAAAAGGATAAAAAATGGCGCAAAAAACTATTTTGGTGATCACAGACGGTATCGGATATAACGAGAGTAGCGAATTTAACGCATTTGCGGCAGCAAAAAAGCCCACATACGACTGGCTGTTTAAAAACGTGCCAAATACGCTCATAAAAACCTCGGGCCTGGCAGTGGGCCTACCTGACGGACAGATGGGAAACAGCGAGGTCGGACACATGTGTATCGGCAGCGGGCGGGTTTTGTATCAAAATTTGGTAAAAATTTCGCTCGGTTTTGAAAACGGCGAACTGGCTAAAAGCCAAAAGCTTTTAAATTTATTTAAAGCTTGCAAACGCGTCCACGTCGTCGGGCTCTACTCAGACGGCGGCGTGCACTCGCACATGAGCCACTTTGACGCGATGTGCTCTCTTGCGGTCGCAAACGGCTGCGAGGTGTGCGCTCATGCGATCACCGATGGGCGCGACGTAGGCCCGAAAAGCGGGCTGGTTTTCATAAAATCGCTGCAAGAAAAGGCGCAAAATGTGGGCTTTAAGTTAGCTAGCGTTAGCGGTAGATTTTACGCGATGGACCGCGACAAGCGCTGGGAGCGCGTAAAAACGGCCTACGACGCGATGGCGCGCGGGGAAAACGGGCAAACCGTCTCGCCGCTAGAATACGTCATGCAAAGCTACGAGGCGGGCGTGACAGACGAGTTTATCGTGCCGGCTAGCTTTGGGGATTTCGGCGGTATCGGCGAGAGCGATGGAGTGATATTTATAAATTTTAGAAACGACCGCGTACGCGAGATCGCGGCGGCTTTGGGCGATGAAAATTTTAGCGAATTTGCGCGTCCGTTCGTCGTAAAAAATCTACTCACGATGACCGAATACGACGCAAATTTCGCTTTTCCAGTACTTTTTGAAAACGAAAAACTAAAAAATACCCTTGCCGAGGTCGTCGCAAATGCGGGACTAACGCAACTACACACCGCCGAGACCGAGAAATACGCGCACGTGACGTTTTTCTTTAACGGCGGCGTCGAGGAGCTCGCCCAAAACGAAACGCGCGTGCTCGTGCCAAGCCCTAAAGTCAAAACCTACGACGAAAAGCCCGAAATGAGCGCGCAGGCGGTGTGCGAAGCAGTGCTAAAAGGGATGGATGACGGACAAGACTTTATCGTGGTAAATTTCGCAAACGGCGACATGGTCGGGCATACGGGCGAATTTGACGCTGCGGTGAAGGCAGTCGAGGCCGTGGATGCGGCGCTGGGACGAATCGTGGCAAAGGCAAAAGAGAAAAACTACGCGCTAGTCATCACGAGCGACCACGGCAACTGCGAGCAGATGAGGGACGCGCAGGGCAATCTACTAACCAATCACACGACTTTTGACGTATTTTGCTTCGTGATGGGCGAGGGCGTAAAGGCGGTAAAGGCAGGCGGTCTAAACAATATCGCCGCGAGCGTTTTGGCGCTGATGGGTATCGAAAAACCGGCCGAAATGGACGAGGCACTGTTTTAATCCGATTTATTTTTCTTATTCCAAATAAGCTCACTTTGAGCTATTCTTAGTTTTAAGCCAAGTTTTTAAAATATCCTTTATAAACTTGGTTAACTTTTAAAATGCCTGTATATTTTTTAGCTGATTTTTAGCTTTTTTAATTTTTGTGAGACCAGACGTTTGGACGGAGTTTGTTGTTCGGTATGATAACTAAGTGTTTTTATGTTTAATTGATGCAAATATATTACAACTAATCATACGGCAAGCGAGCGCCTACTTTATTTATCGGCTATATGATCTACTAATCGTATGTGCAAAAGATAAATTTGAGTTAAATTCTAGTAAAATACATAGCTAAATTTTATTATAAAATTCGGACGTTTTTTAGTCCTGTTTTTGCGCTAAAATAACATAAAAATTTATCAAAGGAGTTAAGTATGCAGATCAAAGAAATTTGCGACAAATACGGTATAGACGGTGTCTATGAGCGTTTTGCTTCATCTTGCGAGGATAAGATTGAAGTTGGATTTTTAGGCGAGTTTTCAAGCGGTAAGTCAAGCCTGCTAAATTCCCTTTTAGGGCAAGATCTGCTAGTAACTGCTAGCAAGCCGACGACTAAAACCGTTGTTAGCGTAGGTTTTGGCAAGGAGGAGAAGTTTTTTAAGATCGAGGGCGGCTGCGACGAGCAGATTAGCAAGGACGAATTTATCACGCTTCAAACCCAGAGCGCAGAGTCTCGTCTAAAAGCTCAAATTCCCGTGGGGGGGGGGACGCTAATAGCCTAAATTTCACCTACATAGATACTCCCGGCGTTTCAAGTCTTGATAAACTTGATTTTGATATCACGTTTGGTTATTTACCTCGCCTTGAGTGCGCTATCGTTTGCCAAGATATCAATCAAGGTTCGCTAACGCAATCTATCTTAAATTTCATCTCGCAAAATCCAGAAATCCTACCTCACGTCATCTTCGCTATCACCAAAAGCGACTCCAAGTCCGCATACGCAGCGCAAAGGATAAAAGAAGCCGTTTTAAATCAGCTTAGCGAGCTTTTGGGCGATGCTGATATGCAAGATATCGGGAAGAGGATAGTTTTTACCGACGCTAAAAGCCAAAATTTGGAGTTAAAAGAGCTGATAGACGAGAGATTTTATAAAAATTTCGAGACGCTAAAAGCAGTAAAAGTAGCCAAGTATGAGCTAAAGACCAAAAAAGAGCTCCTAAAGATACTAAAAGACAGACTTGAAAATACGAGCTTTAGTATTGCGGAGCTAGATGCTAAAGCCGCCGACATAAGCGCCAAAATCGCAAAGCTAAAAGAAGATATAAACAAACAAAAGTTAAATTTAAACGATTATGTAAAAAACCTCGAGATAAAGATAAAAAACGCTGCCGTAAGAAGCGCTGATATGTTAAAGGCGGGCGATGCGAGCGGGTTTAGCGAGGAGATAATAAGCATAGTAGAAAGCAACGTTAGCGAGTACTTTAGCGGTCGGCTCCACGTCGATGACGGGCTTATCGATATATCGCATATATCAGAGCTAATAGAAAAGATAAATTTTAGAAAGCAGATTTTGGATATATTGCCGAGTATATCGGGCGGTATAAGCTATGCGCTAGACAAAGTCGATGACTACCTGGTCGCAATACCGCAGCTAATGATAATTACTAAAACAGTCAAATGGGGGTTAAGAGGTATTACGATGTTTGGCGATACGGTGTCTGATTTTTTCACCGGCAGGAGCTATAAAAATGCCGTAGACGATATCGCAAATCTCATCTCCGCCGCTACGAAAAAATACATAGAGGACTTCGCTAACGAGCAAATATTTGCTCCGCTTGAGATAAGCCTAAACAACGAGCTAGATAGCGCAAACGACGTGCTACGCCTAAAAAAGGAAAACATCGACTCTGTAAATGCGCTAAAAGAACAGCTAAGAAACGATATCTGGGATCTTGAGCTTGAGGTTACGGGAAGATGACCCAGCAGTATACTTTTGTTATCTTAGCCATTGCTATCATTGCTGTATTTTTTGTATTTTTGTTTGTCAAATTTAAAAAAAGAAGCGAAACAATTTTTAGCAATAAAGCCTGCTTGACTTTATCAGATAAGTTTATGAACTTTTACAGCGTACTAAAATCATTTGGTCTTAATGAAAGCGAAGCGGCAGAATCGCTTTTACTGCAAGGGGAAAGAATTTCTTTGCTTAAGGATTTAGAGGCGCAGACGCAGAATTTAGAACATATGCCTAAAATCGCCGTTATAGGTTGTTTTAGTGCAGGAAAGTCGAGTTTTATAAATTCTATCGTTGAGCATAAAATATGTCCGATAGATAGCCGGCCCACGACCGCATCCATTACTAGATTTACTTACGGTAAAAAACTAAAGATAACCGAAGTTACTCAAGAACTCGAAAAAGAGTTGAGCTTAGAGGAATATCAAGATATCTGCCGTCATCCTAGAGACCGCCAAAGGATAGGCGAGCAAAGGTCGGAGTTTTTATGTGAAGTACCTTACAAAAAGCTTTTTGGAATAGAGATATACGACTCGCCGGGTTATGATAATCCTATGGATGACGGGCAAGATAGACAGATTGCGTCAAATATCGCTAAAAATAGCGATATCATAATCGTCGTAATAGATATCAACGGCGGTACGGCAACCGACAGTCTTTTGCAAGAAATAAAGAAAATCAAAGAAACTAATCCGAATTTAATATGTTTCGTCGTGGTAAATAGGGCGGATCAAAAACCGCCTTCTGCTATCGAAAAAGTTAAAAAGGCCGTTTTAGAACTAGGGCTAGCTAAAGATATTTTTGCTTATGCTAGTCTTGACGACAAAAGTCTAGAGCCTGATATGGTAAAACTAAAAAATAAGTCCAAAAAAGCGATATTTAATGCCATAGACGGCGTAAAAGAGCAAATTTACTTTCATAGAAAAGTAGATATCTTTAAAAAAATAGACGGCATTCTAGCGGATTTTTTACTTAGTCTAAACCAAACCAAAAAAGCTATCGAAGAACTGTTTGAAGACGATGAAAAATTTTGGTTGAGCGACAAAGGCTGGAGTAATTTGTTTACAGTGATCGACAATGCTATGAAACAAATAATCTTAAATTTACTTTACCGAGAGAACAAAAACAATGTCAAAAACAATGATAGGGATTTTTGGAACATCATTACTTTTTCATACTATTACGACTATTATTTTTTTATAAATCCCGATACGGCAAAAGACGAAATGCTAAATCTAAAAAGTCATATTCTTAAAAATATAAACGGTAATACTAAGAATACGAGAGGTCTTGATGAACATATAACAAGGGCGCTTGAGGAATTGGCCGAAAGGATATCTCGTATAAGCCTCAACCCATGTATAGGCATCCATGAGGATGAGTACGTCGCTTATTTTACTAAGGCCAAGGCCGAAGCTTATTCAAAGATTGTTGAGTATAAATACGCGCTAAAAAGCGCAATAGAAAAAGCCCTGGATGAGTGCGGAGAAGAGCTAAGAAGACACAGCATAAACCGAACCTACGAGAAACACATCGAGGATATAAAGAATTTTTGCTCGTATATAAGCAAAACTAAAGAGCAAGTAGACAATAAGGCTCAAAAATTTAAACAGAAAAAGCAAAAAATACAAAACATGAATTTAAAGGAGAAAGCATGAGTTTAGAGTCAAACGATTTTTACGATATAGCAGAGGAGTTGCTGGAATATTTTGCATTTTTAAATACGCTAGAAAACGACTATGCGCTTAGCTGCGAAGACGGTTTTACCGGCGGTATTTTCCCCGTGCGCCAAAAGATCAAGGATATATTGGCGGCAGCGGCCGTAGGAGCTTCAAACGAGGCGGATGGATTAAATTTATCCGAAGACGTAGCAGAGCTTAGAAGCGAAATTTTAGACATAGCGCAAAAAGCCAAGCAAATAGTCGGCGGGTATATCGACTTTACGCCTAGCGTTAAGATAAGAAACTTTAACGCTATAAAGAGGGCCTTAAGCGAGATAGCGCAAATGCTGGGCGAAAAAGTTTTGCTTGAAGAAGATGAAAACGACAAAGATATGCGCGCGTGCCGTATAGATGAAAATTTATTTAGAAAGGAAATTTTCGAGGGCAAATTTTTGGATATAACGCGAGAGCAAGTTTGGTTTAACGGAGGCGGCAAATTTGAAGATATTTTCGTTATATTGCTTCTTGAAAAGCTAAATATATTTATCCTGTCCGTACTGGAAGATAACTTTTACGGATACGTTAGACTCGGCGATGAGGAGCAAATATCAAATTCCGGCAAGATGATTGCGGATTTTGTAAGCAAAAACGGCGAGTATTTGCAAAATTTAATCCAAGATGCGGTAGATAAATACGACTATATAATCCAAAACGTCATAAAACCACGAGACGATGAGATGAATAGATACCTAATCGAAAAAATAGACGACGTCGTCGACACTTTAAGTAAATAAAGGAAAAATAGATGCTAGAAAATTTTAATGCCAAGAAACAAAAACTGCTAGATGCCTACGCGAGGCTAGCTAAAAGTGGCTTGGTCTTTAGCGACGGCTTAGATGAAAATACGCTAAAAGATAGAGCAAGCAAGCTAGAAAACGAGGAATTTATCCTAGCGATCGCAGGCCAGATGAAGGCGGGCAAATCAACGCTTTTAAACGCATTGGTATTTGGCGGCGAGCCTATCTTGCCCGCAGACGATACTCCTTTGACGGCTAAGATAACCGAGATCCGATATGCAAAGCAGCCAAAGCTAAAGGCTAATTTTTATTCAAAAGACGAATGGGAAACGCTAAAAACGTATAAAGACGAAAACGGACGAGAGTTTTTTAAAAACGATATATTGCCTACGATAAAAGACAAAAACGTAGAGGCAAGAATCCTTGGAATAAGCAAAGAGGATAAGATAGAAAATCTAGGCGAGTATGTAGCAAACAAAGGGCTTTATACGCCGTTTGTAAAAACCGTGGAGATATATCATCCAAGCGAAATTTTACGCCAACTGATAGTAGTCGATACTCCGGGCACCAATGACTCGAATAAATTTCGCTCGCAAGTAACCCTGGACTGGATAGGTAGGTGCGACGCGGCCATATACGCGAGCTATGCAGGAAGGATGCTTGACGAAAACGACTATAAATTTATCACGAACTATCTACTGCATCTAACATCGTCAAAGCGCATCATCGCGGTAAATAAAATCGATACCGCAAATAGCGAAGAGGAAGTAAAAAGCGATCTAGAACGCATCAAACAAGACGATAAATTTAAAGATACTATCTTTAACGACAAGAGTAAATTCGTCCTAACCGCCGCGCTAACCGACGTCATAAAATTTAAAGAAAAAAACGGCAAGCTAGACGAGGATGATGAATTTTACAAGAAAAAGCTGGTCAAAAAAGGCTTTTACGAAGATAGTCGGGTAGACGAGCTAAGGGAGCTAGTAGCTAAAAAACTCGTAGAAAACAAGGGAGATGATCTTATAGCTTCGCATACGGACTTTATCATGCAAACCTTTGAAAGAAAGAAAAGAGAGATAGACGATAGACGTGCGAGCCTACAAAACGCGTTAAGCGTAAGCGCAAAGTCAAACGAGGAAATAGAAGCGTCGATAAAGAAAATAGAGGCAAATATAGAAAAAATCTACCGAAGTCAAGACGAGCTGGCAGATAAATTTGATGAACGTATATCAGATATCCAAGGCGAAATAGAAAAGGCGACGGCGGATAAATTTACTAGCATACGAAATGCTCTGGAGAGAAAACTATACGGCTACAAGAGTATCAACGACATCAGATACCGAATAGAGTGGGATGTCAAAAATGCGCTTGAAGATAACGCTATCTTTAAAGAGATAGCTAAAGTCGCCAGAGAAAGTTTGGAGGAAAACATCAAGGCTTTTAAATACGGAGTCATAGGTAAATTTGGAGAAATGACTGGCTTTGACCAAACTCTCATCGAAAATCGCGTAAATCACAAAACCTTTGCTAGCGTAAAAGATATGCAAGACCAAGTAAGCGCGCTAGCTATAAGTAACCGCACGGTAGAAAACGCCCTAAGCGATAGTACGAGGTTTTGGCAGAGGTGGTTTGATACGAAAAAAGGCCAAGAAAACTACAAGGCAAAGCTAAGTAGCGCGATACAAGATAATCTAGCACAAATCCAAAACACGGTCAAAGACAAGATAAAAAACGTCGTATCCCAAAATGCCGATGAGTTTATAAACGGTGTAAAAATGGCTATGCGCGAGTGCGAGGAAGAGAACAGAAAGCTATACGAGGAAATAAGCGTCAAAGGGCAGCTAAAATCAACCGAAGTAGCCGCGATAAAAGAACGTATCAAAGATATCAAACTCGAGCTAGAAGGGCTTGATAAATTTAAAAACGAAATAGAAAAGGAAATAAAATAATGGAGGAGAATATGTTAAGCATAGGAAAAATTGCGGCGGTAATTGTAGTGGGCGCGATAGCTCTTTTGGTTGGCAACGCCATAAAGACAAAGAGAGGGCAAGATAAAAAGCCAGATAAAACAGCCGAGAAAACAACTCAAAAAAGCTCAAATTTAAGCGAACTGGAGGCTAAATTTAAGCGCGACTACATAAATCAAAAGCTAAGCGAATACGCCGATGTAAATGGCGTCGCGGACGAAATCGTAAAAAAGGTCTATCCAAGCTACAAAAAAGACCTAAACAACGCATCGATAAAATGGACTGAATTTAACGGTGCGATAAGCGAACTAGAGGAAAGATTAGCTAAATTTGACGGAGACGGATCGACACCTCAAAGAAGATTCGTAAATATGCTCTCAAGCGAGTGTGCACCCGAGATAGATGCACTAATCGCAAAAATCAAGGAGATAAAATGATAGCCCTAGCAATCATCAAAAACGGCAGCCTGCATGTTTATGACGAGAAAAATCATCAGCTTTTTACCAGGCCGGCTAGCGGGCTTACGCTGCTTGGATTTACAGCATCAAGCGTGAGTGTCGCGAGCAAAACGACTGCATATATCTATGACGAAAAAGGCAGGCAAATAAGCTCTCGGCCGCTCTGAATTTAATTTTTTGCGCATCGGTAAGTAAAATTTAGCCCTTTTTCGCTACAATTTGATTTTTATTAAAATAAAGGCTTGCGGAAATCCGTTATGCCAAATCAAGGAGAAAAAATGAAATTTAGCGGAAAAAACGTGCTAATCACGGGAGCTAGCCGCGGTATCGGCGCGCAGATAGCCAAAACTCTAGCGCAAATGGGACTAAAAGTCTGGATAAACTACCGCTCAAAGCCTGAAATCGCCGATGCTCTGCAAGCTGAAATCGTAGCAAACGGCGGACAGGCCGCGGTGGTTAAATTTGACGCGACGGACGAGGATGAGTTTATAAAAGCTATAAATTTGATCGCAGACGCCGACGGCGAGCTGGGCTACCTCGTAAATAACGCCGGTATAACAAACGACAAGCTCGCGCTTCGCATGAAGACGGAGGATTTTACCGGCGTGATAAACGCAAATTTAACCTCAGCCTTTATCGGATGCCGCGAGGCGCTAAAAGTAATGAGCAAAAAACGCTTCGGCGCCGTCGTAAACGTAGCCTCTATCGTGGGCGAGATGGGTAATGCCGGACAGGCAAACTATGCTGCGAGCAAGGGCGGAATGATCGCAATGAACAAAAGCTTTGCCAAAGAAGGCGCGGCGAGAAATATCCGCTTTAACTGCGTAACTCCGGGCTTTATCGAGACTGATATGACGAGCGAGCTAAGCGACGAGATCAAAAAAACCTACAGCGACAACATCCCGCTAAAGCGATTCGGAAGCGCTAGCGAAGTGGCCGAAGCTGTGGCGTTTTTGCTAAGCGATCACGCTAGCTACGTCACGGGCGAGACGCTAAAGATCAACGGCGGACTATATATGTAAGGGCGTAAATTTACGTTTTTGCGAAAGTTTAAGCTAAAATATATTAAAATCACGAAATTTTTATTTTTAGGAGAAAAAAATGGCAATATTTGATGATGTAAGAGACGTAGTAGTCGAGCAACTAAGCGTGGCTCCGGATGCTGTAAAACTTGAGTCTAAGATTATCGAGGATTTGGGTGCGGACTCGCTTGACGTAGTTGAGCTAGTTATGGCTCTTGAGGAGAAATTTGAGGTAGAGATACCTGATAGCGACGCTGAGAAGCTGATCACTATAAACGACGTCGTAAGCTACATCGAGATACTAAATAAATAAGTTTTTGCAAGGAGAGATCTTGAAAAGAGTCGTAGTAACCGGGATTGGAATGATCAACGCTTTAGGGCTCGACAAGGATAGTTCATTTAAGGCTATCTGCGAAGGTAAAACCGGCGTAAAAAAGATAACATCTTTTGACGTGAGCGATTTTCCAGTTCAGATTGCTGCCGAGATAACGGACTTTGACCCGCTTAGTGTGATGGACGCCAAGGAGGTAAAAAAAGTCGATAGATTTATACAGCTTGGATTAAAAGCTGCTAAAGAGGCTATGGCTGACGCAAATTTCGGCGAATTTGACGCTGAAAATTTCGGCGTTAGTTCAGCTGCTGGCATAGGCGGTTTGCCTAATATCGAAAAAAACTCCAATATCTTGCTTGAAAAAGGCTCGAGACGTATTTCTCCATTTTTTATACCTTCTGCACTAGTAAATATGCTGGGCGGCATAGTTTCGATAGAGCACGGTCTAAAAGGACCCAATATCTCTAGCGTAACAGCATGCGCGGCATCTACTCACGCCATCATCGAAGCGGCTAAAACTATTATGGTCGGCGAAGCGCAAAAAATGCTAGTCGTAGGCTCCGAGTCTACGGTTTGCGGCGTAGGTATCGGCGGATTTGCGGCTATGAAGGCGCTTTCTACTAGAAACGACGATCCGCAAACAGCATCAAGACCTTTCGATAAAGACAGAGATGGCTTTGTTATGGGCGAAGGTAGCGGTGCGCTCGTGCTCGAAGAGTATGAAAGTGCTAAGGCTAGAGGCGCTAAAATTTATGCCGAGGTTGTTGGTTTTGGAGAGAGCGGCGATGCGTATCACATCACTTCGCCTTCGCTTGAGGGACCGCTTTCTGCGATGAAAAAAGCCTTGAAAATGGCTGGAAATTTGCAGATAGACTACATTAATGCACACGGCACCTCAACACCGACCAATGATAAAAACGAAACTGCAGCATTAAAGGCTCTTTTTGGTAGTAATGTACCGCCGGTTAGCTCTACCAAAGGGCAAACGGGACACTGCCTTGGCGCGGCTGGCGCGATAGAGGCTGTTGTATCCATAATGGCTATGCAAGAAGGTCTTATACCACCTACGATAAACTACGCAACCAAAGACGAGGAGTGCGATCTAGACTATGTGCCAAACGTGGCTAGAAAAGCTGAGCTAAACGCCGTTATGAGCAACTCTTTTGGATTTGGCGGCACGAACGGCTCTATTATATTTAAGAAGATATAATGGCAAGTTATCTAGACTTTGAACAAGGTATCAAACAAATAGATGATGACATCGCAAACGCGAGGATTCGCGGCGATGAACACGCGATAGAAATTCTAAATAAAAATTTAGAAAAAGAAACCGCTAAAATTTACAAAAATCTCAACGAGTTTCAGCGCCTTGCTTTAGCTCGTCATCCAGATCGCCCTTATGCTATCGACTACATCAAAGGCATGATGAGGGATTACTATGAGCTTCATGGCGATAGAGCGTATCGCGACGATGGAGCGATAGTTTGTTTTATCGGCTATATAGGCTCTAGAAAAGTCATCGTAATAGGCGAGCAAAAAGGGCGAGGAACCAAAAATAAACTAAAAAGAAATTTTGGTATGCCTCATCCAGAGGGTTATCGCAAAGCCTTGCGAATAGCTAAGATGGCTGAGAAGTTTGGACTTCCTATACTATTTTTGATCGATACTCCGGGCGCGTATCCGGGCGTTGCGGCTGAGGAGCGCGGTCAAAGCGAAGCGATAGCTAGAAATTTATTTGAATTTGCAAATTTAAAAACTCCGATGATAGCCGTCGTCATAGGTGAGGGCGGAAGTGGCGGAGCTCTAGCTATAGGCGTAGCTGATAAGCTAGCCATGATGCGAAATTCAGTTTTTTCGGTTATCTCACCGGAGGGTTGCGCAGCTATACTTTGGAACGATCCGTCAAAACAAGAGCAAGCTACTAAAGCACTAAAAATAACCGCTGATGATCTAAAAAGCTTAAATTTGATAGACGACGTCATAGAAGAGCCGATAAACGGCGCTCACAGAGATAAAGAAACTGCCGTAAAAGCGCTCGCAAGCTATTTTATAACCGAGCTAGATAAACTTGAAAAGCTAAAAGTAGATGAGCTTTTAAATGCTAGAATAGCTAAAATCTTATCTGCCGGCGCATTTGAAGAAGGCAAATAACGTCAAAATATACTTTTACAAAGTTCTTTAACTTTTTGTAAGAGTGTTATTTGTTTTTTAGCTGCTTAGATTTACTCGAGCCTCGCAGAAAATATCTATAAAATTAAAAATAACCTTATAAATTTAGCATAGCAATCATGTATTGCAAAAATATCTTTATATGTCTACAACTTTATGTTACGTAGAAAATTCTAATTCATCGTAAGAAAAGATTGTAAATGTATTTGGCGTTAAAATTTAGCCAAAAACGGCTCGAGGATAAATAGATTGCTCGTGTTTGGCAGTATGCTAAAAGTATTTTATTGCGGAGATTGGGCGCTTTGTGATGAGTAAGTATAGAAATAATGTTATGCTTTTGGTTGTCTTTTTTCAAATTGCGCGGTAAAATTCTATATTATCAAACAGACTAAACTGCTACTTTATAGCCATGCCAATAGAATCATCAAATTTGATGTCTTTTTATGGCTTTTGTGATTGTAATAAAGCATTGCCATATCAAGATATACTCATATTCTCTGGCTTCAAGCTTATGATTTTTGCTTAAATTTATCCACTTTTTATTAGTGTTGTTTTGTGTTTTAATTGCTTGCTACCGCAAAAACCCATTTAAATGCGCCATAACTAGGCAAGCTACTAAAAAACAAGCGTGATCCAGTAAACTTATAAAGAAGAACAGCTGTGCTTGTGGTTAGGGACGATTTGAAGATGCGTGTGGACGCGTTGTAACTAGATTTAACAAAAATAATTATTATCTAGCATGCTTGCAAGCAAAAAACTGATTTTTAAGTTGCAAAATCTCAAATTTTAAAATTTCGCCAAAACGACATTCAAAGGCTCGCAAAAACACCCGCCCTAAGTATCCATCGCCGAGATAAACTTTACTATGCGTGGCGAGTCGCTACCAAAAAACTCCTCTGCGCCGCCGTCAAATGCGATCTTGCCTTCGTTTAAAAATAAAATTCTATCCGCAACCTTGCGAGTGAAATTCATATTATGTGTTACGATGACGAGGGATTTTTTCTCTTTGGCTAGCGCTATTACGACCTTAAAAACCTCGGCCCCCAGCTCGGGATCAAGCGCGCTAGTGGGCTCGTCTAGCAGTAAAAACGCAGGATCCATCGCAAGAGCTCGCGCTATCGCCGTTCGTTGGCATTGGCCGCCCGAGAGCCTATTTGGATAGGCATTTTCTTTCTGGCTGAGTCCGACCTTATTGAGCAGTTCGCGAGCCTTATTTATCGCGCTTTGTTTGTCTATGCCAAGCACCTGCGTCGGCCCCTCGATGACGTTTTGTAGCACCGTTAAATGCGGAAAAAGATTAAAGCTTTGAAACACCATGCCCGTATGACGGCGAAAAGATAGCAGCTCTTTTTGCGAGATTTTATTTGCGAAATTTAGCCTCTGTCCGCCTAGCTCCAGCTCGCCTTTTTGTGGGATTTCGAGCAAATTTATGCAGCGCAGCAGGGTTGATTTGCCAGATCCTGATGAGCCCACGATCACGGTCGTTTGACCTTCGTAGATCTGTACGCTTATGTCATTTAGCACCGTATGATCGCCAAATGCCTTGGTTAAATTCGTGAATTTTATCATCACACGTACCTCGAGACGGATTTTTCGAGTTTTGCTTGCAGCCAGGTTAGAGCCGTGCAGACGGCCAGGTAGATGAGGGCGGCTAGGACGTAGAGTAGTAGCGGCTCAAAGGTGCGCGCGGCGATACGCTGAGCGACCATAAACATATCCACCATCGTAATGGACGCGGCGAGCGAGGTGTCTTTGACTAGGCCGATAAATGTGTTTGATAACGGCGGCAGCGATATCCTCACGGCTTGGGGCGCGATGATGCGCCGTAAAATTTGCGCCTGCGTCATGCCTAGCGACATCGCCGCCTCCCACTGTCCTCGCGGCACCGATAGGATCGAGGCTCGCACGGACTCGGACGCGTAGGCGCCGACGTTTAGGCTAAAGGCGATGACGGCCGCGGTCCAGGTCTCAAGTGTAATGCCGACTGCCGGAAGCCCGTAAAACACGATAAAAAGCTGCACCAGCAGCGGCGTTCCGCGAAATATCCAAACATAAGCGCCAAATATTAAGCGCAAAATTTTCACCCCGCTAAGCCTTGCTATTGCCGTGACTATAGCGATAGCCAGTCCGCAGGCGAAGGATATCAGCGTGAGGGGTATCGTGACCTTTGCGAGTGCGACTAGCATCGGCAGCGTCGAGCTTGAGAGGATTTCTATTATGCGGTTTATGCGATCTATGTCCAAATTTTACCTCCGTTATTTTACGTCAAATTTGAGTTTAATTTTAGTGCTCGCGAGCTTTTTGCTCGTCAAATTTGCCGTCAAATTTTAAAACGGCAAGTTATATTTGCGGGCTTAAATTTGTAAATTTAGCTCAACTCTAAATTTGAGCTCAAATTTGACGCGGCGGCTTGTTTGCCGCCAAATTTGCGTCTAAATTTTAAGTGGCGATCAAACCTGGCTGCGTAAATTTTAAATTTGCAAATTTAAAATCTGCCGTCCCGACCGCCGCTTTTGGGTTTATTCTGAAATATCTTTGCCGAAATATTTCAATGAAATCTCTTTTAGCTTGCCCTCGGCTCGAAGCTCCTCTAGCGCCTTATTTACGGCGTTTAGCAGCTCGGCGTTGCCCTTATGCACTATCGCGGCCATGTAGGTGGCGTCGCTATTTATGGCGGCTATTTTGATAGGAGCTTGCGGGTTTTGTTTTGTGTATTCGTAAAACATTAGGTCGCTATCTATGGTGCTGTCGGCTCTTTTTGTGGCTATGAGATTTATTTGCTCGACTATGCCGGCTGCGGTTATGATGGCGGCGCCGTGCTGCTCGGCGATTTTGCCTTCGTTGCTAGTTACGGCATGAGCGCTTCTTTTGCCCTTTAGATCGGCAAATGATTTTATATCCTCGTTGTCTTTATGGACGATCACGATCGTATGCGTAGCCGTGTAAGGCACGGTAAAATCGTATTTTTTCTTTCTGTCGTCGTTTATCGTTACTTGGTTAAATACGATATCGGACTTGCCCGCGTCAAATGCCGCTATCATCGCGTCCCACGAGGCTTCGACGAATTTCGGCTTTAGGGCTAGTTTATCGGCGACCGCTTTTGCGATCTCTACGTCGTAGCCTACTAGATCGCCCGCTTCGTTGTGGTAGGTAAACGGCGCATATGTCCCCATAGTGCCTATCCTTATCACGCCGTCTTTTTTGATCTGTTCAAGCGAATTTGCATTCGCTAAATTTAAACAAACGGCAAGTGCCGCGACAAATTTGATCAAATTTGCGATTTTCATCTTTTCTCCTTTTAAATTTATTCCGAAATATCTTTACCTAGATAAATTTGCGAAATTTCTTTCAATTTTCCTTCCGCTTTTAGTTCTTTTAGAGCCTGATTGATAGCGTCTAGGAGCTCTTTATTTCCCTTTTTTACGATAGCGGCGGTATACATCGGCTCATCGCCCGTGACGGCTATCTTTATCGGCGTGTCTGGATGCTGCCTCATATAGTCGTAAAACATTACCGTATCGTCTATTAAGTCATCAGCTCTTTTGGTTACGACTAAATTTATCTGCTCGGATATACCCTCAGCCGTAACTACTATACCGCCGTGTTTTTCTACCGTAGGTATCCACATGCTATTTACCGCATGAGTCGAGCGTTTGCCTTTTAAATCTGCAAACGAGTTGATGTCGTTCGTGTCTTTATGGACGATTATCGCAGCGTGAGAAACCATGTACGGTATGCTGTAATCGTATTTTTTCTTGCGTTCCTCGGTTACGCTGATTTGGCTAAATATGGCATCGGCTTTATTTGTATCAAACGCGGCAAGATTGGCATCCCAGGAGGATTCGATAAATTTAGCTTCAACGCCTAATTTTTTGGCGACTTCTCTTGCGATATCCACATCGTAGCCTACTAGTTCGTCTTTTTCATTATGATACGTAAAAGGCTTATATATCCCTATGGTGCCTATCCTTATCACGCCGTCTTTTTTGATCTGTTCGAGCGAATTTGCATTCGCTAAATTTAAACAAACGGCAAGTGCCGCGACAAATTTGACTAAATTTGAGATTTTCATCTTTTATCCTTTTAAATTTATTCGGAAATATCTTTATCAAAATACTTCATCGAGATCTCTTTTAGCTTGCCCTCGGCTCGTAGCTCGTTTAGGGCTTTGTTTATCGCTTCCAGTAGTTCGGCGTTGCCTTTATGTACGACTACGGCCGTATACATCGTGTCCTCGCCCGCAACTATAAGCTTTATAGGCGCTTTTGGGTGTTGCTTTTTGTAGTCGTAGAACATCACGGCGTCGTCTATCGTGTCGTCGGCGCGCTTGGTGATTATGAAATTTATCTGGTTGTTTGGGTTATCGGCTACGACGAGTTTTGCGCCGTATCTTTCGACGGTTGGGATCCACTTACTATTTACCGAGTGCATCGAGCGCTTGCCCTTTAGATCGGCAAAGCTCTTGATATCGTCGTTATCCTCGTGCACGATGATTTCCGAGTACGAGGTCATGTATGGCACGGAGTAGTCGTACTTTTTCTTGCGCTCTTCGGTGATGCTTACTTGGTTAAATACGGTGTCCGCCTTGCCCGCGTCAAACGCCGCTAGCATCGCGTCCCACGAGGCTTCTATAAATTTAGGCTTTAGGCCTAGCTTGTCTGCGACCGCTCTTACGATCTCTACGTCGTAGCCCATCAGCTCGTCTTTTTCGTTATGAAACAAAAACGGCGAATACACTCCCTCGGTCGCGATAGTGATCACGCCATCTTTTTAATCTGCTCGAGCGATTTTGCGCTGGCTAAATTTAAACAAACGGCAAGCGTCGCACCTAGTTTTAAAATTTGTCTTAGCTTCGTGCTAACTCCTTTTGTGAAATTTGAAAATATAACCTTAAAAATCGCGATCGTGATATAAATTTAAATTTGACGGACCGATAAAAAGCCGACAAAACCAGCCGCAACCCAAAGCCCTTATCCCTCGCAAAGCTTGCCGCATGCGTCGGCGCGGCACCTGCCGCAGTGAGTCATTTGATGAATGGAGCCGCCGATGAGCTTTCGCATGCTGCGAATT